>NZ_CP121679.1:4220000-4520000 GCF_029760895.1 Ancylobacter sp. WKF20
GGACGATGACGGCTGGGGCATCGATTTCAACGCGCCCGCCGTGTCGATGCAGGAGGCGGTTGGCCCGCAGGTGGCCAAGGCCAAACCGTGAGCGGGGCGCTACCGCAGGGAGTGACGACGCGCGCGGCGCTCTTGGCCCGCGCCCGCCACATCCTGCTCTTCGCCGCGCTGGGCGCGCTCGGCACGCTCGCTCATTACGCGGTGCTGATCGGTCTCGTGCAGGGCGGCCTTACCGGTCCCGTGCTCGGTTCCACCGCCGGTTTCCTGACCGGCGGGCTGGTGAACTACCAGCTCAGCCGGCGCGTCATCTTCCGGTCCAGCAAGGGGCATGTCGAGGCAGCCGGCAAGTTCTTCACCGTGGCCGGCCTCGGCCTCGTCATCAATGCCGCGCTGATGGCGCTGCTGACCGGCCCGCTCGGCGCGCCCTATCTGCCGGCCCAGATCCTCGTCACCGGCCTTCTCGTGCTCTGGCACTATGCCGGCAACGCCATCTGGACCTTCCGCGAGAGCGGCCGGGCCGCCCCGCCTTCGTCTTAAGGCAGCCTCCCCACGCGAAGCCTGTCGCGCGCGCCCGATTTGATGCTAGACGGGAGCAAAGCCGGGCGCCATTCAGCCGCGCCCGATCAACAGGTGAGGAGAGCGCACATGGCCGGCCGTTTCGACGACTGGGACAAGGACGACAAGGGCCATCTCAAGGTGTGGCCGATGCAGGCCTTCACCACCGCCCTGTTCGGCACGGAAAAGGTGGGGCTGCGCATCGAGATCGGCACCAGCGCGCCCAAGCCCGGCGAACCGGTGCCGGCCCTCCAGCTCGTGCTCGATCCCGCGCAGGTGCGCCAGCTCGCCGAAGCCCTTGCGGAAGCCGAGGCACGCCTTGCCGACGCACATTTCACCGCGCTCGCGACCTCCCGGCCGGGCAATGCGTGACGCCTGAACGGGCCGGCGGGCGAATCCCGCCGGGCCCTCACTCCGTCGGCCTCAGGCCGCCAGGAACTGCGCGTCGGCCTGATCGAGGCGGCGGCGGATCTGGGTGACGATCATCTGATCGTCCGGCACGCAATTGTCGTAGGTCAGCCGCTCGCCCTTGCGCACCGGCTTTACCACGCGGGCGCGCTCGGCGAGGCCGAGGGGCAGAGCGAGGCTGTCGCGCGCGTCGCGCCAACCCATCGTGTAGCCGCGATAATCATACTCGCCGATTCGCCCGAGCACGTCGCCGGGGGCGAGGTCGCGCTTGGCGAGCGCGGTGCATTCGGCCACGGGATGGTCGAGCACCTCCATGTCGGGCGCCCGGTGCATCACCGCGCGCATCGCCGAGAGCGGCACTTCGAGGCTGGTGAGGTGATAGGGACGGATCAGCGCGAAGCACGGGCCGGGGCCGACCTTGAGGTCCGCCATGCGCTCCATCACGCGCGGGTGGCGCGGCTTGACGATGCAGAACACGCCGGGCGCCACGCCCTTGCCGAGGGTGAAGTCGACGACGCCCGAGCGAGAGAGGATGCCGCCATCCTCCTTGGTGCAGAGCACCTGCGCCAGCACATCGCGATCCGCCGCCGGGCCATGCATGCCCGGCACATCCGGCACGAGGCCGGTGGCGTTGGCGAGCGCGGCCATCTCCACCATGGTCTTGGAGCCGTCGACGAACTCGACCAGCATGCGCGGGTTCATGTTCCGGGCCTTCGCCTCTTCCTCGAACTCGTCGGGAATGGCGTCGGGCTTGAAGGCGTTGTTCTTCGCCTTGCCGGCGCAGACGATCTCGAAGCCGAGCGACTGGGCGAAGCCGATCAGTTCCACCGTGGCGGCGGGCTCGTCGCCGGCGGCGCCGGTGAGCACCACGCCGGCCTTGCGCGCTTCCTGCTTGAGGAAGCGGCCAATGGTGATGTCGGCCTCGACGCTGAGCAGCACCACATGCTTGCCGTTGCGGATCGCCTCCAGCGAGACGATGGTGCCGATATTCGGGCTGCCGGTGGCGTCAATCACCACGTCGATATGCCCGGCCGCGCACATGGCACGGTAGTCGTCGGTGATGGCGAACTTGCCGGTCTCGATGGCGCGGTCGATCTGCCCGCTGGTGCCGACGGAGACGATGTCCTCGCGGGCATGGCCGGCCATCAGCGCGGCGTCGATCGCGGTCTGTGCGTTGAGTTCGACCACGGCGCCGATGCGCACACCCGGCATCAGCGCGGCCTGCACGATGAGGTCGGTGCCCATCTGCCCGGCGCCGGCGAGCCCGATGGTCACCGGCCCGTGCTTGGCGGTCCACTGTTCCAGTTCGGCGGCGAAGCCCGACCGTACGATGCCGCTAGCCCCGAGCATACGCTCAACCCTTCCTTCCGGCCCTGCCGCCGGCCAGGCCGGCGCACAGCAGTCTTGGTATTCGACAATGGTCTTCGGTACTCGACATTTCGCCGGAGGCAAATAGGCCGAGCGCAAGATGGATCAGTCTTCTGGACCCGTCGTCCCGATCAGTCCTCCGCGCCCACCGCCTTCAGAACGGCGGCGGCTGTCACCTCGTCGGTGATGAAGACGGTGGGGCGCAGCATGCGCAGCGCGCCGAGCACCGCCGCCGTCTTGCCCGGCCCGCCGGAGGTGAGGATGCGCTCGGGCGTTGCCTGCAGCGTCTCGATCGGGATCGACATGACCCGGCTGTTTACCGGGTGGTCGACGGGGCGCCCGTCAATGTCGATGAAATTGTAGACCACGTCGCCCACCGCGCCGGCGGCGATCAGCGATGCCCAGTCGGCCTGCGAGAAGAAGCCGAAGCGCAGCGAGGTGCTCTCCGTCTCCATCTCGCCGACGCTCAGCACCACCGCGTCCATCTCGCGCGCGAGATTATAGACGGTGCCGAGGCCGCAGCGCTCGATCAGCGCCTTCTTGGTCTCGATGCTGTCGACAATGGCCGGGGCGGCGATGAGGTGGCAGTCGGCCTGGAAGATGCGCGAGAGCTGCCAGGCGAATTCCGAGGGGTTGTACTGGCGGGCCTTGGTGATGCCGCCGAGCAGCGAGATCACCTGCAGGTTCGACACCGCCTTCTCGTCGATGAAGCCGAGCGCGCGCATCAAGGTGCGCCCCCAGCCGAAGCCGATCTTCATGTCGGGGCGGATGAGGTCGGAGATCACCTGTCCGGTGGCGGCACCGATGGCGCTGGTCGGGTCGGCGAGCGGGCCGGAGAGCGGGGCAACCACCGCCTCGCGCAGGCCGAACGCCTTCTGCAGGCCCATTTCCAGCCGCGGCAGCTCGGCGATCTCGCGGCTGAGCGAGATCTTCACCTCGTTGAGCTGGCGGGCATCGGCGAGCAGGCGCACCACGGTGACGCGGCCAATGTCCAGCGCGTCGGCGATGGCGCTCTGCGTCATGCCCTCGACATAATACATCCAGGCGGCGCGCAGCCGCAGCCGGGCCGAGCGGCGCCCGGTGACGCTGAGATCGCCGGCGGCGGGTTCGGCCAAGCCGGTCGGCTTGGTCGTGGCAGCCCCTCCCGACATTCGCATTCCCCCGGAGACATGAGTTCACCCTGCTATAGAGGACGGCGCGCCCTTCATCAAATGGCCTGCCACAATCGGGGCGCCGTCAAACCGCCGCAGCGTTACGCAGAATCCCGCTTGTGGTTGCATCGTGCGCGAGGCACGCTGCCATGCACGTTCGCCGCACCCGGCGAAGAGGTCTCCGGTCGCCGATGTCCAACGACGAAACATTGAAGCTCGATCATTTCCTCTGCTTTGCGGTCTATTCGGCGAACCACGCCTTCAACCGCGTCTACAAGCCGATCCTCGACCGGCTGGGCCTGACCTACCCGCAGTTCATCGCCATGGTGACGCTGTGGACCGAGGATGGCCTGACCGTCGGCCAGATCGGCGAGCGGGTGCTGCTGGAGACCAACACGCTGACCCCGCTGCTGAAGCGGCTGGAGAGCGCCGGCCATGTCCGCCGCGTGCGCGACGCCGCCGATGAGCGGCAGGTGCGCATCTTCCTCACCGACAAGGGCCGCGCGCTGCGCGCGGAGGCGGAGGGCGTGCCGACCGAGATCGGCATCTGCCTCGATCGCGACCCCGCCGCCATCGCCGACCTGACCGGCGAGCTGACGCGGATGCGCAACACGCTGCTGGCGCGCGTCAAGCCGTAAGGCCGGCCGCCTCCGGCAACTCGGCCTGATGCCCGGCGCCGCCTTCGATGAAGCGGCGGTGCCGGCCGATTTCCACCGCGAGAAAGTCTAGAAAGGCCCGCACGCGCGGCGAATGGCGCAGATCCGGGTGGGTCAGCAGCCAGAGATCCGCCGCATAATCGTCATTGGGCGGGCCGAGCCGCACCAGGGCAGGGCGGGCGTCGCCGATGAGGCAGGGCAGGTGGCCGATGCCGACCCCGCTTTCCACCGCCTCCGCCAGCCCAAGCACGCTGTTGATCTTGTAGGCGACGCGGTCGGGGGCGACGTTTTCCTGCACGAACTTCACCGCCTTCAGCGTGCCGAGCGTGTCGCCGAGCGAGACCCAGTCGCGCGCTGCCAGCTCCTCCAGCTTCACCGCTGCCGGATCGGGGAAGTCGCTCGCCCGGCCATAGAGCGCCCACGCGATGCGGGCGACGCGGCGGCCGACGAGGTTCTCCGGCGGGTGGTCGGTGGCGCGTACCGCGACATCGGCGTCGCGCTTGGAGAGGTTGAGCGGCTGGTTGCTCAGCACGATGTCGAGCCGCACTTCCGGGTAGCGCTCGCGGAAGGTCGCCAGCATCGGCATCAGCAGGTGGATCAGTAGCGAATCCGGCGTCGTCACCCGCAACTCGCCCGAGGGCGCCGGCTCGCGCCCGGCGAGCTTGCGGCCGACCGAGGTGATCTCCTCGTCGAGCCGGTTGGCGAGCGCCACAAGTTCCTCGCCGGCCGGGGTCAGGGCGTAGCCGGTGCGGTGGCGCTCGAACAGCAGCGCGCCGAGCTGCTCCTCGATCTGCTTCAGCCGGCGGAACACGGTGGAATGGTTCACGCCGATGGAGGCGGCCGCCGCCGGCAGGCCCTTGGCGTCCGCCACCGCCTTGATGAGGCGGAAATCGTCCCAGGCCAGGTTCTTGAATGGCTCGGCCATGGGCCCCTCCGTCCGTGCGGCAGCTCGGCTCCCTGCCCGCAAAGCGTTGCGAGCTAAGGAAAAACGACAATTCAGCGTGGGGACACCATAGCAGCCAAGTCGTCATTGCGTCAACGCAAACGAAAGTAGATGGCATTGCGTCGCTGCCGGTTTATCTCTTGTCCCAACAGAGCGCGGTTGGCGCTCCCTGAGAGGGCAAGATCATGAACCGCAATGGCATCCATCATGTTACGGCGATCGCCGGCAATGCGCGCCGCAATGTCGAATTCTACACCCGCACGCTCGGCCTGCGCCTGGTTAAGAAGACCGTCAATTTCGACGATCCCGGCACCTATCACTTCTATTATGGCGACGAGGCGGGTTCGCCCGGCACCATCCTCACCTTCTTCCCGTGGGACCATGTGGCGCCCGGCCGGCTCGGCGTCGGCGAGACGCAGGAGACCGCGTTCCGCGTGCCGGCCGCCTCGATCGGCTACTGGACGCACCGCTTTGTCGAGAATGGCGTCGCCCATAGCGCGCCCGTCAAGCGCTTCGGCGAGACCGTGCTGTCCTTCAAGGATCCGCACGGCATGCGGCTCGCGCTGGTCGGTGTCACCGGCGCCGAGAATGAGCCGGCCTGGCTCGGCACGGACGTGCCGGCCGAGCACGCCATTCGCGGCTTCCACTCGGTGAACCTCCTGCTCGCCGAGGCCGCGCCCACCGGCGCCATCCTCACCGACATCTTCGGCTTCACCGAGATCGGCCGGGAGGGCTCGCTGGTGCGCTTCAAGGCCGAGGGCACGGAAATCGGCGGCATCGTCGATATCCACGAGGCCGGCGGCTTCCTCCCCGCCCGCATGGGTGGCGGCTCGGTGCATCACATCGCCTTCCGCGCGGCGGATGATGCGGCCGAATTCGCCATGGTGAAGAAGCTGCAGGAGAACCACGGCATCCGCACCACGGAGCAGAAGGACCGCAACTACTTCCGGTCCGTCTACTTCCGCGAGCCCGGCCATGTGCTGTTCGAGATCGCGACCGACGTTCCCGGCTTCGCCGCCGACGAGCCGGCCGCCCAGCTCGGCCAGGCGCTGAAGCTCCCCGATTTCCTGGAGAGCCGCCGCGCCCAGATCGAGGCCGTGCTGCCGGAGATCGCCTGATCCCGACCTCTACCCGCCCGCCATTTCCGGCGGGCGGGACCTCTTTCCCGCCAGGAGGCCGTCATGAGCGTCAACGCTCCGCTGTCCCGTGCATCCGCCAATGCCGAACTCTCCTTTCTCCACCGCTTCGAGCCGGGCGGCGATCCCGCCGCCACGCCGCTGCTGCTGCTGCACGGCACGGGCGGCGACGAGAACGACCTGATCCAGCTCGGCCGGATGATCGCGCCCGACGCGCCGCTCGTCTCCCCGCGCGGCAAGGTGATGGAAGGCGGCATGCCGCGCTTCTTCCGTCGCCTGCGCGAGGGTGTGTTCGACGAGGCGGATGTGCGCCGGCGCGCGGGTGAACTCGCCGCCTTCGTCGCGGAAGCCCGCGCCGCCTATGGGCTGGCCGCGCCCATCGCGGTCGGCTTTTCCAACGGCGCCAACATCGCCGCCGCGACGCTCCTCACCCAGCCGGGCGTGCTCGCGGGTGCGGTGCTCTTGCGCGCCATGGTGCCGCTGGCCGAGCCGCCCGCGGCGGACCTCGCCGGCACGTCGGTCCTGCTGCTCTCCGGCGGCATGGACCCGATCGTGCCGGAGGAGAACGCCGCCCGCCTCGCTGGCCAGCTCACAACGGCCGGCGCGCGGCTCGATCACCGCACGCTTCCCGTCGGCCATGGCCTGTCGCAGGCGGACCTGACGCTCGCCCGGGACTGGCTTGCCGCTCTCGGCAAGCCGCGCGGCTGACACGATCCGGCGGTTCTCGACGGAACCGCCGGCCTTCCCGCGCATTGCCGCCACGGCGCGTGCATCACCATCGCACCGCGCCGTGGTGTTTTGCGGGAGGGATGGCCATGCGGTGGGAAGATTTCCGGCGCAGCAGCAATGTGGAAGACCGGCGCGGCAGCGGAGGCTTCAGCGGCGGCGGCTTGCCGGGTGGTCGCGGCGGGCTCGGCATTGGCGGGTTGATCATTGTCGGCCTCATCGCCTGGGCCACCGGCATCAACCCGGCCGTGCTGATCGGCGGCGCGGAAATCCTCATGGGTGGCGGCGAGACGAGCCAGAGCGCGCCGCAGCAGCCATCGGCGAGCCGCACCCCGCCGCAAGACCAACAGGGCCAGTTCGTCAGCGCCGTGCTCGCGCAGACCGAGGATGTGTGGACCCAGCAGTTCAAGGCGCAGGGCGGGACCTACCGCCCGCCCGGCCTCGTGCTGTTCACGAACGGCACCCGCTCGGCCTGCGGCACCGCCCAGTCGGCCATGGGCCCGTTCTACTGCCCCACCGACCGGAAGGTGTATATCGACCTCGCCTTTTTCGAGGAGATGAAGCGCCGCTTCCGCGCGCCCGGCGATTTCGCGCAGGCCTATGTCATCGCCCATGAGGTCGGCCATCACGTCGAGAACCAGCTTGGCATTCTCGGCGAGGTGCAGCAGCGCCAGCGCCAGCTCTCGCGCACCGAGGCGAACGCGCTCTCCGTCCGCGTCGAGCTGATGGCCGATTGCCTCGCCGGCGTGTGGGCGCATCACGCGAACGCGCAGTGGCGCATTCTCGAGGACGGCGATATTGAGGAGGCGCTGAACGCCGCTTCCGCCATCGGCGACGACCGGTTGCAGAAGCAGGCGCAGGGCTATGCCGTGCCCGACAGCTTCACCCACGGCACCTCCGCCCAGCGCGCGCGCTGGTTTAAGCGGGGGCTGGACACCGGCTCGATGACGCAGTGCAACGCCATCGAGAGCCGCAGCATCTGAGGATCAGGCCGCATGAGCGCCGCGAGCGAGACGTCCGACAAGGCCCTTTCCGAGAAAGCCTTCATCCCGCTCGCCATCGCGGTGCTCACCATCTCCGATACCCGCACGCTCGCCGATGACCGCTCGGGCAACACGCTGGTGGAGCGGCTGGAGGGCGCCGGCCATCGCCTCGCCGCCCGGACCATCGTGACGGATGACGTGGACGCCATTCGCGGGCAGGTGGCGGCGTGGATCGCCGATCCGGCCATCGACGTGGTCATCACCACCGGCGGCACCGGCTTCACCGGCCGCGACGTGACGCCGGAGGCGGTGGAACCCTTGTTCGAGAAGCGCATGGAGGGCTTCTCGACCGTGTTCCACATGATCTCCTTCCAGAAGATCGGCACCTCGACGCTGCAAAGTCGCGCCACCGCCGGCACGGCGAACGCGACCTACATTTTCTGCCTGCCCGGCTCGCCCGGCGCCTGCCGCGACGGCTGGGACGGCATCCTCGCCCAGCAGCTCGACATCCGTCACAAGCCCTGCAATTTCGTGGAAATCCTGCCCCGGCTGGACGAGCACCTGAAGCGCGGCAAGCTGCGCGCCTCCTGAGACCTGCCCGGAAGCTCAGCCTTCCGGCAGCAGCATCTGCGAGCGCAGCAGCACGAGCCGGCCGCGCCCGATGCGGGCGGCGAGCCGGCGCGGGGACTGCGCGCCCGCCTCATGCTCGCCCAGCGCCTCATAGAAGCGGCGATGGATCAGCAGGCCCTGCTCGGGCCGCGCCCGGCCGGTCAGCGCGTAACGCGCCACCGCCGCCGCTTCCTTCAGCCGGGGGGCGACGCCGAAACCATCGAGCGCCAGCCGGAAGGTCGCCGCGCGGCGGTCCATGGCGCCCATGCGCTCGACCTGGTCGATGAAGCCGCGCACCTCGCGCGTCCAGCCTTCCTGCACGAGGCCGGCCGGCTGGAGGAACATCAGCCAGGGCGTGCGCGCCGTCGCCGCGCCAAGGCGCAGGCGTGCGCCGAGATCGGCCGGGCCGCGCAGATATTCGCAGCCTGCCGCGTCCGCGATCTCCGCCACATCCGCCGATTCGCGCCCATCCACCAGCAGAACCTCGCGCACCACGCCAGTGGCGGCGCCCGGTACCAGTGCGGCGAGGGTCGGGATGAGGAAGCTGGCGGTTTCGGTCGTGGGAATGACGATCGAGATCACGCGGCAGAGCACCTCGACGGAACGCGCTATGGATTGGCGCATAAGGGTTTTGGGCGAGCGACGTTCTGCCTATAGCACCACATTCCCAGCGTATAGCGCCCTCCGTCACTTTTCGACATATGTTCTTGATATGTTCTCATGGGGGGACTAAAAATCACTCATGGAACAGCGCACCTCCTCCCCCTCTCCGGACCGTCCGGTGGCCGTTACCGCCGGCGCGCCGCCCGCCCGCAAGCCCCGCGCCACGCCGCGTCGTCTCGGGCGGCTGGTGGAGGAGCGCGAGGCCGCTGAGCGGGCCGCCCGCGAGGCGGCAGGGCGCGACCTCACGGGCCTTTCCGAGATCGATATCGTGCCCCCCGTGCCGCCGCAGGCCCGCTTTGTCGAGGGCGAGCGCCGGCGCGGGCGCGGCGCGCTCTCCAACGCCGCCGGCCGCTTCGAGCCGACGGCGCGCGAGGCCTTCGACGATGGCTGGCAGAGCCTCGATGATTTGCCGGCCTTCCGCACCAGCGTGACGGTGGAGAAGCCGCGCACCATCATCACCCGCAACGATTCGCCCGATGTCGGCTTTGATCGCTCGATCAACCCTTATCGCGGCTGCGAGCATGGCTGCGTCTACTGCTTTGCCCGGCCGACCCATGCCTATCAGGGCCTGTCCGCCGGGCTGGATTTCGAGACCAAGCTGTTCGCCAAGCCGGACGCGCCCGAGCTGCTGGCCAAGGAACTGGCGAAGCCCGGCTATGAGCCGCGTACCATCGCGCTCGGCATCAACACCGATGGCTACCAGCCGATCGAGAAGGAATGGCGCCTCACCCGCCGCATCCTCGAAGTGCTCCGCGATTTCGGCCATCCGGTCGGCATTGTCACGAAATCCGCGCTGGTGCTGCGCGATCTGGATATTCTCGCGCCCATGGCGGAACGCGGGCTGGTCAAGGTCGCGCTGTCCATCACCACGCTCGACCACAAGCTCGCCCGCATCATGGAACCGCGCGCCGCGACGCCGCAGCGGCGCCTCGAGGCGGTGCGCCGGCTCAGCGAGGCGGGAGTGCCGACCGCTGTTCTGGTCGCGCCGGTCATTCCCGCCGTGACCGATGCCGAGATGGAGCGCATCCTCGACGCCGCGGTGGCGGCGGGGGCGCAGGAGGCTGGCTATGTCATGCTGCGCGTGCCGCTCGAGATCCGCGACCTGTTCAAGGAATGGCTGCTCGCCCATTTCCCGGATCGCTACCGCCATGTGCTGTCGCTGCTCAAGGAGCTGCATGGCGGCAAGGAGTATGATTCCGCCTTCGGCCAGCGCATGACCGGCAGCGGGCCCTATGCCTGGACGCTTGCCCGCCGCTTCGAGATCGCCAGCGAGCGGCTCGGCCTCAACCGGCGCCATCTGCGGCTGACCACGCGCCATTTCCACCGCCCGCCGCAGAAGGGCGAGCAATTGTCGCTGTTTGGAGAAAGCGCATGATCGGCGCGGCGATGCAGGGGCTGAAGGTCGCGGCGCTCAAGGCGACCGAGGGGGCCACGGTGGGGGCGGGCATGGCGCGTGCCGTGCCGCCGCTGGCACTCTCGCTGGTGACGCTCGGCGTCGCCGAACTCGCCCGCGCCATCGCCTTCTACGAGGCGCTGGGCCTTGAGCGGCGGGTCCGGCAGGCCGAGGGCGTCGCCTTCTTCGCCTGCGGCACGGTGATGCTCTCGCTCTACCCGCGCCACGAGCTCGCCACCGATGCCGGCATGCTCGCCGGGCGCGCCGGCCAGTTCGGCGGCGTGGTGCTGGCCTGCAACCGGGCGAGCCGCGCCGAGGTGGACACGACGCTGATCCGCGCGGTGGCCGCCGGCGGGCGCGCGCTGCGCCCCGCGCAGGCGACCTTCTGGGGCGGCTATGCCGGCTATGTCGCCGACCCCGACGGCCACCCCTGGGAGATCGCCCACAATCCCGGCTTCGCCCTCGGCTCCGACGGACGGCTTACCTTGCCGGAGTAGGGCGGGCCGCGATGCAAAAAGCCCGGCGCTGAGGCCGGGCTTTTCAAAGAGCGGGGTGCCGGGCGGCGTGCCTTGTCCTGCCGGATGAGGCGCCGGGCTCAGCTCGGCGTCCGCGTCACTGCGCCAGCAGCGGGGCGAGTTCCTTGTCGAGCTGTTCCGGGCTCATCGCGCCGGAAACCTTCTTGCCGTTGATGAAGAAGGTCGGCGTCGAATCGATGCCGAAATCCTTCGCCCCGCGCTCGGCGATCTTGTTGATGTTGTCGGCCAGCGCCTGGTCGGAGAGGCAGGCGTTGAACTGCTGCTCGGTCATGCCGCTCTGCTTGGCGATGGCGAGCAGTGCCTGCGCCGGGTTGTTGGTGAAGGCCCAGCTCTTCTGGGTCTCGAACAGCGTGTCGGTCATCGGGTAGTACTTCCCGTCGCCGGCGCAGCGCGCGAGCATGAAGGCGGCCTTGGCGACGATGTCGAGCGGGAATTCGCGCAGGATGAACTTCACCTTGCCGGTGTCGATGTATTTCTCCTTGAGCACCGGATAGGTGGTCTCGTGGAAATGCGCGCAGTGGCCGCAGGTCATCGAGGCGTATTCGACGATGGTCACCGGCGCGTCGGCCTTGCCGAGCACATTGTCGGGCAGGGCGCCCGGCGCCATCAGCTGCGCGGTGTCGACCGTCTGCGCCTCGGCGCGACCGATGAAGGAGAAGCGCTCGGCGCCGAGGCTTTCCGGGCTCGCCAGCGCCACCAGCGCGGCGGTGGTGAGGGCGGCGGCACCCAGCCCTTCGAGGAGGCGGCGGCGATCAATCATGGAGGGTCTCCGAAGGGAAGGCCGGCCCTCTCGGCCGGCGTTGAGCTCTAGCGCCTACAGGCAGCGCGCGATCATGGCAACGGTACGGCAGGCGGGCGCCTTGTCACCGCTGCGTGAAGATTGGCCGCACCCCCGGCGCCGGGGACGTGGGCGGCGCCGCGCGCCGGCGGGCGACCAGCGCGCCGAGCCGGGCGAGGGCCTCGGCCAGCGCGGGATCCTCAAACGTGCCGAGCTTTCCCGCCACCGCCGCGCATTCGGCGGCGCCGGGCTCGACGAAGCGCGGGCGCACGGGGCGGCGCACCGGCACTGGCCCCTGGCGCAGCGCCAGCCGGCCGATGCAGCGCCAGCCGAAATAGCGGTTCACCCGCTCGATCACGACGGGCGCATCGTGCTGCAATTCGATGGCATAGCCGCCCTCGACCCGGATGTGCAGCACGCCCGGCTCGGGGCTGTCCTGCCGGCTCGGCCAGGCGAGCTTGATCGGCACGGCGCGGGCGGCGAGCGCCTCCCCGACGATGTCGGCCCAGCGCGTGACGATTTCCACCGAGGCGAGGCCGCGCTGCCGGCAGCTCTCGGCGATGGTCGCGTCGATCAGGTCGGCAAGCGGTTGAGGTGCGCGGCGCGGGGGCATGAGGGCGATCGGTCAGTGAGGGCGGCGGGACATCAATTCAAGGGACGGCGGTCCGGCGGGGCTTGCCGGGCGTATCGGCACGGCCCACCTTGGCGCCGCCGGAACCCAACATCGCATGCCCGCCCGTCCCGATAAAGCCACCCGCCGCCGCACCGCCGCCCCCTTCGTCGAGCCAGCCCCCGCGGCGCGGCCCGATCCCGCCTTGCTGCTCGCCTGGTATGACCGGCACCGGCGCACGCTGCCCTGGCGCGCCGCCCCGGGCCTGCGGCAGGATCCCTACCGGGTGTTTCTCTCCGAGATCATGCTGCAGCAGACCACGGTGGTGACGGTGCGGCCCTATTACGAGGCCTTCCTCGTCCGCTGGCCGACGGTGGCGGATCTTGCCGCCGCGCCGCTCGAGGAGGTGCTCTCCGCCTGGGCGGGGCTCGGCTATTACGCCCGCGCCCGCAATCTGCACGCCTGCGCCCGCGCAGTGGCCGAGCACTATAATGGGCGCTTCCCGGACACGGAGGCGGCGCTGCTCGAACTGCCGGGCATCGGCCCCTATACGGCAGCCGCTATCGCCTCCATCGCCTATGAGCGCCCGGCCGCGCCGGTGGATGGCAATTGGGAGCGCGTCATCGCCCGCCTCTTCGCGGTGGAGGCGCCGCTGCCCAAGGCGAAGCCCCGCCTGCGCGCGCTCGGCCTGACGCTGCTGCCCGAGGCCCGCTTCGGCGATTTCGCGCAGGCGATGATGGATCTCGGCGCCACCATCTGCACCCCGCGCAAGCCCGCCTGCGCGCTCTGCCCATGGCGCGAGCCCTGCGCGGCGCGGGCGGAAGGCGAGCCGGAGCGCTACCCGCTGAAGCTGGCCAAGGCCGCGCGCCCCACCCGGCAGGGCGTCGCCTTCCTTGCCGTGCGGGCGGATGGCGCGGTGCTCACGCGCTCGCGCCCGCCGCAAGGACTGCTCGGCGGCATGAGCGAGGTGCCCTCGACGCCGTGGGAGGCGGAGAGCCCGGCCAACCCGTCCACCGACGCGCCGCTGCGGGCGGACTGGCGGGTGCTGAACGCGCCCGTGACCCACGTCTTCAGCCATTTCGCGCTGGAATTGACAGTCTGGCGGGCCGATCTGCCGGCCGGCACGCCGGCGCCTGCCGGCCATCGTTGGGTGGCGCCGGCGGGGTTCGACGCGGAGGCGTTTCCGAGCGTGATGCGCAAGGTGCTCGACCGGCTCTGAGCCCGGCCCGCCAATGACATACCTGTGATCAGCGCAACCCGCGCCCGTCCGCCGCGTTATCCCGACGACCGCAACATGCGGAAGAAACAGGAGAACGCATCATGGGTAGCACCGCTGACAAGGCGAAGGGCATGGCCAATGAGGCCATCGGCAACGTGAAGCAGGGCGTCGGCAAGGCCACGGGCAATGATCGCCTGCGCGTCGAAGGCGCGGCCCAGGAGCTCAAGGGCGAGGGCCAGCAGGCCAAGGGCGAGATCAAGGATGCGGTGAAGAAGGCCGGCAATCTCTGAGCCGCGACGCATCCTGGAAACGACGAGGCCGCCCCACCGGGCGGCCTTTTTGTTGGTTCAGTCCATCAGCCCGATATGGCCGGGCAGGGCGGCGATGCGGGCGAGCCAGGCCTGCACGCCGTGGAAGCCGGCGAGGTCATAGCCGCCTTCCTCCGCCGTGTGCGTGTAGGCATAGAGCGCGATATCGGCGACGCTGAAGGCGTTGCCCGCCAGCCAGTCGGCGCCGGCGAGCCGCGTTTCCATTACGCCCAGCGCGCGGTTGCCGGCCTCCAGAAGCTGCGCCAGCCGCTCGGGTGTCGCCAGATGCGCCCGCTCCTCATAGGTCAGCAGCGCCCGCCGCACGGCCAGCGCCGGCTCATGGCTGTACTGCTCGAAGAACATCCACTCATAAACCTTACCGCGCCCGTAGCGGTCCGCCGGCACGAGCGGGCTGCCCTCGGCGAGGTAGAGCAGGATGGCGTTTGATTCGGCGAGAAAGCGGCCATCCTCCAGTTCCACCGTCGGCAGCTTGCCGATGGGGTTCTTGGCGAGGAAATCCGGGTGGCGGGCCGAGCCGTCGCGCGCGGACATGGTGACGCGCTTCAGCGCCACGCCCAGATGCGCGGCGGCGAGCCGGACCTTGTAGCTGTTGCCGGAATCCGGCACGTCATAGAGCGTGATCACCCCGCTCACTCCGCCGCCATCGCCATTTCCGAGCGCACGGCGGCGCGCAGCGAATCGATCGGGCGCAGCCCTTCGCGGGTCTCGATGTGCCAGTAGGTCCAGCCATTGCAGGCTTCCAGCCCCTGCGCGATGGCGCCGGCGCGGTGGATCGAGCCGACCTGGCCGAGGCCGGGCGCGGTCTCCAGCGACAGCATGCCGTCGGCGCGCACCAGCGCCCGCACCCGGTGCTTGGCGTCGGTGAGGAAGGTGCCGGGCGCCAGCATGCCGCGCTCGATCAGCGCATTGAAGGCGATGCGCGGCGCCTCGCGGGCGGAGGGTGCCGGGGCGAGCGCGGCCTCGGGCAGCGGCTCCACCGCGTCGATGCGCACCTGCGCGGCATCCGCATAGGTCGCATCGCGCTCAATGCCGATGAAGCGGCGGCCGAGGCGCTTGGCCACCGCCGCCGTGGTGCCCGAGCCGAGGAACGGGTCGAGGATCACGTCGCCGGGCTTTGACGCGGCGAGCATCACCCGCGCGAGCAGCGCCTCGGGCTTCTGCGTCGGGTGCACCTTGTGGCCGGTCTCGTCCTTCAGCCGCTCATGGCCCGAGCAGATCGGGAACAGCCAGTCGGAGCGCATCTGCACATCCTCATTGGCCGCCTTCAGCGCCTCGTAATTGAAGGTGTAGCCCTTGCCGCCGGGGTCGCGCGCGGCCCAGATCAGCGTCTCATGCGCGTTGGTGAAGCGCCGGCCGCGGAAGTTCGGCATCGGGTTGGTCTTGCGCCAGACGATGTCGTTGAGGATCCAGAAGTCGAGATCCTGCAGCATCGCCCCGACGCGGAAGATGTTGTGATAGGAGCCGATCACCCAGAGCGTGCCGGTGGGCTTGAGCACGCGGCGCGCCGCCAAGAGCCAGGCGCGGGTGAAGGCGTCATAGGCGGCGAAGCTCTCGAACTTGTCCCAGTCGTCATCCACCGCATCGACCCGGCTCTCGTCCGGGCGCTTCAGCTCGCCGCCGAGCTGGAGATTGTAGGGCGGGTCGGCGAAGATCATGTCGACCGAGCGCGGCGGCAGCTTTGCCAGCTCCGCGACACAGTCGCCGCGCAGGATGGTGTCGAGGGGCAAACCGCCGGCGTTGGCGCCACCCGCCGGGGCGGAATGGACGAGACTGACGCGGGATGCCCGGCGGGCCTCCCCATTTCGAACCACCTTCATGGACGGCTACCCGACGCTCGATGACGCAACAGAACTGATTTCCACAATCTCCGCTGGTCAGGGTAAAGACGGGGTAAAGCGCCACCTGAACTTTCTCCCTGTCCCGTCCATAAAGCGTCAACCACGCTCGCCGGAGTCCGCCGCTTGGCCGAAACCGCGCTTCCCGCCGCCCCATCCCCCGCTACCCCCCTCGCGCCCCCGGTGCTCCCTCCGCCCGGCCGCTGGCATGGTGATGGGCTGATCTCCCGCTCGGTGCGCTTCGCCCTGACCGTGATGGCGCCGGTGGCGCTCGGCCTGCTGATCGGCCTCAATGTCTGGCTGATCTACGCCATGGTCACCTGCATCCTCGCCTTCACTCTGGATACGGGCGGGCCGGCCCGCGAGCGGCTGGTGTGGATGGCGATCGCCGGCGCGGTGGTGCTGGCGGGGAGCGGGCTCGGCACGCTGGTGGCCGGCCATATGGCACTCACCGTGATCGCCTTCGCGGCCGTGGGGGTGATCTATGCGCTGGTGGAGAGCCTGCACCAGAGCGCCGCCTTCGCCGCGCGCTTTGCCTGCCTGACGCTGGCCATCGGCGCGCTTTACGCCCCGCTTCAGCTCGTCGATGTCGGCGCGGTCGTCGCCTTCGCGCTCTATGCGTGGGTCGTCTCGCTCGCCTGGGACGTGGTCGTCGGCGTCTGGCGCCCTTCCGCCGCGCCGACGCTGCGCCACTTGATGGTGCGGTTGCGGGCGACCGAGCGGCGGCGCTGGATTTTTGCCGCGGCGGTGGCGATCGCCGTGCCCGGCGCCTTCCTCACCAGCCTCGCCCTCGGGCTGCACCGGCCCTATTGGGCGCTGATCGCGGTGGTTCTGGTGCTGCGGGCGGACGCGATGGCGAGCCGACGGCTGATGGCGCAGATGCTGGCCGGCACCGCGCTCGGCGTCCTCGCGGCGCTCGGCTTTGGCTGGGCCTTCCCGTCCCACACCGCCGCGCTGCTCGGCATGGTGGTGGCGGCGCTGGTGCGCTGGCCGGCGCATCAGTATCACGGCGCGCTGGGCAATGCCGCGCTCACCGTCTTCATCATGCTGCTCCTGGAATTCGTCGCTGGCGGCGTCACCGGCGCGGCGCATGACATCATCGAGCGGCTGATCGACATGGGGATCGGCTGCGTCTTCGCCCTGCTCGCGCTGGGCCTCGACCGGCTGGCGCTGCGGGCCCTCAAGCCTCGCGCCCGCCGGCCCGTCTGACGGTGGCCGTCAGGGCACCAGCCAGAGCACCGGCAGCCAGCCCTGAGCCTGCGCCATCTCGATGCCCTCGGCGAGCGGGATGGCGGCGAGGAACACGCAGGCATCGAGGAAGGTGCGCACCACCAGGTGCGTGTTGATTTCCAGCGTGCTGACATTCTGCCAGAGCCGGAAATTCGGGATGAAGCGCGGCACTCGCGCCTTGTAGGCGAGATAGGGCTCGCCGAATTTCGCGCTGAGGAAGCGCTCCTCCTTGCGCACCACGATGGAGAAGACCAGCACGGTCAGCAGCGTGGCGGCCAGCGCCGCCGTGAGATTGCCGAACTGCGCGCCGGCGCCGGCCGCGCCGATGAAGGAGAAGACATAAAGCGGGTTGCGGCAGATCGAGTAGGGGCCGACCGCCACCACCTCGCTCTTCTTGCGCCCGCCAATATAGAGCGAGCTCCAGGTGCGGCCGATGATGGCGACCAGCAGCAGCCCGAAGCCGATGGTCTCGATGATCTCGTGCAGGCCGTCCTCACTGGCGTCCGGCCAGAGCGAGTGGCTGAACAGCAGCACGCTGAACGACGCGGCCCCGAGACCGAACAGCACGAGCTTGCGTATGTGCTGGACGGCGCCGATGTCGAGAAGCGGCGCGGCCTTGGGTGTGTCACTCATCTGTCGCCAATCAGGTTTAGAGTCTTTCCAAACCTATCATGGCGCATGCCGGCTTTTTTCAGGCGGCAGGTGCGATTTTACGCCACGCGCGATGCCGGGTTGTAGAGCTGAGCCGGTAGCCGTCGGTCGCGCAGCGCCAGGCCCCCCAGCACCAGCGCGAAGCCCAGCGCGTGATAGAGGTGCAGCGCCTCGCCGAGCACCCCGACCGCCAGCCCCGCGCCGAACACCGGCATGAGCTGGAGGAACTGGCCCGCCCGCGTCGGGCCGAGCACGGCGACCCCCTTCGCCCACAGCACGAAACCGAGCGTCGGCAGGCTCGCCACATAGAGGATGAGCAGCCCGGCCGTCCCGGCTTCCCGCGCGTCGACGGCGAGCGGCGTGGTCGCCAGTTCCCAGGCGGCGACCGGGGCGAGGGCGATGAGGCCGAAGGGAATGCTCACGGTGAGCGCCGCCGCCGCCGACAGGCCGACGGGGAAGCGTTTCAGCAGCACCGCATAGAGCGCGAAGGCGCTGATGCCGAGGAACAGCACGAGATCGCCGCCGTGGAAATCCAGCCGCGCCAGCGTGCCAATATCCCCGCGCAGCACGATGAAGGCGACGCCGGCGCTGGAGACGGCCAGCGCCAGGCGCGAGCGGGCGCTGGTGCGCTCGCCGAGGATCAGCCAGCCGAACAGCCCGACCACGATGGGCGCGGCCGAGCCGATGATCGAGCCATTGACCAGGCTGGTATGGGCAAGGCCGGCATAGATCAGCACGGTGAAGACGGCGATGTTGAGCACCCCCGCCGCCAGCCAGAGCGGCCAGCGGCGCAGGATCTCCGCCCGCTGCCCGGCGATCTCGCGGAAGGTGAAGGGGGCGAGCAGGGCCAGCGCCAGCAGCCAGCGCGCGGCGGAAAAGGTCGCCGGCGGCAGGATGTCGGCGGCGAGGCGCCCGGCGAGGAAATTGCCCGACCACAGCAGCGCGGCGCCGGCCAGCGCCAATGTCGCGAGAGTGGTGGGGGAGGCGGAAAGCTGCCGGCGCACCGGGCGGGCGGTGCGGGACACCAGAGGCGTGAGCGTGTCTGCGACGAAGGCCATGACGCGTCTCCCGGGTGGTGAAGGACAATCAGCCGAACTAGGTCAGTGTAGTTGACCTAATGCGGCATGTCCTTGCGTTCTCGGGAGGCGGCGCAGCCTCGCGCGGCAGAATCTGCCGTCAGGGCCGCTTTTTTGCGCTCGCGCTTTCGCTGCTCGTTTTCTCGGCAGGGTTTTCCGGCGCGGCGGGGAGGGCGCGCAGATGGTCGAGCGGCAGTCGGGCGCGCTCCTTCACCCGCTTCAGCGCCAGCGAGGAGCGCACGCCGCGCACGCCGGGCAGGCCCATGAGGATGGCGTGGGCGAAATGGGCGAAGCCTTCCAGATCCTCGCAGACCACATGCAGCATGTAGTCGCTGTCGCCGGTCACGCTGTAGCAGGCGACGACCTGCGGCAGCGCCAGCACCGCCGCCTCGAAATCGCGCGCCGCCTCCTCGACCTGCCGTTCCAGATGCACATGGATGAAGGCCATCACCCCGAGCCCGAGCTTTGAGGCATCAAGCCGCGCCTCATAGCCGGCGATCAACCCTTCCTCCTCCAGCCGGCGGGTGCGCCTCAGGCACGGCGAGGGCGAGAGGCCGATGCGCTCGGAGAGTTCCTGATTGGTCAGGCGCCCATCCTCCTGCAATTCACGGAGAATGCGCAGATCGAACATATCCAGCGTCGGTACGCGCATGCTCTGCCTCCCGTTGCGTCATCAGCGGCAGGATCGGTCGCCAGAGGGGAGAATGGCGGCAGGGCATGGCGCGGCGCAACTCAACTTTGGTCAGGGAGGCTGACTTAATAACCTTTGATCTGCCGTCATCCCGGCCCCTCGGGTCTTGCCCTGGCAAGCCCAAGGGCAAGCTTCTCGAAGCCGCAGAGCCGGGATCGTCTGGCATCTTGGTCGCGATCCCGGATCGGCCTGCGGCCGTCCGGGATGACGGAAAAGCCTCCAAAAATCCCAACATCTCGTGGATCGCTTCTCCCGAAACACTTGAACTTGTGGGTGCCGCGCGGCACGCTGGAGGCATGAAATTCACCCGGCTGCGTGTCACCGGCTTCAAGACCTTCGTGGAGCCGACCGAGATGCTCATCGAGCCCGGCCTGACGGGCGTGGTGGGCCCGAATGGCTGTGGCAAGTCGAACCTCGTCGAGGCGCTACGCTGGGTGATGGGCGAAAGCTCCTACAAGGCGATGCGCGCCGAAGGCATGGATGACGTCATCTTTGGCGGCTCCACCACGCGGCCCGCGCGCAACTCCGCCGAGGTGGTGCTCACCGTCGATAATGGCGACCGCTCCGCCCCCGCCGTGTTCAACGACGCGGACCTGCTCGAGATCTCCCGCCGCATCGAGCGCGAATCCGGCTCGGCCTACCGCATCAATGGGCGCGAGGTGCGCGCGCGCGACGTGCAGATCCTGTTCGCCGACGCCTCTTCCGGCTCGCGCTCGCCCTCCATGGTGCGGCAGGGGCAGATCGGCGAGATCGTCGGCGCCAAGCCCGCCGCCCGCCGCCGCCTGCTGGAAGAAGCGGCGGGCGTCGCCGGGCTTCATGCCCGCCGGCACGAGGCGGAGACGCGCCTGCGCGCCGCCGAGACCAACCTCACCCGGCTCGACGACGTGATCGGCCAGATCACCGGTCAGCTCGACGCGCTGCGCCGCCAGTCGCGCCAGGCGAGCCGCTACCGCGTGGTCTCCGGCGACATCCGCAAGGCCGAGGCGACGCTGCTCTGGCTGCGCTGGCGGGAAGCCGTCGGCGCGTTGGAGGAGGCCGCCCGCACCCATGATCTCGCGGTGCGCGAGGTGGCGGAGGCCACCCGCCTGCAGGGCGAGGCCGCGCGCGCCGCTGCCGTCGCCGCCCATGAGCTCCCGCCGCTGCGCGAGGCCGATGCGGTGTCCGCCGCGACGCTCCAGCGCCTCACCCTCGCGCGCGGCGAACTGGAGCGCGAGGAAGCCCGCGCCGGCCAGCGCCGCGAGGAACTCGACCGGCGCCTTGCCCAGCTTGCCGGCGACATGGAGCGCGAGCGGTCCCTTGCCGCCGACGCGCAAGGGGTGCTCGCCCGCCTGACCGACGAGGCGGAGGAACTGGCGGCAGCGCAGGAAGCCGTTGCCATCGAGGATGAGGAAGCGGTCTATGCCCGCGAGGAGGCCGCCGCCGCGCTCGCCGCCTCCGAGCGTGCCTTCGCCGAAGCGACCGCCGCCCATGCCGAGCAGGCCGCCCGGCGCGGCGCGCTGGAGCGGGCGCGGCGCGAGGCCGGCGAGCGCCTCGCGCGCCTCACCCGCGACGTCGCCACGCTCACGGAGCAGCACCGCCAAGTCGAAAGCCTCGCCGGCGCCGAGCGGCTCGACGAGCTGCGCGAGCGCGCCGAGATGGCGCAGGAAGCCTTCACAGAGGCGGAGATCGCCGCGCAGGAGGCGGAGGTCGCCCATAGCGAGGCCCGCGCCGCGCTCGATCATGCCCGCCGCCCGCTGGCCGAGGCCGAGCGCGCCGCCCAGCGGCTCGACACCGAGGCCCGCACGCTGGCCAAGCTCCTCGATGTCGGCACGCCCCGCCGCTGGGCGCCGGTGCTCGATTCGATCCGCGCCGCGCGCGGCTATGAGGCGGCGCTGGGGGCGGCGCTCGGCGATGATCTCGATGCGCCGGCCGACCCGTCCTCGCCGGTCCATTGGGCGCTGGTGCCGTCGGACGGCGATGCCCCGCTGCCCGCGGGTGTCTCCCCGCTCGCCGCCCATGTCGAGGCGCCCGCCGTGCTCGCCCGCCGCCTCGCGCAGATTGGCGTGGTCGCGCGGGAGGAGGGCGCGGCGCTTGCCGCCGAGCTGCGGCCCGGCCAGCGCCTCGTCTCCCGCGAGGGCGACCTCTGGCGCTGGGACGGGCTGACCGCCGCCGCCGACGCGCCCACCGCCGCCGCCCGGCGCCTCGCCGAGCGCAACCGCCTCGCCGATATCGAGGCCGAGCTGATCGGCGCCCGCGCCGAGGTGGCGAGCCGCCGCAAGGCGCTGGAGGCGGTGGAAGCCGCCCTGCGCGCCGCCGGATCGCGCGAGAACGCCGCCCGCGAGGCCCGACGCCAGTCGCTCCGCGCCATGGAGACAACGCGCGAGGAACTCGCCCGCGCCGAGCGGCAGGCGTCCGAGCAGGCGGCCAGGCTTTCCGCGCTCGCCGCCAATCTGGAGCGGGCCGAGATCGAGCGCGAGGCGGCGCTGAGCGCGGGTGAGGAGATCGAGGCGCAGCTCACCGAGGTCGCCCCGCCAGTGGAGAGCGAGGCGGCGCTGGCCGAGGCCCGCGCCCGCGTGGCTCAGGATCGTGCCGTGCTGGCCGAGCTGCGCGCCCGCGCGGACGGCCTCGCCCGCGAGCGCGAGCAGCGCACCCGGCGCCTTGCCGCCATCGCCGAGGAGCAGCGCGGCTGGCGCGCCCGCGCCGAGGGCACCGGCGAGCGTGTCGCGGCGCTGGAAGCGCGCATCGAGGAAGTGGCCTTTGAGTGCGAGGATCTGGAGGAGGCGCCCGCGCGCTTCGCCGCCCGCCGCCGGGCGCTGCTGGACGAAATCGCCAAAGCCGAGGCCGCGCGGCGCGAATCGGGCGACCGCCTCGCCGCCGCCGAGAGCGCGCAGGCGGAGAGCGACCGGGCCGCGCGTGCCGCGCTCGATGCTCTCGCTGGTGCCCGCGAGGCCAGCGCCCGCGCCGAGGCGCGCATCGAGGCGACCCGCCAGCGCCGCGAGGATCTGGTGCGCGAGATCGCCGACATGCTGGACGGCCCGCCCGAGAGCGCCCGCGATATCGCCGGGCTCAACGGTGATTCGCCGCTGCCGGAGGCTTCGGGTGTCGAGGCCGATCTCGACCGGCTGAAGCGCGAGCGCGAGCGGCTGGGCGCAGTCAATCTGCGGGCCGAGGAGGAATTGTCGGAGGTGGAGAGCCGCCAGCAGGGCCTCGCCGCCGAGCGCGAGGACCTGACCGAGGCGATCAAGCGGCTGCGTCAGGGCATTTACAGCCTCAATCGCGAGGCCCGCGAGCGGCTTCAGGCCAGCTTCACCGTGGTCGACGGCCATTTCCGCCAGCTGTTCGGCACGCTGTTCGGCGGCGGCGAGGCGCAGCTGATTCTCACCGATTCGGACGATCCGCTGGAGGCCGGGCTCGACATCATCGCCAAGCCGCCCGGCAAGAAGCCGCAATCGCTCTCGCTGCTCTCCGGCGGCGAGCAGGCGCTGACCGCCATGGCGCTGATCTTCGCGGTGTTCCTCACCAATCCGGCGCCGATCTGCGTGCTGGATGAGGTGGATGCGCCGCTCGACGACGCCAATGTCGAGCGATTCTGCAACCTTCTGGACGAGATGCAGCGCCTCACCGAGACGCGCTTCCTCACCATCACCCACAACCCGATCACCATGAGCCGCATGAACCGGCTGTTCGGCGTCACCATGGCCGAGCGCGGCATCTCCAAGCTGGTCTCGGTCGATCTCGCCACCGCCGAGAGCTTCCGCGAGGCGAGCTGAGGCGGCGCCACGGGGCACGCCACGCCGCCGTGGACAGCGCGGGCGCTGCGGCGATTGCCGTATTGGGTTCCGCGCTCTGGTATGCCAAACACCACAAGACGGCTTCCCTTGGTGCGCCGCGGCATGGGATTGCCTGCGACAGAGCGTCCACCTTTCCGATTTTCGTTGTGTTTACAGACACTTAAAAGATGACTTCACATCCTTGACACCCCTAGGGCCGAACACTATGGTGCGCCCGGTTTCGGGGATGGGAAATCCTTCTCCGGCAAAGCCCGAGCGCAGATCAATGGACGACCGACGCAAAACGGACGGCCAGAAGAACTCGGGGGAGCCGGACCTCTCCGATGCCGAGCTCTCCGGCAGGCTGAGCGGACTTGGCAGCGCCATCGACAAGGTGCGCGCCGAACGCCGGGCTGAGGAGAAGGCGGCGACGCCCGATCGGACGTCGGCGACGGCGGGCATGACATTGGCCTTCCGCCTGGGGGCTGAGTTCGTGGCCGGTGTACTGGTCGGTGCCGGCCTCGGCTGGGGCGTCGACTATCTCTTCGGCACCGCGCCGTGGGGCATGATCGTGTTGCTGCTGTTCGGCTTCGGTGCCGGCATTTTCAACATGATGCGCGCCGCTGGCGAGACGGGCCGCAAAAAGCCGCCTCAAGGCGGTTGACGGGTTTCGGGCGATCGGCCATCCGGCGGATCGGCAGCATATTTCGACGGTGCCGGCCTTGCGGACGGTGCCTTTAGGCGGGGACGGGCGCTTCTGAGGCGCCGTGTTGAGGGCAGCGACCGGCATGGCCAGTGGCAGCGTGATTGATCCGATCCATCAGTTCCAGATCATCAAGATCGTGGATCTGGGGGCGCCGGGCGGCGTGCAGCTCGCCTTCACCAACTCCGCGGCCTTCATGTTCGGCATCGTGGCGCTGGTGTTCTTCTTCCTCACCTTCGCGACGCGCGGGCGCACTCTGGTGCCGAGCCGGCTGCAGTCTCTGGCGGAAGTCTCCTACGAATTCGTGGCCTCGATGGTCCGGTCCACGGCCGGCAATGAGGGCATGAAGTTCTTCCCGCTGGTCTTCTCGCTCTTCATGTTCGTGCTGGTCGCCAACTTCGTTGGCATGATCCCGTACACCTTCACGGTCACCAGCCATCTCGTCGTCACCGCCATGCTGGCGCTGATCGTCATCCTGACGGTCATCATCTACGGCTTCGTGCGGCACGGCACCCACTTCCTCCACCTCTTCGTGCCGTCGGGCGTTCCGGCCTTCCTGCTGCCCTTCATGGTCGTGATCGAGGTCATCTCCTTCCTCTCGCGCCCGATCAGCCTGTCGCTGCGTCTGTTCGCCAACATGCTGGCGGGCCACATCGCCATGAAGGTGTTCGCCGGCTTCATCGTGATGATGAGCGCCACGGGCGTCGCCGGCATCCTCGGCGCGACCCTGCCGCTCGCCATGGTGGTGGCGCTGACCGCGCTCGAATTCCTCGTCGCTTTCCTGCAGGCCTACGTCTTCGCGGTGCTGACCTGCATCTATCTCAACGACGCGCTCCATCCCGGTCACTGACCGGCGCGTCGCGGGACACTCATCCAGCCTTCAACTCAATCTTGCGAATTCAATAGGAGAAGACCATGGATCCGATCGCCGCCAAGTTCCTCGGTGCCGGTCTCGCCTGTCTCGGCATGGGCCTCGCCGCCATCGGCGTCGGTAACATCTTCGGCAACTTCCTGTCGGGCGCCCTGCGCAACCCGTCGGCGGCCGATGGCCAGTTCGCCCGCGCCTTCATCGGCGCGGCGCTCGCGGAAGGTCTCGGCATCTTCGCGCTCGTCGTCGCCCTCGTCCTGCTCTTCGTGGTCTGACGCATCCTGCGGTTGGTTGCGGGCGCGCCCACCCGGCGCGCCCCGTCCGTTTTGATCGAGGAAGCCTGAACCATGTCCGAGACCCAGGGTCCGGCCGGCACCTTCGTCATCGCCCAGGCGGAAACGCCGGCGGCGCATGGCGCGGCGTCCGGTCACGGCGTCGAAATCCAGGTTCCGCCGGGCGAGGCGCACGGTGGGGGCTTCCCGCCCTTCGACGCCCATACCTTCCCCTCGCAGATCATCTGGCTGGCGATCGCCTTCGGCGCGCTCTACCTGCTGATGAGCCGCATCGCCCTGCCGCGCATCGCCACCATCCTGGAAGAGCGTCACGATCGCATCGCTGACGACCTCGAGGAGGCCGGCAAGCTGAAGGGCGAGAGCGAGGCGGCGGCCACGGCCTATGAGCAGGCGCTCGCCAGCGCCCGCAACAAGGCCCACGGCATCGCCACCGAAACCCGCGATTCGCTCGCGGCGGAGGCCGAGACGCGCCGCAAGGCGCTCGAGGCCGAGCTCGCCGCCAAGCTGGCGGCGGCCGAGGCGCAGATCGCGGCCACCAAGACGTCGGCCATGGCCAATGTCCGCGGCATCGCCGTCGACGCGGCCGGCGCCATCGTCCACCAGCTGATCGGCACCGTCCCCGCCCCGCAGGCGGTTGAGGCGGCGGTCGATCAGGCCACCAAGAGCTGAGGTCGCGGAAATGGGTACAGCGGAACTCTGGGTCGCCGTCGCCTTCGTGATCTTCATGGGGCTCGTGATCCGCGCCGGCGCCTTCTCCGGCATGGCCGCGAAGCTTGACGCCCGTGGCGAACGCATCCGCCAGGAGCTCGAGGAAGCCCGCCGGCTGAAGGAAGAGGCGCAGAAGCTCGTCGCCGAGTATAAGCGCCGCCAGCGCGAGGCCGAGGCGGAGGCGGAAGCCATCGTCACCACGGCGCGCGCCGAGGCCGAGCGTCTCGCCACCGAGGCGAAGCAGAAGCTCGACGACCTCATCACCCGCCGCACCAAGATGGCCGAGCAGAAGATCGCCCAGGCCGAGGCGCAGGCGCTGGCCGATGTGAAGGCCGCGGCCGCCGAGGCGGCGGTGAAGGCGGCGGAAACGCTGCTCACCGCCCAGCTCGTCGGCGACGCCGCCGAGCGCGTGACCGCCGAGGCGCTGGGCGAGGTCAAGTCCAAGCTCAACTGAGCCGGGCTCCGCTTCCTCACCACGACACGATCAATGCCCGGCCTCGCGCCGGGCATTTTCGTTTGGGGCTGAGCCCGGTCTCCACGGCCACCGTGGTTTCCCCGTCATCCCGGACGGCCAAAGGCCGATCCGGGATCGCGTGCCGCTACCGCGAGCCACCGTTCACGCGCGTCGACCCTTCCCATCTTGCCGCGTCACGCTGGCCGTCGGGAAGTCGTGGATCCCTGGGCCAAGCCCAGGGATGACGTTGTCTCTGGCGGTTCGCGGTCTGTGGCGGGTTCCTGCCTCTGGGGGGTCGGGGCATCCGAAGTGGATGGCCTCAACGACGTGTCGCCCGGCTCCCGCGCCATCTGGAGCATCGTCCCGTCTGGAACACCGTCATGGCCGGGCTTGACCCGGCCATCCACGACTTCGGTTCCGCCGGCCACTGGCCCCGCCGCGCCGCTTTCCCACCGCCCGCGCCGTGCCGGCGCCGTATCCCTGCGCCGCCATCCCGGACGGCCAAAGGCCGATCCGGGATCGCGTGCCGGCACGTCGCACGGCCGTTGACGCCGCGCGTGGCCGTTGAAGTGCGCAACCGATCCCGGCTCTGCGCTGCGCTCCGGCCGGGATGACGACGGCGGAAAGGTGCCGGGCCCGCCGCGCGCTGTGTTCCGGCCGGGATGACGATGAGGGCAGGGCGCGGCGGTTGGGTTCACACCCCCGCACCCACCACCCCTCGCGCCCGCTCAGCTCGTCCAGCGGCGGGGGCGGTAGAAGGTGTGCTCGCCGATGCGGTCGAGCTTGCGCATCTCGCTCAGCCAGTTCGGGCGCACCGACTGGGCGTGGTAATGCGTGGCGCGGCCGACCTTGTCGTCCCAGACCAGCCCATCCAGCATCTCGGCGGCGATTTCCTGCGCCTGCTTCCATAGGCGCGGCTCGGTCACCACGTCCTTGATGTTGTCGCAGGCGAAGGTGAATTGGCAGGCCAACTTGCGGTTGGCGTTCTGGTAGACCGCGCGGCAGATGTCGGCGGGGTAATACCCGGAGAACACCCGGTTGATCACCACCTGCGCCACCGCCACCTGGCCCCGGCGCGGCTCGCCCCGGCTCTCGAAATAGACCGCTTCCGCCAGGCACTTCTCCGAACGCTCGCGGCGCTTGCCGGTGAGGCCGAGCCGTTCGGCCGGGCTCGGGCCACTGGCGAGGCGTGAGCCGTCCGCGCCCTCGCTCTTGGCCGCCGTGGTGGTGCCGCCGGGTGGGGCGGGCGGGGCCGGCGGGCTGAGCGGCAAGGCGAGGCCGTCCTGATGCAGGAAGGGCTGCGGCGGTAGCGCGGCGGTGTCGTAGCCGAACACATAGGAGGCCTGCCGGTAGAGCGGCAGGGCGGCGTCGGCGGCGACCGCCTCGTCGATGTCGAGGCCACCGGACAGGTCGCGCCCGAGTTCGCCAGCGGCGAGGTCGCCGAGGCTGCCGCCCATCCCCTCATCCAGGCCGGTGCGGGTGGCTGGCGCGTCGGCGGCGAGCGCGCGCTCCAACTGGCTCGGGTCGCCGGTCGGATCGCCGGCGGAGAGCGAATCGACGCCGGCATGGTCGAGCGCGGCGAGATCGCGCGGGGTGCTCGCCTCTTCCGTCTCGGCCGGGTCGGTGCCGAGCCCGGCAAGGGTGGTGATGGGAAGGCCGGTGCCCGTGCCGACGCCGCTGCCGGTGGTCGCCAGCAACTCGGTGCCGGTCCCGGTGCCCGTGCCGCTGCCGACAAGGCCCGGCCCGGTGGACTGGCCAGCGCTGGCGAAGGGGTCGGCCGGGTCGGTGATCTCGACCGGCAGGCGGTCGCCCTTGTGGCCGCGCTCCACCACCAGCGCCAGCGGCGCCTCGGGCGGCGGCTCGGCGATGGCCGAACCGGTGAGGAGCGAGGAGCGGGCGGGCCAGGCGAAGGCGGCGGCCTTCAGCGTGTGCACCGGCCCAGCGAGAATGGAGAGGCGCGCGCGCTCGGCAACGCCGGGCTGGTGGGCGAGGCGGCCGGCAATGTCCTGCAGCCCGATGGCACTGCTGCCGCCCGCCACCATCAGCCCCGCCAGCAGGGCGCAGCGCAGCCCGGACCGGAGAGGACCGTGGAGAGACCGGCGACGACCGATGGAACCCGACATGAGCAACGCCTACGCAAACCTCGGACGCGTGACCGCCCTGCCACAGGCAAGCCGGCGCGGCCGCATGCTTATGGTTGTCGCGTATTAACCTTGCTCGACGGTTAATTCCGGAGAGTCAGCCGCTCTGCGTTGGGCTCGACGCCGGCCTCAGCGCGGGGCGGCGGCGCGGCGCAGCCGGTCGGCGATGGCCTCGCCCAGCCCATGGCCGGGCAGGGTGACAACCGCGATGCCCGCCGCGCCGCTGGCATCCAGCACGCGCAGCAAAGCGAAGAGCGAGGCGGCGGCCTCGGTGAGATCGCCGGAGGGGCTGAGATCGGCCACGGCGACCGCCCCCTCGCTCCCCGGAGGCCGGGCGCCGGCGAAGGTGAGCAGCGCCTCGCCGGGGCGCACATCACCAGCGTCGAGCCGCACGCGAGCATTCGGCGCGTAATGCGAGGCGAGCATCCCCGGCGCCAGCGGGGCGTCCTCGTCCTCCGCCACTGGCGCGCGGGCGGCGAGCGGGGCACCGAGCGCTTCCTCGATGGCCTCGCGCGCGAGCCCGCCCGGTCGCAGCATCACCGGCACGTCGCCGGTGCAGTCGAGAATGGTCGATTCGACGCCGACCCGGCTCGCTCCGGCATCGAGCACGAGATCGATCCGCCCGTCGAGATCGGCCATCACATGGTCGGCCGAGGTCGGCGAAACATGGCCGGAGCGGTTGGCGCTCGGCGCGGCGATGGGACGCCCGGCCGCCCGCAGCACCGCCTGCGCGACGGGGTGGGCCGGCACGCGGATGGCGACGCTGGTGAGGCCGGCGCGCGCCAGTTCGCTCGTCGCCTCGGGGATGGCCGGCACCACCAGCGTCAGCGGCCCCGGCCAGAAGCGGGCGGCGAGCGCCTCGGCGGCGGGCGTGAGATGGCCGACGCGGCGGGCGGCCGCGACATCCGGCACATGGGCGATGAGCGGGTTGAAGGAGGGCCGGCCCTTGGCGGCGTAGAGGCTGGCGACGGCGCGCGGGTCGGTGGCGTCGCAGGCGAGGCCATAGACCGTCTCCGTCGGCAGCGCGACCAGCCCGCCGTCGCGCAGCACGCGCGCGGCCTCGGCGATGCCGGCGGCATCGGCGGGCAAATGGCGGGTCGGGCGCGGGGGCGTGGTCATAATCTCTCCGGTCTGGCGGGCTCGATAGGCCCGCGCCGGGTCGCGGTCAACGGCGCGCTGAACGGGGAGGGCGGCGCGGAGAGGCGAGGCGCGGGCGGGAAAAATCGGCGGGCGGCCCCTTGCCCCGCTGGTCGCGGCTGCCGACGTGGCATATCGTCCACCATCATTGGAACTGGAATGAGCTCATTCCCGGCCGGACCGTCACCGACAAGAAGCCGACGCCAAACGGCAACGCGACCCAAGGAATGCCATGACCACGCTGCTGATCGCGCATGATGCCTGCCTCGACCATCTCACCCCCGCCGGCCATCCCGAGCGGCCGGACCGCGTGCGGGTGCTGAACCGCGTCTTCGAGGCCGAGGCCTTCGCCACGCTTGCCCGCGAGCAGGCGCCGCTCGGCGCGCGCGAGGACATCATCCGCGTCCACCCGGAGGATTTCGTCGAGGCGCTGGAAGCCGCCGTGCCGACCGAGGGGCTGGTGCGCATCGACGGCGACACGGTGATGTCGCCCGGCACCTTCGAGGCGATCTCGCGCGGCGTCGGCGGCGCGGTGCTGGCGGTCGATGAGGTGCTGTCGGGCAAGGTGTCGAACGCCTTCGTCTCCATGCGCCCGCCCGGCCACCATGCCGAGACGCGCACGCCCATGGGCTTCTGCCTGTTCAACAATGTCGCCATCGCCGCCCGCCACGCGCAGAAGGTGCACGGCCTCGGGCGCGTCGCCATCGTCGATTTCGACGTGCATCACGGCAATGGCACGCAGGAGATCTTCTTCTCCGATCCGAGCGTGATGTACGCCTCGACCCACCAGATGCCGCTGTTTCCCGGCACCGGCTCGGTCGGCGAGCGCGGCACCACGGACAACATCGTCAACGCGCCGCTGCGCTCGGGCGATGGCGGCGAGGCGTTCCGCGAGGCGTTCGAGAGCCGCATCTTGCCGCGCCTCACGGCGTTCGGGCCGGAACTCATCATCCTCTCCGCCGGCTTCGACGCCCATACGCGCGACCCGCTGGCCAACATCAACCTGCTGGAAGACGATTTCAGCTGGGTCACCAAGAAGCTGATGGACGTGGCCGACAAGCAGTGCGGCGGCAAGCTGGTCTCGGTGCTGGAGGGCGGCTACGACCTCGAAGGCCTCGCCCGCTCGGCCTCGGCGCACGTTATGGCGCTCATGCGGGGCTAACGCCCCTCCCGGCGGCGCCCGCCGGGGGTGAGTTGGCGGGCGCGAGCCTGTATAAGTGGCCGACTCACGGATCACAGGAGGCTCGGATGAGCGCAGCGACCACCCCGGACCTCGCCGATGTCAGCGGGCTGAGCTTCGAGCGGGCGCTGGCCGAGCTCGAATCCATCGTCGGCAAGCTGGAGAAGGGCGACGTTCCGCTTGAGGAATCCATCGCCCTCTATGCGCGCGGCGAGGCGCTGAAGGCCCGTTGCGACGCGCTCCTGAAGGACGCCGAGGCGCGGGTCGAGAAGATCACGCAGGGCTCCGACGGCCGCGCCACCGGCACCGTGCCGCTCGACGGCGAGTGAGCCCAGGCGGCCCGCTGAGCGGCGCATGATCCGGCTCCGCGCCCATCATCTGCTGTGCCTGCTCACCTATGTCGGGCGGGGCTACACCCCCGCTTTCGTCGCCCAGTACAGCGCCATCGTCGCTCGGCTGAATGCGGGGGAGGGCGCGGTGCTGGTCGAGGGGCCGGACGACATCTGCGCGCCCATGCTCGACAGCGGCCATCATTGCCGTGAACCGCGCATCACCACGCGCGATGCGCTGGCCCGCGAGGCGGTCGCCGCCGCGCTCGGGCAGGCCGTCGCGCCGGGCGACACGATCCCGCTCGATGCCGCAACCGTCGCTCGCCTGCGCGAAAACTTCGCCGCCGGGACGATACGCGCGGCCTGCGCCGCCTGCCAATGGGACGGGCTGTGCTCAAACATCGCCGCGGGCGGTTTTTCCCGCACGCGGCTGACGGGTGCGCCCGCCTAGCTTGCGGCGCGCGCCCGGCAGTCCGGGTTGAACACCCGCACGGTGGAGGCCGGGTTGCGCGCTAGCGGGCCCGGCGGGCGCACCGGGCGGCGCACCAGCTCGCCGCCGCAATTGGGGCAGACGCCGCCGAGCACATCGCCCGCGCAGTCCACGCAGAAGGTGCACTCGAAGGTGCAGATCATCGCCTCCCGCGTATCCGCCGGCAGGTCGCGGTCGCAGCACTCGCAGTTCGGACGCAGTTCCAGCACGGCGCTCTCCCGATCAGTAGACACCCGGCAGCAGGCGGGCGGTCCGCGCGCTATAGGCGCGGTATTCCTCGCCGAAGGTGTCCAGCATCATCTGCTCTTCGCGCCCGACGCGGAAGAGGTAGAGGATGCCGAAACCGATCACCCCGGCCGGGCCGGCGATGACATTCGGGATCAGGATGAGCTGGGCGATCGCCCACAGGAAGAAGGCGGAATACATCGGGTGGCGCACATAGCGGTAGACGCCGCCGGTGATCAGCTTGTGGCTGTCCTTGATCTCCAGCGTCACCGACCAGTTCTTGCCGAGATCCTTGTGGGTGCGGCGGAACAGCCAGAGCGCGGCGATGAAGGCGAGCGTGCCGAGCGCGAACTGCACCGGCGAATAAGGGTAGTTGGCGCCATCGAACACATGCGAGGTCGCCCAGAACAGCGGGACGATGCCGAGCCCCAGCGTCGAGCAGGAGAGCAGGATCAGCTCGCGCAGCCGGTCGCGCGCATCGACCACGCGCTCGCGCTTCACCTTGCGCTCGAAAGGAAGGCGGATGACGTACCAGCCGATCACACCGATGGCCCAGACGATCTTGGCGGCGAGGATGAGGTTCATGGAGTTCCCGTCATTCAGGCGATCAGCGCGCCATCGATCAGGCTACCGTCTTGGGCGAAGCGGCCCAGCGGTCCTTCGGCGCGCGCGGTGAGGTCGGCAAAGGCCAGCGGGCCGAGCGCGACCATGAAATAGTCGTAGGAGGCCTGCCGCTCATTGGCCAGCAGGAACTGGTAGTGCACCCGCATCGGCCGCTTGCGCACGCGCTTCAGCTTTTCCGGCGAGAGCATGTGCTTGATGTTGGCGTTGCGCAGCAAGGGCTGGCTGCCCTCGATCCGCTCGAAGCCGGCGGTGCGCAGCGTCACCGGGTGGAATTTGTAGAAATTGATCGCGTCGTGCCGGCCCTGATACTCGACCCAAATGAGGCCGTGCGTGTTGGCTACGCGAGCCGCCTGCCGGCGCACTTTTTCGCCGCGCGCGTGCAGAGCAAGCTTGGGAATGGTGGCGCCACAGGTCATCAGGCACAGCCGCGCCGGCCCGTCGGCCAGATGCGGGTCGCGGTCGAGCGCCCGGTCGAGCACGCCGAGCATCAAGGTCGCCCCGAGGCTGTGGCCGACGAGCACGATCTCGTCATAGGCGCCGGTCTGCGCCGCCGTCACCAGCACGCCGGCGAAGTCGTCGAGCCGGGCATCGACGCTCGGCGTCGCGTCATGCAGGTAGTTGCGGGCGAGATCCCAGTCGTCGAGCGCCTGATGCAGCCGCCAGTAGCGGCCCGGCCAGCGGAACAGGCCGAAAAACGTCGCCACCCCCGCTCCCACGCCGGCCAGTGCGGCCAGCACCGCGCCGAGTGTGCCGGCCAGCAGCCAATAGGCAAGACCCCCGGCGACCAGCCCGCCCAGCGCGAACAGCCAGACCATCACATAGGGAAAGAAGAAGAAGAAGCCGTAGCGCGGGCTGGCGCGGAAATAGCCGCGCGCGGCGCCCCCGAACAGAAAATCGGTCAGCCCGCCAAGCCCGCGCCACAGCCGCACCGGGTCCGGCCGGTCGTCGAGCGCGCGCACGATGTCGTCCCAGCACAGGATGCGGTAATCGGTCTGGCTGCGCCAGTTCGGCCCTTCGGTCGTCACGTCCCAGCGGGCGAAGGGGCGGGTGCCGTCATCGCCGCGCGGGGCGACCTCCACCTTGAACGACCACAGCTTGGCGAAGCGCCCCGCCTGGTTGGCGAAACGTCCATGGTGATAATCCATCGGCGTCGGGTCATGGCCGGGCAGGAACAGCACGAGGCGGCGCGTGCCGACGCGCGGCGCCGGGCCGCCTGCGGCCCTCGCCCCGGATGCCGCCCGGTCCGCCGCTCCGTCTGCCGCTTCGTTAACCACGTCGTTCATGCGTCCCGGTTCTAGCCGAACCGTTCGGTCCGATCCAACATTTGTGACGGGACGCCGTTTCGTCTCCACACTCTTGCTCGGCTTTGCCGTGTAACGATCGCACGGCGCCGCGGGCCAGAGCCCGCCCATTCCCGTATAATGCCGATGAGCGCCGGCATAGCTTCCGGGCGCCGCGCGTTGCGCCTGCTGGGGGCTTTGTGTATGCCCTTGAACTTCGTCCATGGCATCGCATCTGCCTTGGATGAGCCGTTACCGGAGACGTCCTTGACCCGTCCTTCCACGCCGCTTCTCGACACCGTCCGCCTGCCGGCCGATCTGCGCCGTCTGCCGGACGACAAGCTGCCGCAGCTTGCGGCCGAGCTGAGGGCGGAGATGATCGACGCGGTCTCGGTCACCGGCGGTCATCTGGGCGCCGGCCTTGGCGTGGTCGAGCTCACCGTGGCGCTGCATCACGTCTTCGATACGCCCAATGACCGGCTGATCTGGGATGTCGGCCACCAGTGCTACCCGCACAAGATTCTCACCGGCCGGCGCGAGCGCATCCGCACGCTGCGGCAGGGCGGCGGGCTCTCCGGCTTCACCAACCGCAGCGAGAGCGAGTACGACCCCTTCGGCGCGGGCCATTCCTCCACCTCGATCTCCGCCGGCCTCGGCATGGCCGTGGCGCGCGATCTCGAGGCGGCGAAGGCTTTGGGCGCCGCCCCGCGCAATGTGGTCGCCGTCATCGGCGACGGCGCCATGTCGGCGGGCATGGCCTATGAGGCGATGAACAATGCCGGCGCCATGGATTCCCGCCTCATCGTCATCCTCAACGACAATGACATGTCGATCGCGCCCCCGGTCGGCGCCATGTCGGCCTATCTCGCCCGGCTGATTTCCGGGCGCACCTACCGCTCGCTGCGCGAGACCGCCAAGCAGCTCGCCAGCAACCTGCCGAAATTCTTCGGCCGGCAGGCGGCGCGGGCGGAGGAGTTCGCGCGCGGCTTCTGGACCGGCGGCACGCTGTTCGAGGAACTCGGCTTCTACTATGTCGGGCCGATTGACGGGCACAATCTCGACCATCTCCTCCCCGTGCTGCGCAATGCGCGCGACAGCGAGACTGGGCCGATCCTGGTCCATGTCGTCACCCAGAAGGGCAAGGGCTACGCCCCCGCCGAAGCCTCGGCCGACAAATATCACGGCGTGCAGCGCTTCGATGTCGCCACCGGCACGCAGCGCAAGGCGGTCTCCAACGCCCCGACCTATACCAGCGTCTTCGCCGAGAGCCTGATCAGCGAGGCCAGGCGCGACGACAAGATCGTCGCCATCAACGCCGCCATGCCGGCCGGCACCGGGCTCGATCTGTTCGGTCAGGCCTTCCCCGAGCGCAGCTTCGATGTCGGCATCGCCGAGCAGCATGCCGTCACCTTCGCCGCCGGTCTGGCGACGGAAGGCTACAAGCCATTCTGCGCGATCTACTCCACCTTCCTGCAGCGCGCCTATGACCAGATCGTGCATGACGTGGCGATCCAGCGCCTGCCGGTGCGCTTCGCCATCGACCGCGCCGGGCTGGTTGGCGCGGATGGCGCGACCCATGTCGGCGCCTTCGACGTGCCGATGCTCGCCTGCCTGCCGGGCATGGTGGTGATGGCCGCCGCCGACGAGGCGGAACTGGTGCATATGGTCGCCACCGCCGCCGCCTATGATGAGGGCCCCATCGCCTTCCGCTACCCGCGCGGTGAGGGCGTTGGCGTCGAGCGGCCCGAGCGCGGCATTCCGCTGGAGATCGGCCGGGGCCGCGTGCTGCGCGAGGGCTCCAAGATCGCGCTGCTCTCGCTCGGCACCCGGCTTGCCGCCTGCCTCAACGCCGCCGAGCAGCTTGCCGGCTTCGGCCTGTCCGCCACCGTCGCGGATGCCCGCTTCGCCAAGCCGATCGACCGCGACCTCGTGCTGCGCCTCGCGCGGGAGCATGAGGTGCTGATGGTGGTGGAAGAGGGCGCCATTGGCGGCTTCGGCAGCCATGTGCTGACCCTGCTGGCGGAAGCCGGCGCGCTCGACCGGGGGCTGAAGGTGCGCACCCTCGCTCTGCCGGACCTGTTCATCGACCATGATTCGCCGGCCGTTCAGATGAAGCAGGCCGGGCTCGACGCGGACGGCATCATTCGCGGCGTCTTCGCGGCGCTCGGGGCCGATGAGGAAGCCCGCCTCACTCTGCTGCGCGGCTGAGCGCCAATGTCCGCGCAGGAGCCGCCCGCCGCGCCCACCCGCGACCGGGCCGACCGGGTGCTGGTGGCGCGCGGCCTGTTCGACAGCCGCGCCCGCGCCCAGGCCGCCATCGCCGCCGGGCTCGTGCGGGTCGCCGGCCGCGTCCTCGCCAAGCCCTCCGAGACCATTGCCAGCGACGCGGTGATCGAGGCGCAGGAAGCCTATGAATGGGTCTCCCGCGCCGGCCTCAAGCTCGTCGCCGCGCTCGATGCCGCCGGGCTCGACGTGACCGGGCGGGAGGCGCTGGATGTCGGCGCCTCGACCGGCGGCTTCACGCAGGTGCTGCTGGCGCGCGGCGCCGCCCGCGTGCACGCCGTGGATGTCGGGCGCGACCAGATTCATAGCCGGCTACGCGATGATCCCCGCGTCGTCTCGCGCGAGGCGACGGATATTCGCGACCTCGCCCCCGGCGATCTGCCGGCGGCGGGCATCATCACCATCGACGTCAGCTTCATCTCGCTCGAGGCCGTGCTGCCGGCCGCGCTCGCCCATGCCCAGCCCGGCGCCGATCTCGTCGCGCTGGTGAAGCCGCAATTCGAGGTCGGCCGCGACAAGCTCTCCAAGGGCGGCATCGTGAAGGATGCGCAGGCCCGGCAGGCGGCAGTCGAGCGGATCGAGGCGCGGCTGACCGGGCTCGGCTGGCGGGTGAGTCACAAGCTCGCCTCGCCGATTCTCGGCGGCGACGGCAATGAGGAATTCCTCCTCGTGGCCAGTCATCTCGTGGCCCGGCAGGGGGAGAGCTGAGCCATGGCGCGCGGCACGCGACACACACTGGCCTCACCGGCCACCGAACCCGCACACACTGCACCGACTGTTCACCTCACTGCACTGACCATCCACCATCTCGGTCAGCGCGGCGACGGTGTCGCGCAGACCGAAAATGGCCCGGTCTATGTGCCGCTGGCGCTGCCCGGCGAGGTGGTGGAGGCGGAGGTGAGCGGGGATCGCGGCAAGCTCCTTTCCATCCTCCAGCCGAGCCCGGAGCGGGTCGCGCCGGTGTGCCGCCATGTCGGCCAGTGCGGCGGCTGCGCGCTCCAGCACTGGGAGGTGTCAAAATACCACGCATGGAAGCGCGGGCTGGTGGAAGAGGCGCTCATCCGCGCCGGATTGTCCACGGATATCAAGGAATTAATCCCCGCCCATGGCGAGGGCCGGCGCCGCGCCGTGTTCCATGCCCGCTCCACTGGCGGCAGCGCGGCGCGCGGTAACGATATACTGGCGGTGGGCTTTGCCGGGCGGCGCAGCCACGCCATCGTCGCCATCGATGCCTGCCCGATCCTCGCCCCCGGCCTCGACGGCGCGCTGCCGGCGGCCTGGGCGGTGGCGCAACTTCTGGCCCCGCTCGCCAAGCCGCTCGACATTCAGGTGACGGCGACGGAAACCGGCCTCGACATGGATGTGCGCGGCAGCGGCCCCTTGAAGACGGCGCTGGTCGCGCGCCTCGCCGATATCGCCGGCCAGCACCGCCTCGCCCGTCTCACCCGCCATGGCGAACTCGTGCTCCAGCGGGAACCTCCCATGATTTCAATGGGTTCGGCCCGCGTGACGCTGCCGCCCGGCTCTTTCCTGCAGGCCACCGCCGCCGGCGAGGAGACGCTGGCGGGGCTGGTTCTGGAGGCCACCAAGGGCGCGGCTCGGGTGGCGGACCTGTTCAGCGGCGTCGGCACCTTCGCGTTGCGGCTCGCCCGCAAGGCACGGGTGAGCGCCTATGAATATTCCGAGCCTGCCATTGATGCCCTTAATCGCGCCACGCGCGGCGTCTCCGGCCTGAAGCCGGTGACCGGCGAGGTGCGCGACCTGTTCCGCCGCCCGCTTTATCCGTTGGAACTCAAGAACTTCGACGCCGTGGTGTTCGACCCGCCGCGCCAGGGCGCGGAGGCGCAGGCCCAGCAGCTCGCCCAGAGCAAGGTGCCGCTGGTGGTGGGCGTGTCCTGCGATCCCGTGAGCTTCGCCCGCGATGCCAAGATCTTGACCGACAAGGGGTTTCGGCTGGAAAGCGTCACCCCGGTCGACCAGTTCCTCTATTCCACTCATGTGGAGCTGGTCGGGGTGTTTCGGCGCTGACGGTGTTTTAATACCTTAATTGCCCCAGCGCTCCATCCACATGCGCTCGCCAATGGTGCAGGACACCCGCTTCTGGTCCGCCGCGCGGTGGATCATCTGCGGTTTCGGCGGCACCACGCCGGCGACTTCCAGCACCAGCTTGGTCTTGATCGCGTCGGCGAATTCATGCGTGCCGCGCACCGGAATGACGAAGGCGCCGGGCCCGCCGATCACGCAGTCCTCGTAATAGATATCGAGCTGGCCGATATCGAGCATGGAGCCGGCCGGCTCCTTCAGCATCAGCGGTAACCCGTTAATGGTGATGCCGCGCTTCACCACCGCGTCGCGCGTCGGCTCGACCATTGGTCCCTGATTGTTGGTGCCGTCGCCGGAAATGTCGATGACCCGGCGCAAACCCTTGAATCTGTTGCGGTCCAGCAGGTCGGCGCTGAACTCCATGGCGCCGGAAATCGAGGTGCGGTAGACCCGTCGCAACGGCGCCGCGCGGATCGCCTCGGCAAAGCGCGCGGCATCCGCGGCACCGCCGACCACCATCCAGTCGACCACCAGCTTCTGCTCCTCCGCCCCCGCCCATTCGACATAGGCCAGGGCCACGCGGCCATGCGGGCCGAGCTTGAGCGCGTTGAGGAATTCCGGCGAGGTGACCGCGCGGCTGTAGCCGTCGCGCTGGAGCGCGAGCTCGTCGAGGTCCATCGAGTAGGAGATGTCGACGGCGAGTACCAGCTCGACATCCACCGGCTCCACGGCGGAACCCTGCGCCCGCGCCGGAGCGCCGACGCACACACTCAAGGCGAGCGCGCAGGCCAGCCCAACCGTCGCCGTCCACAACCTCACGCACGACATCGCGACCTCCGTCCATGACGGGAACACGACGTGTCAGAGACGCGTCAGCGAAAGGGTGACACGGGTCGGGGGCGGCCCAAAGCTGAAATTTCAGGCCCTTACCGCCCCAAGCGATGCCATTCGCGTGAGCGGGCTCAGGCGTCCAGTACCTCGGTGCCGGTGATCTCGATGCCGAAGCCGGCGACGCCGACATAGGTGCGCGCGCGGGACGCCAGCAACCGTATCGAGGAAATGCCGAGATCGCGCAGGATCTGCGCCCCGAGCCCGACCTCGCGCCAGCTCTCGTCGCGCAGCCGCGCGCTGTCGGCGGCGTTGCCATCCGGCCCCACCGAGTTCACCGGAACGCCCGTGGTGCCGTCGCGCAGATAGACCAGCACGCCGCGTCCCTCGGCCTTGATGCGCTCCAGCGAGGCGCGGATCGCCTTGCCGCCGGTGAACACGTCGCCAATCGGGTCCGCGCGGTGCAATCGTACCAGCACGTCGCGCCCGTCGCCGATCTTGCCGTGGACGAGGGCGATATGGTTCACCGGCTCGAAGGGCGTGACATAGGAGATGGCGTGCATGTCGCCGACCACGGTCGGCGCGCTGAATTCCGCCGCCCGGCTCACCAGCTTCTCGCGCATCTGGCGGTAGGCAATGAGATCGGCCACCGAAATGCGGGTGAGGTTGTGCTGGGCGGCGAAGTCGGTGACCTTTGGCCCCCGCATCACCGTACCATCGTCATTCACCAGCTCGCAGATGACGCCGACCGGTTCGAGATCGGCGAGTCGGCACAGATCGACCGCCGCCTCGGTATGGCCCGAGCGCATCAGCACCCCGCCTTCCTTGGCGATCAGCGGGAAGATGTGGCCCGGCCGCACGAAATCCGCCGCGCCGGCATTGGGGTTGGCGAGGCCGCGCACCGTGGCGGTGCGGTCCTCGGCGGAGATGCCGGTGGTGGTGCCGTGCTTGTAATCGACGGAAATGGTGAAGGCGGTGGCGTGCGGCGCGTCATTGTCCGTCACCATCGGGTTCAGCCGCAGCCGCTTGGCGTGCTCGGCCGGCAGCGGGGTGCAGACGATGCCGGAGGTGTGGCGCACGATGAAGGCGAGCTTTTCCGGGGTGGCGTGAACCGCCGCGACGATGAGGTCGCCCTCATTCTCGCGGTCGTCATCATCCGTCACCACCAGCATCTCGCCGCGCGCGAACGCCTCGATTGCCGCCTGAACGCGGGCCTGCAGATTGTCGCTCATCATTGCCATCTCGACGCTATCGATCCCGAGAAAGTCGTTGGGGGTGACCGCGCCGCCGGTGATGGCGGCGATCCGGCTTCCCACGTCACGGGAGACCCAGGCTTGCTGGTCGTTGCACAGGGCGGTGATGCTGGCCGGCGACAGGCCGACGCTGCGCGCGAAGGCGCTACGCGTCGTTCCTGTCATGGCGAGCCAATCCGCAAGCTTCATGCAGCAAGCATAGGCGCGGCGAAATTCACTGGCAATGAAAAAGCGAGCCCCTTTCAGTCATACTGAAGGGTTGCCGTCGCCTCAGCGCGGAAAGGGCCATACAGGCGGCGTGCCGACCTGGGCGCGGGCGCGCAACAGGTGGTCGGCCAGCACGCAGGCGACCATCGCCTCGCCCACCGGCACGGCGCGAATGCCGACGCAGGGGTCGTGCCGGCCCTTGGTCACGATATCGGCGTCGTCGCCGTATCGTGTTACCGTCTTGCGCGGCGTGAGGATGGACGAGGTCGGCTTCACCGCGAAGCGCACCACCACCGGCTGGCCGGTCGAGATGCCGCCGAGAATGCCGCCGGCATGGTTGGCGAGGAAGACCGGCCTGCCGTCATTGCCCATGCGCATCTCGTCGGCATTGTCCTCGCCGGTGAGGGTGGCGCTCGCGAAGCCCTCGCCGATCTCGACGCCCTTCACCGCGTTGATGCTCATCAGCGCCCCCGCCAGATCCGCGTCCAGCTTGCCATAGAGCGGCGCGCCGAGGCCGGGCGGCACGCCTTCGGCGATCACCTCGATGACGGCGCCGACCGAGGAGCCGCTTTTGCGGATGCCGTCGAGATAGGTCTCCATCCGCGCGGCAGCCTGCGCATCCGGGCAGAAGAACGGGTTGCGGCCGATCTCGGCGCTGTCCCAATTGGCGCGGTCGATGGTGATCTCGCCCATCTGCACCAGCGCGCCAGTGACGGTGACGCCCTCCAGCACCTTGGCGGCCAGCGCGCCGGCGGCGACGCGCACGGCGGTCTCGCGGGCGGAGGAGCGCCCGCCGCCGCGATGGTCGCGCAGACCGTATTTCACGTCATAGGCATAGTCGGCATGGCCGGGCCGGTAGCTCTCGGCGATCTGCGCATAGTCCTTGGAGCGCTGGTCGACATTCTCGATCAGCAGGGCGATGGGCGTGCCGGTGGTAATATGAGACCCGTCTTCCTGCGGCAGCGTGCCGGAGAGCACCTTCACCTCGTCCGGCTCGCGGCGCTGGGTGGTGAAGCGCGACTGGCCGGGACGGCGCTTGTCCAGCGCTTCCTGGATTTCCTCCAGCCGGAAGCGGATGCCGGGCGGGCAGCCATCCACCACCCCGCCGATCGCCGGCCCGTGGCTTTCGCCGAAGGTGGTGACACGAAACAGCTGGCCGAAGGTGTTGAACGACATGGACGGGGCCCGGACTGGGAGGGGGTGAGGGCTTCTAGGCCCAGCGCGCGCGGGCGTCAAACCGCGTCATCCGCACGGCCGGGCACGGGAAATTCGGGCGGCGCCATGGTCAAGGCGGCGGCGCTGCCCCATAATAGGCGCACAGTTCACCCTCACGGACCCAATGCCTCTCTTTGAAATCGCCGTCGTTGTCCTGCTTGTGCTGATCAACGGCGTCCTCGCCATGGCCGAGCTCTCAGTGGTCTCGGCCCGTCCCGCCCGTTTGCGGGCCATGGCGGATAAAGGCTCGCGCGGTGCCCGCATCGCGCTGTCCCTCGCCGCCGATCCCGGCCGCTTCCTCTCCACCGTCCAGATCGGCATCACGCTGATCGGCATCCTCGCCGGCGCCTTCTCCGGCGCCACGCTGGGCGGCCGGCTCGGCGAATGGCTGCGCGAGCTCGGCCTGTCGCCCGGTCTCGCCGATGGCCTCGGCTATTCGCTGGTGGTGGCCGCCATCACCTATATCTCGCTGATCCTCGGCGAGCTGATCCCCAAGCGCCTCGCCTTGCAGAGCCCGGAGAAGCTGGCGACCCTCGTCGCCCCCGGTATGATGTTACTGTCGCGCGTCGCCGCGCCGGCGGTGTGGCTGCTCGATATCTCCTCACGCGCCGTGTTGCGGCTGTTGGGCGAACAGAGCAAGGGCGAGGACGGTAACGTCACCGACGAGGAAATCCGCGCCATCGTCGCCGAGGCGGAGAGCGCCGGCGTGATCGACCCGGATGAGCGCCGGATGATCGCGGGCGTCATGCGCCTCGCCGATCGCCCGGTCCGCGCGGTGATGACGCCTCGCACCGAGGTCGACTGGATCGACCTGACGGACGACCCGGAGGCGGTGCGCCAGACCATTCGCGAGACCCGCCACACCCGCATGCCCGCCTGCGAGGGCACGCCGGAAGAGCCCACCGGCGTCATCGACATTCGCGACCTGCTGGAAGCCTATCTGAACGGCGAAACCCCGGACCCGCGCCATTATGTGAAGCCGGGGGCGGTGCTGGTGGAGACCGCCGGCGCGCTCGACGCGATGAAGTTGCTGCGCCACGCGGAATCCCCGCTGGCGCTGGTAGTCGACGAATATGGTTCGATGGTCGGCGTGCTGACCCCGGCGGACCTGCTCGACACCATCGCCGGCTCGGTTGTGTTCGATGAGGGCGGGCAGGTGAAGCCCGACGTGGTCGAGCGCGCCGATGGCAGCTATCTGGTGGCGGGATCGACGCCGGTGGACGAGCTGGCGGAGGTGCTGGGCATCCGGCTGCCGCAGGAGGCCGGCTTTCATACGGCGGCGGGCTTCGTGCTGCACGAGCTCAAGAGGCTGCCGCAGGAAGGCGCCGTGTTCGAGACGCTGGGCTGGCGCTTCGAGGTGGTGGATATGGACGGGCGGCGGGTGGACAAGATCCTTGTCGGCCGTGCCGTGGTGCCGCGCCGGCGGGCGCCGGTGATGGGCTGACGCCTCAGCGCGCCGCCCGGTCGATGGTTATCGTGGCGGCGGCATTCGCCTCCCCGCCATAGCGGGCGCTGAGCCCGGCCACCACCGTGACGATGGCGATGGCGAGTGCGGCGGCGATCAGCCCGTATTCCAGGCCGGTGCTGTGCCCGCGGCGGGCAACCGCAGCGCGCCGCCGCATGTCGCGACCGATCAGCTCCCTGTCAACCAGCTCTCTCATGGGCCTACTCTGCTTGCGCTGTCTTTGCCGATATCTGTCTTCGGACAGATTTTGTTGTGGGCTTAGCCTGCGCCGCAGATGTTGACCGCGCGTTAAATCGCTCGCTCCATGCCGTTTGGCGGGGCGGTTACTGCCTCCGTGGTTAATGCTTTGCAGCCGTTTCGTTGAGGATTCGATGCAACGCGCCCCGCTCGCTGCGCGTCAGCTATGTCGGGTCAGCTGCGCGGTTTGGCGCGGCGCGTCGGCTCGGCATTGGCCGGGTCGTCCGGCCAGGGATGGCGGGGGTAGCGCCCGCGCATGTCGGCGCGCACGTCACGCCAGGAGCCGGCCCAGAAGGCCGGCAGGTCGCGCGTGAGCTGGATCGGCCGGTGCGCCGGTGAGAGCAGCGCCAGCGTCAGCGGCACGCGGCCCTGCGCGAGGCTCGGATGGGTCTTGAGGCCAAAAAGTTCCTGCACCCGCACGCTCAGCATCGGCCCGCCCTCGGCGGCGTAGTCGACGGGTATTTTGCTACCCGTTGGCACCTCGATATGGGTCGGCGCCTCCGCGTCGAGCCGGGCGGCGAGATCCCACGGCAGCAGCGCGGTCAGCGCCTGACCGAGGCGGCTGGCGTCGATCTGCGTGAGGCTGGTCGCCCCGTCGAGCTGCGGGGCCAGCCAGTCCTCCACCGTCTCCGCCATCTGCTCCCAGGACAGGTCCGGCCAGGTCTCCGGCAGGCGGGCATGGAGGAAGCGCACCCGGTCGAGCCATTGACGCTGGTGATCCGACCAGCCGAGCCGTTCCAGCCCCCGCGCCTGCGCCGCCTGCGCGAGTGCCCGCGCCGTCTCCGGCCCGGCCTTCACCGCTGCCGGGCGCTCGGCGAGCACCAGCCCGCCGAGGCGGCGCAGCTGCCGGGCCCGTAGCGCGCCGGCGGCGGTGTCGAAGCTGGTCTCGACGGCCTGCGTGATGGCGTCGCCGAACTCGGCTTCCAGCTCCGCCTCGGTGAGCTCCGCCGCCAGCAGGATGCGCGCCTCATCCGCCGTGCCGGTCAGCTCCGCCACGGCGAGATAGGGCGCGCGGGCCAGCGCCGCGGCGGTGTCGATCGCGGCGCCGCGCCCATTGGCCAGCACGAAGCGCCGCCCGTCGCCGCGCGCCCGCGCCACGCGGTCGGGAAAGGCCAGCGCCAGCAGGGCAGCGGGGGAGGGTGAGGTATCATGATGCTGCGCGCGGCTGGCGAGGCCCTCGGCCTCCCGGGCCCAGCGCTCGGCGAGGCGTCGCGCTTCCTCCGTCCGCCGTCCGTTGTCGCGCGCGAAGCCGTCCAGCCGGTGGGCGAGGTCGACGCCATCCCCGCCCAGCCCGCGTTCCGACACGATGGCGGCAATGCGGCCCGCCAAGAGCCCGGCGCCCCGCGCGGCGCCGTCGATCACCATGCGGGCGAGGCGCGGCTCCAGTGGCAGGCGCGCCATGGCCCGGCCGCGCTCGCTCGCCTGCCCGTGGGCATCGAGCGCGCCGAGCGTGCGCAGCAGCGTCTGCGCCTCCCGCCAGGCCGCGTCGGGCGGCGGATCGAGAAAGGCCAGCGCCCCCGGCTCGCGCACGCCCCAGACGGCGAGGTCGAGCACGAGGCGGGAGAGGTCGGCGGCGAGGATTTCCGGCGCGGCGAAGGCCGGCAGGCTCGCCGTTTCCGGCTCGTTCCAGAGCCGCAGGCACACGCCGGGCGCCGTGCGTCCGGCGCGACCCCGGCGCTGGTCGGCGGCGGCGCGTGAGACCCGCACCGTCTCCAGCCGCGTCAGCCCGACGCCCGGCTCGAAGCGCGGCACGCGGGCAAACCCGCTGTCGATGACGACCCGCACGCCCTCTATGGTCAGGCTGGTCTCGGCGATGGAGGTCGCCAGCACCACCTTGCGCCGCCCGGCCGGCGAGGGCGCGATGGCAAGGTCCTGCTCGCGCGGGTCGAGCGCGCCGTAGAGCGGGGCGATGTCCACCGACGGGTCGCGGATCGCCTCGCGCAGCAGGCGCTCGGTGCGGCGGATCTCGCCGGCGCCGGGCAGGAAGGCGAGGATGGAGCCGGCCTCGCTGGCGAGCGCGCGCTGCACCGCCTCCGCGATCTGCCGGTCGATGGGCGCGCGCGGGTCGCGGCCGAGATAGCGGGTCTCGACCGGAAAGGCGCGGCCGAGGCTCTCGATCACCGGCGCGTCGGCTCCGAGCAGGCGGGCGACACGGGCGCCGTCCAGCGTCGCGGACATGACCAGAAGCCGCAAATCCTCGCGCAGCGCCCCCTGGGCGTCGAGGGCGAGGGCAAGGCCGAGATCGGCGTCGAGGCTGCGCTCGTGGAACTCGTCGAACAGCACGGCGGCGACGCCGGACAGCTCCGGGTCGTCCAGCATCATGCGGGTGAAGATGCCCTCGGTGATGACCTCGATGCGGGTCGCGCGGCCGACCTTGGAACCGAAGCGGGCGCGGTAGCCGACCGTCTGGCCCGCGCTCTCGCCCAGCGTCGCGGCCATGCGCTCGGCGGCGGCGCGGGCGGCGATGCGGCGGGGCTCCAGCACGAGGATCTTGCGGCCTTCGACCCACGGCTCGTCGAGCAAGGCGAGCGGCACGCGCGTCGTCTTGCCGGCGCCGGGCGGGGCGACCAGCACGGCGGCGTTGCGCGCGCGCAGGGCGGCGGTCAGTCCGGGCAGGGCGTCGTCAATGGGGAGGGGCAGGTCGAAGGCGCGCATGGCGCCCGCTCATAGCAGAAATATGCGCCGGCCGTCGCTGCGTCCGGGTCATCCAATAAACGTCATCCCGGAATGGCCGTCGGCCATATCCGGGATCGCGTGAGAGGGGCCGCAGAACGATCCCGGCTCGCGCTCGGCGCGGCCGGGATGACCTCCTCATAGAGGGCCGGGATGACGTGAAGGCCTGCCGGCCTTACATCACCGCGTCGATGGTCCGGCCGATCTTCTCGACCAGTTCACCCACCTGCGACTCGCTGATGATGAGCGGCGGGCTCACCGCGATGGTGTCGCCGGTGACGCGGAACATCACGTCCTGCTCGTGGAAGCCGTGCTCCATCGCCTCATAGCCGCGCTTGCCGGGGGTCTCGGGCTTGGGGGCCATGTCGAAGGCGGCGACCAGGCCGACGGTGCGGATGTCGAGCACGCCGGGCTTGCCCTTCAGGCTCATCACCGCGTCGGCGAAGATCGGCTCCATGGCGCGGGAGCGCTCGAACAGGGCTTCGTCGCGGTAGACGTCCAACGTCGCCAGCGAGGCGGCGCAGGCCAGCGGATGGCCGGAATAGGTGTAGCCGTGGAACAGCTCGATCACATGCTCCGGGCCGTTCATGAAGGTGTCGTAGATGTGCTTGCGCACGATCACGCCGCCCATCGGCACCGCGCCGGAGGTCACGCCCTTGGCGAAGGTGATCATGTCCGGCACCACGCCGTAGCGCTCGGCGGCGAAGGGGAAGCCGAGGCGGCCGAAGCCGGTGATGACTTCGTCGAAGATCAGCAGGATGCCGTACTTGTCGCAGATCTCGCGCAGGCGCTTGAGATAGCCCTTGGGCGCGGGCAGGCCGCCGGTGGAGCCGGCCATCGGCTCGACGATGACGGCGGCGATGGTCTGCGCGTCATGCAGGGCGACGATGCCCTCCAGCGCCTCGGCGCGCTCGGCGCCCCATTCCGGCTCGCCCTTGGAGAAGGCCTGCTTCTCGCGGTCATAGGTGTGCGGCAGGTGGTCGGCGCCGGCCAGCAGGCTGCCGAAGAAGCGGCGGTTCGGCGAGATGCCGCCGACCGTGATGCCGCCGAAGCCGACGCCGTGATAGCCGCGCTCGCGGCCGATGAGGCGGGTGCGGGTGCCCTTGCCGGTCACGGCATGGAAGGCCAGCGCGATCTTCAGCGCGGTGTCGCCGGCTTCGGAGCCGGAGTTGCAGAAGAACACATGATCGAGATCGCCCGGCGCCAGCTCGGCAATGCGCGAGGCCGCCTTGAAGGCCAGCGGGTGGCCGAACTGGAAGGTCGGGGCGAAGTCCATCTCCGCCGCCTGCTTCTGGATCGCGGCGACGATGGGCGCGCGGTTGTGGCCGGCATTGGAGCACCACAGGCCGGCGGAACCGTCGAGGATCGCCCGGCCCTCCGGCGTGTAATAGTGCATGTCCTTCGCCTTGGACACCATGCGCGGGCGGCGCTTGAAGGCGCGGTTCGCGGTGAAGCCCATCCAGAACGCCTCGAGGTCGTTCGGGGTGGTGGTGGCGAGATCGTAATCATAGGCGACGGACATGATGAGCTCCGGTAGACGGTCCATAGGTGGGGGCCGCGCTTTTCATCATGTATAATGCGTGAGCACGCTCGCGCTCACGAGAAATAATTATGATGTGATCACTTTCCTTTCTGGCGTGGCGCCCAAGCGCCCCCTGGCACCGGTCGCGCACCCGTTCCGCGCCTTGTTTCACGCCGGGCGGAGGCGTGCGGCAGGGGTGGTCATGAACTTGCCGCACAGCGCGTTACAGTCACCCTGCGTCACGTTATTTGGTCGACAAGCGCATCCCGCTGGCCTACCGGGAGCGTGCATTCCGTTCACAGGACAGCCCGATGTCCGATAGCCCCACAGCCGATAGCGCGGCCACACCGGTGGCCGCCGGCGGCGACGCGCCGATCGAGCCGCCGCCTGAGGCGGTGCGCCGGGCTTTGGCGCAGGTGCTGGAGTCGGAAGAGCTGCGCTCCTCGCCGCAGCTCTCCACCATCCTGCGCTTCATCGTCGAGGCGACGCTGCAGGGCCGGGCCGACGCCATCAAGGGCTACACGATCGCGGTCGAGGCGCTGGGCCGCGACGCCTCCTTCGACCCGCAGACCGATCCCATCGTCCGCGTCGAGGCCACCCGGCTGCGCCGGGCGCTGGAGCGCTACTACGCCGGCGCGGGGGCGGGCGACGAGATCGAGATCGCTGTTCCTCGCGGTAGTTATGTACCTCAATTCATTCTCCGACGCGGTAGCGAGGCGCCGCTCGCGCCTGAGACCGAGCCGGCCGGCGAGGCGGAGGATGGGTCTCCGCCGGACGCACCCCTCCCTCCCGCGCTGCCCGAAAGCGGTCGCACACCGGCCGCCCGCCGCCGCCTGCCGCGGCTGGTCGCCCTCGGCACGCTTTTCCTGCTCGCCGTTCTCATCGTCACCGCCTTCACCGTCGACATGGTCGATCCGGTCGGCTGGCGCGCGCTGGTCTCCAGCGCCGCGCTGAAGCCGGTGGAGCGCGCCAACCGGCTGGGCATGCCGATGATCGAGGTGCGGGCCTTCGATTCCACCGGCGGCAAGCCGCTGCCGCCGAGCGAGATCACCGGCTCGGCCGGCGTCGTCACCAGCGGCGACTTCACCGCCCGCGCGCTGGAGGTGCGGGTGCGCGACGCGCTCGCCCATTTCGACCTGCTCGACGTGCTGGCGAGCCCGGATGTGCGCCCCGCGCTCGATTGCGGGCCGGGCAGCAACTCGCCGCATTCGGTGTTCGCGCTGGGCGGGCTGGTGGAGAACCATGACGATGGCAGCATCTCGCTACTGCTGCGGCTTTCCGACATGTGCGACGGCACCATCGTCTGGTCGCGCGAGTTCGACAGCCTGAAGCGCGGCGGCGACGCCACCGCTTCGGAAATCGCGCTGGTGCGCGACATCATGGCGGCGATCGCCGAGCCCTACGGCATCATCCAGGCGCGGGCGCGGGCGCAGGTGATGGCGGCCGGCGGCGTGGCCAATGCCGGCCCCTATGGCTGCGTGCTGCTGGCCTATTCCTACTGGCGCTCCTATCGGCCGGAGGAGCATGAGCGGGCGCGCACCTGCCTTGAAGCCGCCGTGGCGGCCGATCGCGGCTTCGCGCTGGGCTATGCGCTGCTGGCCGAGCTGACGCTCGACGAGATCCGCAACGGCGCCGCGGCGGCCTCGCCCAAGCCCGCCGCGAACCGCGCGCTGGCCGCCGCCGAGCAGGCGGTGGAGCTCGCGCCGACCAGCGCGCTTGCCCAGCGTGCGCTGATGCATGTGCATTTCTTCCGGGGCGAGCGGGGCGGGGTGCTGGCCGCCGGCGAGGCGGCGCTGGCGCTCAATCCGTATGACGTCGACGTGCTGGCCGATTTCGGCGGGCAGCTCATCCTGTTCGGCGAGGTCGAGCGGGGCGAAGCGATGCTGGCGAGCGCCACCAAGATCGCGCCGGGCATGCCGCCGGCGGTGGATTATTACCAGGTGATCGCCGCCTATCTGCGCGGCGACGCGCCGGCCGCGGCGGCTGCCGCCGACCAGCTGATGGGCGAGGGCTATGCGCCGGGCCTGCTTGCCCGCGCGCTTGCCGCCCATCTCGCCGGCGAGGAAGAAGCGGCCCGCGCCGATATCCGCCGGCTCACAGAAGTCGTGCCGCTCTGGGCCACCGACCCGGACGCCATGGTCGCCCGCTTCTTTCCGCGCGCCGAGATCGCCCGGCAGGTGCGCGAGGATCTGATCGCGCTTGGCCTGCCCATGCGTAAGACCTCCGCTGCCGCCAACTGAACCTGCAAGGTTCGGCCTTGGTCGCGTAGCGCGCCGGCGGCGAACGCGCTATGAGGCTGTTCCCACCTCCTGCCTTCCCCGTTGCCGCCTTTCCCTTTGCAGCTCTGCCGGATGCTTCCCATGTCGCACAGCTATGATCTCGCCATTGTCGGCGCGGGAGTCGTTGGTCTGGGTCACGCGATCGCGGCGCTGCGGCGCGGGCTCAAGGTGGTGGTGATCGACCGTGACGCGCAGGCTAATGGCGCCTCGATCCGCAATTTCGGTTTCGTCACCGTCACCGGCCAGCAGCGCGGCGAATGCTGGCGTCGCGCGGTGCGCTCGCGCGACATCTGGGCCGAGATCGCGCCCCAGGCCGGCATCGAGGTCATCCATCGCGGCCTGCTGGTCGCCGGGCGCCGGCCCGAGGCGATGCCGGTGCTGGAAGCCTTCCGGGCGACGGAAATGGGCGAGGGCTGCGAGCTGCTCACGCCCGACGAGGCCCGCGCACGCCTTCCGGCACTCACCGGCGAGCTTTCCGGCGCGCTGTGGAGCCCGCACGACATGCGGGTGGAATCGCGCCACGCCATCCCCAAACTCGCCGCGTGGCTTGCCGGGCAGGGCGTCACCTTCCGCCGCGAGACTGCAGTAACCGGCGTCGAGCCCGGCAAGGTCCACACCTCCGGCGGCACCGTCACCGCGGCGCGCATCGTTGTCGCGCCGGGCGATGATTTTCACACGCTGTTCGAGGATCGCTTCAAGCTCTACGGCGTCACCCGCTGCAAGCTGCACATGCTGCGCGTCAGCGATCCCGCGCTTGGCACGCTGCCCGGCTCGGTGATGACCGACCTCTCGCTCGGCCGCTATCTGGGCTATGCGGAACTGCCCGAGGCCGAGCCGCTGAAGCGCCGCCTGGCCGTTGAGCAGGCCGCGCATCTGGAGCATGGCGTTCATCTCATCGTCGTGCAGTCGGCCGATGGTTCACTGGTGGTGGGTGACAGTCATCATTATGGCGCCACGCCCGATCCCTTCGCGCCGGAGTTCGTCGATGAGCTGATCCTGGACGAATATGCCGCGCTGTTCGGGCGCCGGCCGCACGTCACGGAACGCTGGATCGGCACCTATGCCTCGGCGAGCGACCGGCTCGCCTTCATCGACCGGCCGCATGACGACATCCGCCTCGTGGTGGTGACCAGCGGCACCGGCGCTTCCACCGGCTTTGCCATCGCCGAGGAAGCGGTGGCGGAGCTGTTCGGCTGATCGTCTCACCTTTTGAGGACTGGACCATGCTCAAGGCGCTGATTCTGGACTGGGCCGGCACGGCCGTTGATTTCGGCTCGCGCGCCCCGATGGGCGCCTTTGTCGAAGCCTTCGCGCGCTTCGGCGTGACGGTCTCCATCGAGGAGGCGCGTGGGCCGATGGGCCTGCCCAAGCGCGACCATGTGGCGAGCCTGATCTACAGCCCGGCCATCGCGCCGCGCTGGCAGGAGGCGCACGGCGCTGCCCCGACCGAGGCCGATGTCGATCGTGTGCTCGCCGTGTTCGAGCCGCTCAATGTCGAAGTCATTCCGCGCCATGCCGACCTCATTCCCGGCCTGCTCGACGTGGTCGCGGAAGCCCGCCGGCGCGGCATGAAGATCGGCTCCACCACGGGCTATACCCGCCCGATCATGGAAAAGCTGATGCCGCTCGCCGCCAGCGCCGGCTATGCGCCGGACAATGTGGTCTGCGCCGGCGATCTCGCGGCGGGGCGGCCGAGCCCGTTGATGATGTACCGCACCTTCGCCGATATCGGCGTGTGGCCGCCGAGCGCCTGCGTGAAGCTCGACGATACCGAGCCGGGCATCGCCGAAGGGCTGGCGGCCGGCACCTGGACGGTGGGTCTGGCTTTGTCCGGTAATGCCGCCGGCCTCTCCAAGGCCGAGCTCGACCGGCTCTCGCCGGATGAGCGCGCCGCGCTGCGCAAGCGCGCGACCGACAAGCTCGCGGGTGCGGGCGCGCATTTCGTCATCGACACGGTGGCGGACCTGCTGCCGGTGCTCGACGCCATCGAGGCACGCCTTGCCGCCGGGCTGCGGCCCTGATCCTCAGGCCAGCGCGCCCGACACCAGCACGCCCGCCAGCGCGGCGGTGAGCATCAGCCCGTCATGGGCGGCGAGTTGCAGGCGGGTCGGGCGACCCGCCTCATGCAGCATCAGCGTCGCCCCGCACATGGCGAGCGACCAGCCGGCGCCGACGCACAGAAAGGCCGTCCCGATGCCGAGCGCATCGGGTGCAATTCGCACCATCCCGGCCGCACCGAGGCAGAGGGTGAGCGCGAGAGCAGCCAGCCGCGCTGCGCCGAGCCGGCCGGCCAGCGCGCCGCCGGCCAGCGCCGGGGCGTACATCGCCACCACATGCCAGGCGACGAGGCCGGAGACCAGCGGCACGCCGACGCCGCAGCCGACCAGCGCCAGCGGCGCGCCGGCCATGGCGGAGGTCATCGCCCCCCAGGCCAGCGCCCCGATCAGCGTCGGCAGGGCGAGCGCGCGCCAGGCCAAGGGCGCGGGCACCGCGCGTGCGGCGGTGGCCTCGACGGTGAAGTCGGCATGGGAAAACCGCGCCTCCGGCAGCATCACAGCGAAGGCGAGCGCGCCGAGCTGGGCGAGGGCGGCGAGGATCAGCGTGCCGGCGAAGCTGTAGGGCACGAACAAAGCTTCCGCCCGCTCGGCCAGCAGCGGGCCGGCAAGGCCCGCCAGCGCGCCGGCACCGATCAGCCGGGCGACCGCTCCCGGCCGGCCGGCCGCTTCCGCGCCGAAGGCGGCGGCGTGGCGGTAGAACATGCCGAAGCCTTGAGCGGCGCCGAGCCAGAAGGCGCCGACGACCAGCAGCGGAAAGGCCGCCGCCATCACCGCATAGGCGCAGATGAGCCCGCCGGCTATGCCGAGGCTCGCCCCCAGCGCGAAGCCGGCGCGGCGGCCAAAGCCATCGAGCAGCAGGCTGGCGGGAAGGCTCGCCAGCGCCGCCCCGGCGAGGAAGGCGGCGAGCGGCAGGCCGGCGGCGGGGATCAGCCCGCCCAGCGCATGGGTGGGCGCCAGCATGGCGCCGGCCAGCGGCAGTGCGCCCAGCGTCAGCGCCTGCGCCAGCACCACGAGGGCGAAGCCGGCGGCAAGCGGCAGCGCCCCGGCGCGGCGGCGCAGCGCCAGCGGCGCGTCCTCAGGGCAGGCGCAGCCAAGCCGGCCGGCGCGCAGCCCCTCCGCCTCGGCGCCGAACAGGTCGCCCGCGCTCATGGCCGCCTCGGGCCTTGGGCCGGCGGGGCGAGGTCGTCATCGTTCAGCACCCGCAGCGCGGCGCCGTCGAGATCGTCATATTGCCCGCTGCGCAGCGACCACAGGAAGGCGAGCAGGCCGAGAAGCCCGAGGCCGAGGGCGGCGGGGACCAGATAGAGCAGGATGGTCATCGGGCCCCCTTGATGCCGATGCGGGCGCGCAGCGCATTGAGCGTGACGATCACCGAGGAGCCGGACATGGCGAGCGCGGCGATGAGCGGCGTCACCAGCCCGGAAATGGCGAGCGGCACGGCGATGAGATTGTAGACGACCGCGATCAACAGGTTCTCGCGCATCAGCGCCCGCGCCTTGGCGGCGACCGCCAGCGCGGTTTCGACCGGGGCGAGCCGGTCACCGAGGAACACGGCGTCGGCATGGGCGCGGGTCACATCCGCCGCGGTGATCGGCGAGAGCGAGACATGGGCGCTGGCCAGCGAAGGCGCGTCATTCAGGCCGTCGCCGACCATCAGCACGCGGTGGCCCTCGCTGGCGAGGGTGTCGAGCACGGCGATCTTGCCGGCGGGGCGGGTCTGCGACCACCAGTCGGTGACGCCGAGCGTGGCGGCGACGGGGGCGACGGCTTCCTCGCGGTCGCCTGAGAGCAGCACGACATGGAGGCCGGTGCCGCGCGGCCCACCGGAGGTCTTCAGGCGGCTCACCACGGCCTGCGCATCCGGCCGCAGCGCCTGGCGGATCTCCAGTACCGCCGTGCGCTCGCCGAGCCGCACCGCCACCAGCGAGGTGTCCGCCGCGTGCGGGGCATCGTCGGCGCAGCCGCAGAAGGCCGGGCTGCCGAGCCGCGCGACGCGCCCGTTGATCGTCGCCTCAAGGCCGAAGCCTGAGGTCTCGCGCGCCGCCGCCACCGGCACGGCGTCCGGCCGCAGGGCGGCAATGGCGCGGGCGAGCGGGTGGGTGCTGGCGAGCGCCAGCCGCGCGGCGGCATCCATCAGATCGGGAGGGATGGCGGCGGCGTTGGCGACGCTCGGCTCCGGCAGAGTGAGCGTGCCCGTCTTGTCGAAGGCGACGGTATCGACCTCGGCCAGCCGCTCGAAAGCGTCGCCGGAATTGAGCAGGATGCCGTGGCGCATCAGCGTGCCGGCGGCGACCACCTGCACGGCGGGCACCGCCAGCGCCAGCGCACAGGGGCAGGTGATGATGAGCACGGCGACGGCGATCAGCACCGCCTGATGCAGCGAGGCACCGGCGATCAGCCAGCCGATCAGCGAGAAAAGCGCGGTTGCGTGGACCACCGGCGCGTAGAGCCGCGCGGCCCGGTCGGCGAGGCGCACATAGCGCCCGCGCGCCGTCGCCGCCTTGTCGAGCAGCCGCTCGATCTCGTCGAGAAACGTGTCCTCGCCTGCTGCCGTGGTGCGCAGCCGCAGCGCGCCATCCTGCACGAGGCTGCCGGCATGGACCATGGCGCCGGCCTCCACCGGGCGGGGCAGCGTCTCGCCGGTGACGAGGCTCTCATCCACCGCTGCGCGGCCGGAGACCACGATGCCGTCCACCGGTGCCCGCTCGCCCGCGCTCACCATCACCTCGTCACCCGCCACCACGGCGGCGGCGGGAACGGTGACGAGGCTGCCATCGGGCGCGAAGCGGCGCGCGCTCACCGCCTTCAGCGCGGCGAGATTGCCGGCCTCGGCCCGCGTCTTGCGGCGCATGGCATGGTCGAGATAGCGGCCGGTCAGCAGGAAGAAGAGCAGCATCACGGCGGAATCGAAATAGGCGTGCTCGGCATGGTTCAGCGTCTCGAAGACCGAGACGCCGAGAGCCAGCATGACGCCGAGCGTGATCGGCACGTCCATGTTGAGCGAGCGCGACTTCAGCGCCCGCAGTGCGCTCTGGAAGAAGGGCTGTCCGGCATAGGCGGCGGCCGGCAGCGCGATCACCGCCGACAGCCAATGGAACAGGTCGCGCGTCTCCGGGGTGATGTCGGTGGCGTTGCCCGACCAGATCGAGACCGAGAGCAGCATGATGTTCATCGCCGCGAAGCCCGCGACCGCGAGGCAGCGTAGCAAATGCCGGGCATTGGCGTGCTCGATGGCTTCCAGCCGGTCCGCCTCGAACGGGTAGGCGCGGTAGCCGATCCGCCCGAGCGCGTCGAGTACCGCTTCGGGGCGTGCTTTCTCGCGCGCCGCCCAGCCGACGGTGAGGCGGTGGGCGGTGTAGTTCAGCCGGGCGCGGGCGACACCGTCCAGCGCCTCGGCCGCGTCCTCGATCTCGTCGATGCAGGCGGCGCAGTCGATGCCTTCGATGGCGAACGCCATCTCCGCCCCGCCACCGGCCTCCTCGCGCAGGAACAGCGAGAAATCGCGCGGCGCTTCAGCCGGCGTCGGCGCAGCGATGGCCGGTGCCGGCTCGGCCGCACGGGGAAAGGCGATCACCTGCGCGCCCATGCGAGTGCCCTAGCGCACGATGATGCGGTTCATCGAGCGGTAGACCCGCTCGCCGCCGCGCGTGAAGTCGATCACCAGCTCCCACTGGCCGGCCGGAATATCGCTAGGCGCGCTCCACTGGCCCGCGGCGAGCTCGCTTGGCGTCAGCACCATGTCGAGTTTGCGGTTGGTCGGGTGATGCAGCTCCACGGCGAGATCGACGCCGTCGAGCGGCAGGCCCATCGCGTCGCGCGCGCTCACTACTACGCGGGACGGCTCGACATGGGCGTCGACCTGCCAGCGCAGCTGGGCCTGCGCTGCCGCGGCCTCGCTGTCGCGGCGGAAGTCGAGCCCGGCCTTATAGGAGCTTTCTGTTTCCACGCCGCCGAAGCTGGTCACCGCCGCACGCACCAGGAAGAAATTGGCGGCGAAGACGATGCCGAAGAAGCCGAGGAAGATGGCGAGCACAGTGCGCCCGGTGATCTGGCGCCCGGTGATCGGACGGCCGGCGGGCCCGGCGGCATCGGTGACGTCATAGGCCATGGCGGTTCTCCTCAGGGGCCCTTGAAGTGGTCGGGGGCCGTGCTCGCCTGGCCGGCGGCGACGTCGGTGATGGTGAAGGTCGCGGGAAGCGAGGCGTTGGCCGGCAGCTTGGCGTGGGTCGAGACCAGCACGCGCAGCTCATAGGTCTGGTCCGGTCCGACCTCGACCACCGGCTGGTCATTGACCATCGTGCTCACCCCGCCGGCGACTTCGAGCCGGGCGTCCGGCACGCCGGCCACCGAAATGGCGAAGCGGCGCGGCTGGTTCAGCTTGTTGACGATGCGCAGCGTGTAGGCGTTGCGGATCGAGCCATCCGAGAGCTGGACGAAGAGCGGGTTGCGGTCATGCAGCACCGAGACGCTCTCCGTGGTCCGCGCGGCGAGCGTGTAGAGCATGATGCCGCCGATCAGCGCGATCAGCGCGAGATAGAGCACGGTGCGCGCGCGGAAGATGCGGGTGATCGGCGCCTGCCCCTTGATGCGGCGCTGCACGTTCATCTCGGTGTCGTAGGCGATCAGCGCCGTGGGGCGGCCGACCTTCTTCATCACCGTGTCGCAGGCGTCGATGCACAGGCCGCACTGGATGCAGGCGAGCTGGCTGCCGAGGCGAATGTCGACGCCCGTCGGGCAGGCGGAGACGCACTGCCGGCAGTCGATGCAGTCGCCGGCCGGCAGGCCCTCGCGCTTCAGCGCCTCGGTCTTCTTGAAGGAGCCGCGCGGCTCGCCCCGGTCATAGCGATAGGTGACGTTGAGCGCGTATTCGTCGGTCAGCGCCGCCTGGATGCGCGGCCACGGGCACATATAGGTGCACACCTGCTCGCGCATGTGGCCGGCGAGCACATAGGTGGTGAAGGTGAGGATGCCGATCCACAGATAGGCGACGGCCGGGCCCTGGCCCTTGAGGAGCTGCAGGGTCAGCGTCGGCGCGTCGGCGAAATAAAGCACCCAGGCGCCGCCGGTCCACCACGCGACCATCAGCCAGAGGAAATGCTTGGACGCGGCCTCAAAGGCGCGCTGGGCGCGCGAGGCGTGCTTGAGCTTCTCGCGGCGCTGGCGCGGATCGCCCTCGACCATGCGCTCGATGGCCTGGAACAGGTCGGTCCACACGGTCTGCGGGCACAGATAGCCGCACCACAGCCGGCCGGCGACGGCGTTCATCAGGAACAGCACCAGCGCGGCGAGGATCAGCAGCCCGGTGACGTAATAAATTTCCTGCGGCCAGATCTCGATGAAGAAGAAGTAGAAGCGGCCATTGACCAGATCGACCAGCACCGCCTGGGAGGGGGCGTTCGGGCCGCGGTCCCAGCGCAGGAAGGGCAGCAGGTAATAAATGCCGAGCGTGATGACGAGCAGCATCCACTTGATGCGGCGGAACGTGCCGTGGACGGCGATCGGGTAGATCTTGCGGCGCGCCTCATAGAGCGGTCCGTCGATCTCGGTGTCCACGGTCTGCGGTTTTGTTGCCACGTTCATCGTCTTCCCCGGGCACGGCGACAGCTTCTTTTAGGGCTTCGAAGCTACGCCTTTGATCCGGTCGATGACGGGCGGGAAAATGCTTATGCGGCGGCACGCCACGGTCCGCCACGACGTGCCAGGCTTCCCTCACGCCGTCATCCCGGACGGTCCGCTGGACCGATCCGGGAGAGGTGTCGGGCCGCGCGCGCCCTTCAGCGCGCGCCGGCATGCCGGTCTCCGATCAGGCGTCGCCACCGGATCGGAAAGGGTTCTTACTGGCCGCCACCTAGCGCGTGGACATAGACGGTCAGCGCCTTGATGGTCGTCGGGTCGAGGCGCGTGCCCCAGGCCGGCATGATGCCGCCGCGGCCATTGGTCAGCGTGGCTATCACGCTGTCGCGGCCGGAGCCATACAGCCAGATGCCGTCGGTGAGGTTCGGCGCGCCGAGCTCGATATTGCCCTTGGCGTCGGCGCCGTGGCAGGCGGCGCAGTTCGCCTCGAACACTTCCTTGCCCTTGGCGAGGTCGGGGGTGACACCCGCCGGCACCGGCAGGTTGCTGAGCGAGCGGACATAATCCGCCACCGCGACGATCTCCGGGCGCTGCAGGATGCCGTCGCGGCCGAAGGCGGGCATGTCGCCGACATGCGCGTCCGGGTCCGCCGAGCGGATGCCGTGCAGCAGGGTCTGCTGGATCTGCTCCAGCGAGCCGCCCCACATCCAGTCGTCGTCATTCAGGTTCGGGTAGCCCTTGGCACCGCCGCCGCCCGCGCCATGGCAGGGCGCGCAATTATTGGCGAAGGCCGCGCGGCCCTGCGCCCGGGCGAAGGAGAGCAGCTCCGGCGTGCTTTCGATCTGCTCCAGCGAGGCGGCCGCCAGCTTGTCGGCGAAGACGGCGCGCTGCGCGGTGAGGTCGGCAAGCTGCACCTGCACCGCATCGCGCGACTTCCAGCCGAGCACGCCGCTCGTATAGGAGCTGACCAGCGGCCAGGCCGGGTACACGATCCAATAGCCCACCGCCCAGACGATGGTGAGGTAGAAGACCCACAGCCACCAGCGCGGCAGGGGGGTGTTCAGCTCGCGGATGCCGTCCCACTCGTGGCCGGTCGTCGCGACGCCGCTGATGGCGTCCACATCGGGTTTGTGAATATCGGCCATGATGTCAGTCCTCGCTCAGAGGCAGGCGGGCGGCGTGGTCGAACTGCGCCTTGCGCGAGGGCGAGAGCGCATAGACCAGCACGCAGAGGAAAAGGCCCACGAAGTAGAGAAGCCCCCAGGTCTGGGCGAATTCGGCGAGGGCGCGATAGGTCTCGTTCATGTCCATCTCCCTCAGCGAATATTCGCCTTGTCGTCATAGAGCTTGAAGTCGACCATGGTGCCGAGCGCCTGGAGATAGGCGATCAGCGCGTCGGCTTCGGTGATTTCCTTCGGGTTGCCGTCGAAGTCGCGGACATGGGCGCCGGGGTAGCGCTTCTGCAGCTCCGCCGCGTCGCCATCCAGGGTCGCCTGGAGGCGCAGGTCGGCGATCGCCTTTTCCTTCATCTCGTCCGTGTAGGGCACGCCGAGGATGGCGTTGACCGCGACGTCCTCGCCGATGTTCTCGTATTTCAGCGGCGTCTTTTCCAGGAACGGGTAGCCCGGCATGATCGAGCCCGGCACCACCGAGCGCGGATCGGCGAGGTGCTGGCGCTGCCACTCGTCGGAATACTTCTCACCGACGCGGGCAAGGTCCGGCCCGGTGCGCTTGGAGCCCCACTGGAACGGGTGGTCATACATGCTCTCGGCCGCCAGCGAGTAGTGGCCGTAGCGTTCCACCTCGTCGCGCAGCGGGCGGATCATCTGCGAGTGGCAGTTGTAGCAGCCCTCGCGGACATAGATGTTGCGCCCGGCGAGCTCGAGCGGCGTGTAGGGGCGCACGCCGGAGACGGTCTCGATCGTGCTCTTGAGGTAGAAGAGCGGTACGATCTCGACGAGCCCGCCGACCGAGATCACCAGCAGGATGCCGATGATCAGCCAGATCGAGTTCTTCTCGAAGAAGGCGTGCTTGGCCCAGAAGGACTTCTTGGGGGATGCGGCCAGTTCAGCCATGTGTCTGTCCTCACTCAGCCGGCACGAGGGACGGGGTCCGCACGCCGGTGTCGGCTTCGACGGTTCCCGGCTGGCGGATGGTCATGAAGATGTTGAAGGCCATCAGCAGGGCGCCGATCAGGAACAGCACGCCGCCCAGCGCCCGGATGATGTAGAAGGGGTGCATCGCCTCGACGGTCTCGATGAAGGAGTATTCGAGGAAGCCGAGCGAGGTGTAGGCGCGCCACATCAAGCCCTGCAGGATGCCCGCCACCCACATCGACGAGATGTAGAAGACGATGCCGATGGTGGAGATCCAGAAGTGCCAGTTGACGAGGCGCAGCGAGTAGAGCTCGCGCTTCTGCCAGAGCCACGGCACCAGGCAGTAGATCGCGCCGAAGGAGATGTAGGCGACCCAGCCCAGCGCGCCGGAATGGACGTGGCCGATGGTCCAGTCGGTGTAGTGGCTGAGCGAGTTCACCGCCTTCACCGACATCAGCGGACCCTCGAAGGTCGACATGCCGTAGAAGGCGACCGAGACCACCATCAGGCGCAGCACCGGGTCGGTGCGCAGCTTGTCCCAGGCGCCGGAGAGGGTCATCAGGCCGTTGATCATGCCGCCCCAGGAGGGCATCCACAGCATGATCGAGAAGGTCATGCCCAGCGTCTGCGCCCAGTCGGGCAGGGCGGTGTAGTGCAGGTGATGCGGGCCGGCCCAGATATAGAGGAAGATGATCGCCCAGAAATGCACGATCGACAGCCGGTAGGAGTAGACCGGCCGCTCGGCGCGCTTGGGGATGAAGTAGTACATGATGGCGAGGAAGCCGGCGGTCAGGAAGAAGCCGACCGCGTTATGGCCGTACCACCACTGCACCATCGCATCCTGCACGCCCGCCCAGACGATGTAGGACTTGGGCGAGAACACCGAGATCGGGATGCTGGCATTGTTGCCGAGATGCAGCACGGCGATGGTGACGATGAAGGCGAGGTAGAACCAGTTCGCCACATAGATATGCGGCTCCTGCCGGCGCCACAGCGTGGCGAGGAAGACCAGCAGATAGGTCACCCACACGACGGTCAGCCACAGGTCGGCGTACCATTCCGGCTCGGCGTATTCCTTGCCCTGGGTGATGCCGAGCAGATAGCCCGTGCCGGCGATGACGATGAAGAAGTTGTAGCCGAGCACGACGAACCACGGCGCCAGATAGCCGGCGAGCCGGGCGCGCGAGGTGCGCTGCACCACATAGAAAGAGGTCGCCAGCAGCACATTGCCGCCGAAGGCGAAGATCACCGCCGAGGTGTGCAGCGGCCGCAGCCGTCCGAAGGCGGTCCAGGGCAGGTCGAAATTCAGCACCGGAAAGGCAAGTTGGAAGGCGATGACGACGCCGACCAGGAAGCCGGCAATGCCCCAGAACACCGCCGCGATGGTTGCGAACTTCACAGGCCCGAAATTGTAGTTCGGCTTGCCGTCGATGGTCAGCGCCGGCAGCTCGGCCGGGCGGTCCATGTAGCGGTTGAGGATGACGAACACCGTCGCCAGGCTCGCAAAGGCCGACAGATAGGCGTGGAAGGCATAGGCGCTGTCCTGCGCCTTCGCCGCCACGGTGATGGTTGAGAGGGCGAGAAGGGCGAAGACGACGGCAAGGCCACCCTCGCCGAATGTCAGACTCTTCTTTGCGCCCCCGGCGACGCTGCTTTGCTGCGACATCAGACCCTCCTCGCCCGGATCCTGGTGGCGTGCCCACATCAGACCTGGAACGACTCCATTTTTCCGGCTGGAGCTTTCGCGCTGCGGGAAGGTCGCGGCCTTGATGCAGGTCAAGGCTAGGTGTCTTCACGGACGCGCGAGGCGGCGGCGCAATGCCGCGCCGCAGCAGGGCTTTCACAGTGTCGCCCGCCATGGGGTTGCCCGCGCCCGGCGCGGGCGTCTAAGAGGGGGCGGCGCGCATATGGGTGCGCGGGGCTCTGGGGCGATGAGGTCGACGTGCTGCGCATGATCCGCTTCCTGCTGCGCTTTCTCGGCATCTGGCTGATGGCCGGCGGCTTCGTCGCGCTGGTGCTGGACGGGGTGCGCTCCATCGCCTCGGCCGAGCTGGTCGCCACCCCGCTCGGCGTCACCTGGCTCGCCACCCATGAGGAGAGCCTCGCCGCCTTCCAGCAATGGATCGGCGACAGGCTGCCGGCGGGCACATGGGATCTGGTGGTCGCGCCGATCCTTCAGGCCCCGCTCTTTCTCGTGCTGGCGGTGATCGGCCTCGTGCTCATGCTGCTGGGCCGTCCGCGCGCCGACTGACGCGGTTCGCGAGGGGGTCGCGCGGCCTCGACCCTCGCAAAAATCGCTCGCGATACTTACATTGGCGCCATCCAACGCGAGGACGCGCCATGTTCTTCTTCAAGAAGAGTCCCGAAATGCCGACCCCCGCCGAGGCGCTGCCCGGCCGGTCGCGCCCGCTTCCCACCGCCACCCACCATTTCGTCAACAAGCGCCCGCTCAAGGGGCCCTATCCCGAGGGTCTGGAGACCGCGATCTTTGGCCTCGGCTGCTTCTGGGGCGCCGAGCGCAAGTTCTGGCAGACGCCCGGCGTCTGGGTCACCGCCGTCGGCTACATCAACGGCATCACCCCGAACCCGACCTATGAGGAGACCTGCACCGGCCTCACCGGCCATGCCGAGGCGGTGCTGGTGGTCTTCGATCCCGCGCAGGTGAGCTATGAGCAGCTTCTCAAGCTGTTCTGGGAGATCCACGACCCGACGCAGGGCATGCGCCAGGGCAATGATGTCGGCACCACCTACCGCTCGGGCATCTACGCTACCTCGCCCGCGCAGAAGGCCGCCGCCGAGGCGAGCCGCGCCGCCTATGACGTGGCGCTGAAGGCCAATGGCTACCCGCCGATCACCACCGAGATCGTCGAGGCGCCGGTGTTCTATTTCGCCGAGGAGTACCACCAGCAGTACCTCGCCAAGAACCCGAACGGCTATTGCGCGCTCAGCGGCACCGGCGTCTCCTGCCCGATCGGCACCGGCGTCACCGCCTGAAGCCTGCGGGCGGGGGCGTACCCGCCGCCCGATCTTCCCGTGTGGGGGTGTCGATTGTTGATCGCATCGCCGGCGGCACCTTCCGCCGGGCGGGGCGGCGGACGTAGTCTCGGGCCATCGTAGCCACCCGCGAGGGACCGCCGTGACCGCCCGCCTGACACCCCGCTTCTTCCTCGCCGCCCTCGTGGCGGCGCTCCCCTTCGCCGTGCCGAGCGTACAGGCCCAGTCGCCCGCGCCGCCGGTGCCGCAACTACCCGCGACGCTGCGCGATGCGCGCTATTGCGAGATCGTGCCGGTTCATGTGACCCGCGAGGGGCTGCGCGCCTCGGTCTACAACACGCTCGGCTTCGACGACTGCCCGGCCGACAAATGGGAGGCGCTCACCCGTCTCCAGCTGTTCCGCCAGTTCGATACGCTCGCCGTGGTGATGAACGGGCCGCGCCATTTCATCATGGACGGCATCAGCGCCACCGGTGCCACCAAGACCGGCGAGGTCATCACAATCGGCGGCATCACGCTGGCCAAGCGCGCCGAGGTGGGCCTGTCCCTGCATCAGGTGATGGGGCCGGCCTATACCGAGCAAACCATAGAGCGCGACACCACCTACCGCTTCGATGCCGGCAAGCCGGTCTTCACCCTCACCGCGCCGGACGGGGCGGTCTATGTGATGCAGTCCTACGCCCAGATCGTCGACCCGGCGCTCACCTATGCCGACTTGCCGGCGCTTGGCGCCAAGCTGAAGCTGCCCGCCGGCTGGAGCTATGGCACGCGCACGCCCGACGCCGACCTGCTGCTCACCGCCAGCGGCACGGCAACGGTGGTTCAGGACGACCTGAAGAACACCTACCAGAAGATGCCGCCGCGCTGAGCGCGGGGCTCCGAGACGCGGCGCCGGCCCGATGGAAGGCCGGCGTTCGCCTAGGGGCCTTGCCGCCGGGCGGGCGCCGTGTCACCCCTTCGCAGTCGCGAAAGGGAGTGGACCCGCCCCATGCAGAAGCTTATCGAACGCTTCATCTTCATCAGCCGCTGGATCATGGCGCCGTTCTATATCGGGCTTGTCATTGCGCTGCTGGTGCTGCTGTTCAAGTTCGGCCATGAGCTGTTCCACTTTGTCACCCATGCCTATGCCTCGGATGAGGCCGACATCATCCTCGGCCTGCTCGCGCTGATCGACCTCACCTTCACTGGCAGCCTGGTCATCATCGTGATCTTCTCGGGTTATGAGAATTTCGTCTCGCGCATTGATGCCGAGGGCCATGAAAACTGGCCGGAATGGATGACCAAGGTGGACTTTGCCGGGCTGAAGCAGAAGCTGCTCGCCTCCATCGTCGCCATCTCCGCCATTGCCCTGCTCAAGGCCTTCATGAATCTCGACAAGGGCGTGGACGAGAAGCAGCTCATGTGGCTGGTCATCATCCACATGGTGTTCGTCGTCTCCGGCGTGGTGCTGGCCTGGACCGACCGGCTGTCGGAAAAGGGGCACTGAATTTACCGGACGATACACGTTTATTGATTTCAATGGACGTAAAGTCTGTGTAATAAGCGCCATTCCCTACGCGAGCCCGACCGACCCGCCATGAGCACCGATACGCCGCCGCCCGCCCCGTCCCGCCGCGCCGCCCCGAATGGGGCGCGCATGGCGCCGCTGGCGCGCCTGCCGGTGTTCTTCACGCTGGAGGGGCGGCGCGTCGTGCTGGCCGGCGGCTCGGAAGCTGCCGCCTGGAAGGCCGAACTGCTCGCCGCCGCCGGCGCCGACCTTCTCGTCTATGCCGCCGAGTTCTGCGAGGATCTGCACGCGCTGGCCAGCGCCCCGCCCGCCGGCGCGATCACGCTCATCGCCCGCGACTGGGCGCCGGACGATCTGGCCGGCGCGGCGCTCGCCATCGGCGCGCTGGAGGAAGAGGACGACTGCGCCCGCTTCCGCGCCGCCGCGCAGGCCGCCGGGGTGCCGGTGAACGTGGTCGACAAGCCCGCCTATTGCGATTTCGCCTTCGGCGCCATCGTCAACCGCTCGCCGCTGGTGGTCGGCATCTCCACCGACGGTGCCGCCCCGGTGTTCGGCCAGGCGGTGCGTGCCAAGATCGAGGCGGTGATCCCGCAGGGCTTCAAGCGCTGGGCCGAGGCGGCGCGCCAGTGGCGCCCGGCGGTGCAGGCGCTGGAGCTGTCCTATCAGGGCCGCCGCCGCTTCTGGGAGCGTTTCACCGGCGCGGCGCTGGAAGCGCCCGAGGAGGAGCCCTCCGAGGCGCTCAAGGCGGAACTGCTTGCTGACGCGCAGACCGGGCGCAGCGATTCCCCGCGCGGCTCGGTCGCGCTGGTCGGCGCCGGGCCGGGCGACCCGGAGCTGCTGACGCTGAAGGCCGTCCGCGTGCTGCAATCGGCCGATGTCGTGCTCTATGACGATCTCGTCGCCCCGGCGGTGCTGGATGTCGCCCGGCGCGAGGCGCGCAAGATGCTGGTCGGCAAGACCGGCTACAAGCCCTCCTGCAAGCAGGACGACATCAATGCGCTGATGGTGGCGCTGGCGAAGCAAGGCAAGCGCGTGGTCCGCCTCAAGGGCGGCGACCCGATGGTGTTCGGGCGCGCCGGCGAGGAGATCACGGAGGCCCGCAAGGCCGGCCTGCCGGTCGAGGTGGTGCCCGGCATCACCGCCGCGCAGGGCGCTGCGAGCCGGCTCGCCACCTCGCTCACCCATCGCGACCATGCCCGCCGGCTGCAATTCGTCACCGCCCATGCGCGCGACGGCAAGCTGCCGCGCGATCTCGACTGGGGCGCGCTGGCGGACCCGGCCGCGACCACGGTGGTCTACATGCCCCAGCGCACCTGGGGGGAACTCGCGGCCAAGGCCATGGCGGCCGGGCTCGATCCGGCGACGCCGGCCATCGCCATCTTCGCCGCCACCCGCCCGCAGGAGCGGCAGGTGCCGGCGACGGTGGGCACGCTGGCCGGGGCGCTTGAGCAGGCGGTTGCCGACGGCGCCACCGGCCCCTGCCTCGTCCTGTTCGGCCACGCGCTCGGCGAAGCCCCCGCCTTCGCCGCGCTGGACGCCACGACCGACGCGCAGGCCGCGCAGGGCTGACGCGCCGTCTGCGTCATCCCGGACGGCCGGAGGCCGATCCGGGATCGCATGCCCCGTGAGCACTGTCATGAGCGACGTCATCCCCGGGCTTGGCCCGGGGATCCACGACTTTGGCTGGGCGCGACAGTCGGGAAGTCGTGGATGGCCGGGCCAAGCCCGGCCATGACGCCGTGAGACGGTTCACGACAGGCGGGACGTGTGCTCCCGCCGTTCCGTCAGCCGATCCGCGCTTCCAGCTTCGCGTAGAGCGGGTTTTCGGCCGCGAAGACATAGTCGAGCGGGCCGACTGATACCGTCGACGCCCCCTTCTCGCGCAGGAACACGGCGAGGCCGTGCAGCGTGTCGGGCGGGCAGTGCAGCGTAACCATGCCGGACGAGGTCGGCGCGCCGAAGGGCGCGGTGCAGCGGAAGCGGCGCACCGCCTCGCTCACCACCACGCTGTCGCAGGCGGTGAAGCGCGTCTTCACCTCGCGCATGGTGGCCGCGCGCTTTGCCGCCGTCACCCGGTCGAGCAGCGCCCGCGCCGCCGCCCGCGCGCCCGCGTTCCAGTCGGCCGAGAGCGAGGCAACCAGATTGGCCTCGGAGCGCAGGATCACCCCGTCATCCACCACCTTCAGCGCGTTCGCCGCCAGCGTCGAGCCGGTGGTGGTGATGTCGACGATCAGCTCCGCCGTGCCGGCCGCCGGCGTGCCTTCGGTGGCGCCCAGGCTTTCGACGATGCGGTAATCGACGATGCCGTGCCGGGCGAAGAAGGCGCGGGTGAGGGTGAGATATTTGGTCGCCACCCGCATGCGCCGGCCACGGCTGGCGTGGAAATGCGTCGCCACATCGTCGAGGTCGCGCATGGTGCGCACGTCGATCCAGGCCTGCGGCACCGCCACCACGACATTGGCGTGGCCGAAGCCGAGGCCCTCCACCAGCAGCACCTTGGAATCGGCGTCGGGAATGCTCTCGCGCACCAGATCCTCGCCGGTGACGCCGAGATGCACGGCGCCCGCCGCGAGCTGGCTGGCGATCTCGGAGGCGGAGAGATAGGCGACCTCCACCCCCTCGACGCCCGATAGCGTGCCGCGATAGTCGCGCGCCCCGCGCGACTGGTTCAGCGTCATGCCGGCGCGGCCGAAGAAGCCGGTGGCGTTTTCCTGCAGCCGGCCCTTGGAGGGAACGGCGACGATAAGGGGCGATGTCATTGGCGCGCCTCCACGGCGTCGAGGCGGTCGAGCCAGACGGCGAAACCGACCGCCGGCACGGGCTCCGGCGCGCCGAGCCGGGCGAGCAGCCCGTCATAGCGCCCGCCGGCGACCAGTGGCGCGCCGTTTCCATTCTCGTGCAGCTCGAACACCATGCCGCTGTAATAGTCGAGCGGCCGGCCGAAGGCGGCGGCGAAGGACAGGCGCTCGGGCTCGATGCCCTGCGCGGCGATGAAATTGGTGCGGCTCTCGAAGCTGTCGAGCGCGGCGGCAAGGTCCAGCCCCGCCTCGTCGGCCAGCGCCCGCAGCGCGCCGGCGGCGGCGTCGGGATTGCCCTGAATGGCGAGATAGCGCTCGAGCACCGCGACCTTCTCGGGCGCCAGCCCCTCCGCGTCACCGGGGGCGGCCTGCTCCAGGAAGCGCTCGGCGATTTCTGAGACGGTGCGGCCGGCCACCGTGGTGATGCCGGCGATGGACAGCAGGTCCGCCACCAGCGCGCGGGCGGCGGCGGGGTCGGAGCCGGCCAGCGCCGAGAGCACGCCGGCATGGGCGGAAACGCCGCCGGCTTCCGGGCGCTGCTTCAGCGCCTCGAGATCGGCGCGCAGATCGCCGGAGCGGGCGAAATCCTTCATCAGCCGGCGCCGCCAGCCGGGCGGCAGGTCAAGCGCGTCGAGCAGGGCGGCGAACAGCCCGGCATCGCCGAGGCGGATGGTCGGGTCGATCACGCCCCAGAGCGCGGCCGTCTCCAGCCCCAGCGCCAGAAGCTCGGCATCGGCGGCTTCGCGATCCGTGCGGCCGAAGGATTCCACACCCGCCTGCAACAGCTCGCCCTGCGCCACATCCGAGCGGAACACCGGGCCGAGATAGGCGAAATCGCGCGGCTGGGCGGCACCGTCGGCGATGTAGAGGCGGCACACGGGCAAAGTGAGGTCCGGCCGCAGGCAGAGCTCGCGCCCCTCCGGGTCGGTGGTGATGAACATGGTCCGCCGCATTTCCTCGCCGGAGAGGTCGAGAAAGGCGTCGGCCGGCTGGAGCACCGGCGGCTCGACACGCGCGAATCCGGCCCGCGCATAGAGCGCGAGCAAGTCGTCGGCGTGGCTCATTTCGGCGGGCATGGGGCTCTGGTCCGCTGCGATCAGTCGAGGAGCGCCCGGCGGGCGCGCCGCGCGCTTCTAGCAAAGGGGGCGGGCCCGGTCCATGCACGGCACATGACATGGTTGCCGCACGGGGGCGTTCCCCATTCCTCCCACCGTCATCCCGGACGGCCGAAGGCCGATCCGGGATCGGGGGGCGCCTCGTTCGGGCGGCCTCCCACCCCTCACGCCGTCATCCCCGGGCTTGGCCCGGGGATCCACGACTTTGGGCCGGCGCAGCGGCGGGAAGTCGTGGATGGCCGGGCCAAGCCCGGCCATGACGGCGTGAGGGTGTAGGGCGCCGCGCCAGAGTTGAATGGAAGCCGTCCCCCGGCTCACGTCCGGGGCCGGGATGCCGCCCCCCGTGACGCCGGCCCCTTTGTGAAGCGTCATCCCGGACGGCCGAAGGCCGAGCCGGGATCGCGTGCCGCCAGTCGGTCCCGCAAACGCACCCGCACCAAAACCGCCCCTCCCTCCGCCCACACCAAAACCCCCGCGCCGCGTCGCGGCCGGGGTTCTGCGTCAGGCACCGACAGCCCAAAGAAGGGCGCGCGGGGCACCGGGGCGGACGCCAACGGCGGCCGCCTGCACCTTTGTTTTAAAAGGTGGTGCAAGCCTTCACTCAGCCAACCGACGCGCCGCTCCCGGCGCCCCGCACGCGGTGTTTTATGGCTTGCTCCGAATGGCCCCTGGAGGAGTCAGACTTGTTATCCTCCACTGAAGGCGGCGCCCACGCGCTTGAAGGCGCGTAGCATCCCGCCCGTGAACGGCGCTACGCCGCACGGGAACACCCGACTTGGGCCGCGACGCCTTCGGGTGCGTTAAGCCCGCCGACGCCGCCACCGCCCCCATCCCCCACGCCGGCCGCTCCGGACGCTCCGGACGCTCCGGACGCTCCGGACGCTCCGGACGCACCCCTCGGTGGGGACAGGTACGGGTAGGATGACGGAGATTGGGGTGAATGTCTAGGTTTTTTTTCCTACAAGCCTTGTTTGCCGTCGTCTCTGTTTCCGTCATCCCGGACGGCCAAAGGCCGAGCCGGGATCGCGCTCCGACTTGATCACGCGGTTCCCGCCCTCACGCCGTCATCCCCGGGCTTGGCCCGGGGATCCACGACTTCGGTCGGGCGCCACGAGAGGCAAGTCGTGGATGGCCGGGTCAAGCCCGGCCATGACGCCGTGCAGGTGGTGATGATGCGCTCTATGAGCCCCTTCGGCCCGCGATCCCGGCTCTCCGCTACGCTGCGGCCGGGATGACGATGGGATGGGGGATGGCGGCAACCTATAGCCGTCATCCCGGACGGCCAAAGGCCGATCCGGGATCGCGTGCCGCCTTCGCTCACGCGGTCCCCACCCTCACGCCGTCATCCCCGGGCTTGGGCCGGGGATCCACGACTTGGGCCGGGCGCGACAGCGGCAAGTCGTGGATGGCCGGGTCAAGCCCGGCCATGACGCTGTGCAGGTGGTGATGATGCGCCCGATGAGCCCCATCGGCCCGCGATCCCGGCTCTCCGCTACGCTGCGGCCGGGATGACGATGGGATGGGGGATGGCGGCAACCTATAGCCGTCATCCCGGACGGCCAAAGGCCGATCCGGGATCGCGTGCCGCCTTCGCTCACGCGGCTCCCACCCTTACGCCGTCATCCCCGGGCTTGGCCCGGGGATCCACGACTTGGGCCGGGCGCGACGAGGAAGTCGTGGATGGCCGGGTCAAGCCCGGTCCTGACGCTGTGCCGGGGGAGGCAGCGTCGCTTCCGAGGTTGCGTGCCCGCGGGCCGCGCCTTTCCCGGCCGTCCCGCTTGCCGCCGGCCGTAGCGGGAACGCGGACCTCGTCCCTCTGGCAACGCCCCGAGGTGGCGCCTATCTCACCGCCGCACGCATTTCCCATGAGGACGGTTCATCATGAAAGGCGCCATCAAAGAGCTCTCCAGCTGGTTCGAGGCCCATGGTCTCAACCCCGCCGATTTCCGCCTGCGGCTGGAGGCGCGCAGCATTGCCGCGCAGCGCGACGCGCTGAAGGCCTTCAAGGCGGATGTGGAGCCGCATCTCGCTCCGCCCGCCGCGCCGCACCGCAAGGGCACGCTGGAGGGGGTGGAGATCTCCGTCGAGGGGCCGCTGCACGGCTTCTGAGACGCGCCACCTACTCGCCCCGCCTACTCGCCCCGCCGTCGGGCGTTCAGCCGGTTGAGGACGTCGAGGAACACCGAGATAAAGAAGAACGAGGCGAGGAACATCAGGATCGCGTAGAGCGCGAAGCTCTCCGCGATCGCGGGGTAGCGCGCTTCGAGCGAGGCGGTGGCGAGGAAGCCGGCGCCGGCGCCCAAGCCGCCGGCGAGCGCGCTGGTGGCGCGGGAGCTGAGCGGGAACAGCGCCATGGCCCGCCCCTTTAGCCCAGCGCCGCGCCGTGCGGCACGCCGTGATGGTCGAGCACCTCGATCACCTTGGCCACCAGTTCGGCCTCGGCACAGGAAAACTGCGCCGGGCGGCTCTCGCGCCATTCCGCATTGTCGGTGATGGCGGCGGCGGCCTTGGCGCCCTCGATCAGATCCTTGATCTGCACCGTGCCGGCGGCCCGCTCGTCTGAGCCCTGGATGACCACGCAGGGCGAGTTGCGCCGGTCGGCATATTTGAACTGGTTGCCGAGATTCTTCGGGTTGCCGAGATACATCTCGGCGCGGATGCCGCTGTTACGCAACTGCGCCACGAGGCCCATATAATGGGCCGTCTGGTCGCGATCCATGACCACCACCACGACCGGGCCGAACTCGGGTTTGGCTTCCGTTTTCAGATAGGAGAGCGCGGAAGCGAGGCGCGAGACGCCGATGGAGAAACCGGTCGCTGGCACCGCCTCGCCGCGGAAGCGGCCGACCAGCCCGTCATAGCGCCCGCCGCCGCCGACCGAGCCAAAGCGCACCGGGCGGCCCTTCTCGTCCGAGACGGTAAAGGTCAGCTCGGCCTCGAAGACCGGGCCGGTGTAATATTCAAGGCCGCGGACGACGGAGGGGTCGATGCGGATTCGCTCTTGATAGCCGGCTCCGTTCACCAGCGCCTCGATCTCGTCCAGTTCGCGGCGTCCGTCGAGATAGGTCGCGCTGGCCGGAACAAATTCGCCACCGCCGGGGGTGAGCATGGACAGGACAACCTGCGTCTGCCCCTCATCCAGCCCCGCGCCCTTGGTGAAATCCCCGCTCTTGGCCTCGGGGTTCTCCCAGCGGCCGGGGCCGAGCAGGTCGCGCACGCCGTCAATGCCGACCTTGTCAAACTTGTCGATGGCGCGCAGCACGGTGAGGCGGCGGCCGGCATTTTCCTCGCCGCCGAGGCCGATGGCCTCCAGCACGCCGTCCAGCACTTTGCGGTTATTGACCTTGATGACGAACTGGCCCTTGAGGCCCAGCGCTTCCAGCGTGTCGGCCATCATCATGCAGATCTCGGCATCCGCCGCGACGGTGGGGGCGCCCACCGTGTCGGCGTCGAACTGCATGAACTGGCGGAAGCGGCCGGGGCCGGGCTTCTCGTTGCGGAACACCCAGCCGGCCCGGTAGGAGCGGAAGGGTTTGGGCAGCTTGTCGAAATTCTCCGCCACATGGCGGGCGAGCGGGGCGGTCAGGTCGTAGCGCAGCGACAGCCACTGCTCGTCATCGTCCTGGAAGGAGAACACGCCCTCATTCGGCCGGTCCTGATCGGGCAGGAATTTGCCGAGCGCGTCGGTGTATTCGATGAAGGGAGTTTCCAGCGCCTCGAAGCCGTAGAGCTCATAGACCTTGCGGATGGTCTCCAGCATGGCGCGCGTGGCGCCGAGCTCGGCCGGCCCGCGATCGGCAAAGCCGCGCGGCATCCGCGCCTTGAGTTTGCTGGGCTTGTCCTTGGCCATGGCACCGTCCTTCAAGAGTATCGGCGCGGTTTAGAGGAAGGGGCGCAACCCGGCAAGACGCGGGGTGTTGTGTGGGCGCGCGGGCGGGTGCTCACGGGCCGGCATGGGGGCCGGGGCCATCTTGACGCTCGGGTGCATTTTATGTAAGTGATCGTTCACTAACAAAATGCGGGAGGCTCCGCCTTGTTCACCCGGCTGATGACGTCACGGCGCTTCGCGCCGCTTTTCTGGTGCCAGTTCTTCTCCGCCTTCAACGACAATTTCGTGAAGAACGCCATGGCGCTCCTCATCCTCTACGGCCTCGCCTCGACGGCGGAGACCGGCGGGGCGCTGGTGACGCTGGCGGGCGGCGTGTTCATCCTGCCCTTCTTCCTGTTCTCCAGCCTCGGCGGGCAACTGGCCGACCGCTACGACAAGGCGCTGATCGCCCGCCGGCTGAAATTCGCCGAGATCTGGATCGTGCTCGTCGCCTCCTCCGGCTTCGTGCTCGGCTCGCTGCCGCTGCTGTTCATCGGCCTGTTCCTGATGGGCACGCTGAGCGCGCTGTTCGGGCCGGTGAAATACGGCATCCTGCCCGACCATCTCGCCCGCGATGAGCTGGTCTCCGGCAATGCGCTGGTGGAGATGGCGACCTTCGCCGCCATTCTCGGCGGCACGGTCGGCGGCGCCATCGCCGTCACCCATACGCATGACTGGGCGGTGGCCGGCTTCACCTTCGTCTTCGCGGTGATCTGCTGGCTGAGCGCGCGGGCCATTCCGCACACGGCGGAAGGCGCGCCCGATCTCAAGATCGACGCCAACATCTGGCGCAGCACGGTGGCGCTGATTTCCGAGCTGCGCGCCACCCCCGCCATCTGGCGCGGCACGCTCATCGTCTCCTGGTTCTGGCTGGTCGGCGCTGTGGTGCTGGCGCTGCTGCCGACGCTGGTGAAGGAAGATGTCGGCGGCACGGAAGGCGTCGTCACGCTGTTCCTGCTGCTGTTCACTGTCGGCGTTGCCATCGGCTCCACGCTGGCGGCCAAGCTCTCCGAAGGGCGCATATTGCTGGCGCTGGTGCCGTTCGCCGGCTTCGTCATGGCGGGCTTCGCGCTGTTCCTCGGCGCGCATTTCGCCGCGCTGACGCCCGCCGCCGAGCCGATCGGCTGGTATGATTTCCTCACCTCGGATGTCGGCCTGCTGGCCGCGCTCGGACTTGTCGGCCTCGCCGCCGCGGGCGGCGCCTTCGTGGTGCCGACCTTCGCCTTCGTGCAGGCGGAAGCGGGCGAGGATCGCCGCGCCCGCGTCATCGCCGGCAATAACGTGCTGAACGCCGCCTTCATGACGGTGGGCGCGGTGGTGGTCGCCGGTCTTCAGGCCGCCGGCGTCGGCGCGCCGGCGCTGCTGGCGCTTATCGGCGTGACGACGCTCGTCGCCGCCTTCCTGACGGCGCGGGCCTTCCGCGGCCATGTGCTGCGCGACCTGATCCGCCTCGTTTTCCGCGTCGCCTTCCGCGTGGAGGTGAAGGGCGCCGAGCATCTGAAGGCCGCCGGGCCCGGCTCGGTCATCGCCATCAACCATGTGAGCTTCCTCGACGCGCCGCTCATCATGGCGCTGCTCGACCACGACCCGATCTTCGCGGTCGATGCGGGCATCGCCGAGCGGTGGTGGATCAAGCCGTTCCTCAAGCTGGTCCGCGCCTTCCCGCTCGACCCCACTCGCCCGCTGGCGACGCGCGACCTCATCCGCCTCGTCCAGCAGGGCGAGCGGCTGGTGATCTTCCCGGAGGGGCGCATCACCGTCACCGGCTCGATCATGAAGATCTATGACGGCTCGGCGCTGGTGGCCGACAAGGCGAAGGCGCCGGTGGTGCCGGTGCGCATCGAGGGGCTGGAGCAGACCTATTTCTCGCGCCTCACCCCGGACCAGACGCGCAAGCGCCTGTTCCCCAAGGTGCGCGTCACCATCCTGCCGCCGCAGCGCATCGAGCTCGACCCGGAGCTGTTCGGCCGCAAGCGCCGGCGCGCGGCGGGCGCGGCGCTCTACGACATCATGTCGGACCTAATCTTCGAGACCTCGCACACCGACCAGACCATCTATCAGGCGGTGAAGGAGGCGGGCGAGCGGCTCGGCATGGGGCGCCTCGTGGTGGAAGATCCGCTCGGCACCGCGCTCACCTACCGCAAGCTGGTGCTCGGCGCGCGCATCCTCGGCGACAAGCTGGCAGAGGTCACCGAACGTGGCGAGAAGGTCGGCGTGCTGCTGCCCAACGCAGCGGGCATCGCCGTCGTGCTGATGGGCCTGTCCCGCCATGGCCGCGTGCCGGTGATGCTGAACTACACCGCCGGCGCCGTGAACCTCGTCGCGGCCTGCAAGGCGGCTCAGGTGAAGATCGTCGTCGCCTCCCAGGCCTTCATCGACAAGGCGCGGCTGGAGGCGGAGGTGGCCGAGCTGTCGAAGCATGTGCGCGTGCTGCTCACCGAGGATCTGCGCGCCCAGGTCACCGGCGCCGACAAGTTCAAGGCGTTGCTGCCGCTGCCCGACCCCAAGCCCGCCCACCCGGACGAGCCGGCCTTCATCCTGTTCACCTCGGGCTCGGAAGGCAGTCCCAAGGGCGTCGTGCTCTCCCACCGCAACATCCTGACCAATGTGGCGCAGGTGGCGGCGCGGATCGACTTCTCGCCGGCCGACATCATGTTCAACGTGCTGCCGGTGTTCCATTCCTTCGGCCTCACCGGCGGGCTGATCCTGCCGATGGTGTCGGGCCTCAAGACCTATCTCTACCCCTCGCCGCTGCACTACCGGATCATCCCGGAACTGGTCTACGCCACCAACGCCACCGCCATTGTCGGCACCGACACCTTCCTCATGGGCTATGCCCGCACGGCCAACCCCTATGATTTCCGCTCGCTGCGCTTCGTGGTGGCCGGCGCCGAGCCGGTGAAGACGGAGACGCGGCGTGTGTGGATGGAGAAGTTCGGCCACCGCATTCTGGAGGGTTATGGCGTGACCGAATGCGCGCCGGTGCTGGCGGTGAACACGCCGATGTTCAACCGCGCCGGCACGGTGGGCCGGATGCTGCCGGGCATCGAGCATGTGCTGGAGCCGATGACGGGGATCGAGGAAGGCGGGCGGCTGCGCGTGCGCGGGCCGAACATCATGCTCGGCTATATCCGCGCCGAGGCGCCGGGCGTCCTCGAGCCACCGGAGGAGGGCTGGTACGACACCGGCGACATCGTCGCGCTGGACGAGGAGGGCTTCGTCGCCATTCGCGGCCGGGTCAAGCGCTTCGCCAAGATCGCCGGCGAGATGATCTCGCTCGCTGCCATCGACGCCATGGTGGCCGCGCTGCGGCCGGATGCGGAGCATGTCGCGGTCGCCATTCCCGACGCCAAGCGCGGCGAGCGTATCCTCCTGCTCACCACCGCCACCGACCTCACCCGCGCGGCCCTGCAGGCGCACGGGCGCGAGATTGGCGTGACCGAGCTGATGATCCCGGCCGAGATCCTGCCCATGGACAGCCTGCCGCTGCTCGGCACCGGCAAGGTGGACTTCACCAAGGCGCGCGTCATGGCGCTGGAGATGATCGCCGCCCGCAACGTCACGGCGGGCGGGGCTGGAGGCCCGGCATGAGCCTTCGCCCCGCGCGCCCCGTGGCCCGAGCCGCCTCCACCGCGCCCCGGCGCGGCCGGGACGGGACGGAGACGCGCGCGCGGATTGAGGCGGAGGCGCTGGCTCTGTTCGCGGCCAAGGGCGTGGACGGCACTTCGGTGCGCGACATCGCGCAGGCGGCCGGCCTGTCGGAAGGGGCGCTCTACCGCCACTTCCCCTCCAAGGAGGAACTGGCGCGCGAGCTATTCCTGTCCCGCTACGCCACGCTCGCCCGCGACATCAGCGCGGTCGATGCGGGCGGTGGCACGCTGGCGGAGAAGATCGCCACGGTGGTGGGGCTCGCCTGCCGGCTGTTCGATGCCGAGCCGGCGCTGTTCGCCTACCTGCTCATCCACCAGCACGACCATCTGCGCTACGTGCCGGACACGCCGGAGGGCAATGTGGTGGAAGCGGTGGCGCGCCTGATGCGCGGCGCGGGATTGTCCGGCGAGGGCGCGACGCTCACCGCCGCCATGGCGCTGGGCTGCGTGGTGCAGCCGGCGGTGTTCGCGCTCTATGGCCGCCTCGACGGCCCGCTCGCCCCCCGCGCCGGCGAGATCGCCAGCGCCGTCATGGCGCTGGTGGAGCGGGCCAAGGCCGGCTGACGCGCCGGCTTGTCCCGACGCTTCACATCATGATCGCGAGGCGCCGGCCTGGCCGGCGCGCGCTTCTCAGAACAGCTTCATGCCGGGCGGGATCGGCAGGCCGGCGGTGAGCGCCTGCGTCTTCTCCTGGATCAGCCGCTCGCCCTTGGCGCGGGCTTCCGCGTGGGCGGCGACGATGAGGTCTTCGAGAATCTCGGCCTCGTCGGGATTAAGCAGGCTCGGGTCGATGCGGATCGCCTTCAGCGCGCCCTTGGCGGTGAGGCGCACCGTGACCATGCCGCCGCCCGAGGCGCCGTCCACCTCGATGCTTTCCAGTTCGGCCTGCATCTGTTCCATGCGGGCCTGCATCTCCTTCACCTTGGACATCATGCCGAGAAGGTCTTTCATGCGAGGCTCCCTTTAAAAATCCAGATCATCGTCCGGGCCGGCATCGTCGCGCGCGGCCATCATTTCGTAATCGTCGAGCGAGCCCGGCGGCGGGCCCTCATCGGCGACCTGCGTGCGCACATCCACCACCGAGGCGCCGGGGAAGCGGGCGAGCACGGCGGCTACCAGCGGGTCGGCGCGCACATCGGTGAGCAGCGTTTCGCGGGCGGACTTGGCCTGCTCGGCCAGCGTCGCCTCACCCTCCTCGCGGGAGAGCGCGACCAGCCAGCGCTTGCCGGTCCAGTCGGAAATCTTGGTCTGAAGCTCCTGCACCAGCGCCATGGAGGCACCCGGCGCGAGGGAGAATTCCAGCTTGCCGTCCTCGAAGGAGACCGGGCGCACCTGGTTCTCCAGCGCGAACTTGGCCTTGAGGTCGCGCTTCTGCGTCGCGAGCACCACGAGATCGGCGAGGGTGTTGACCCCGACGCTGGGCTTGGCTTCCGTCCGCCCTGCGGGCTGCGGCGTGCCGCGCGCGGCAACCGACAGATGGCTCGCCGCCACGGGCGCCGAGGATGGCGCGGCGCTTGGGGCGGCGCTCGGGGCGGCAAAGCGCGGGGCCGCCATGGCGGTGGCCGCCGAGCCGCCGGAAGATGAACCACCCGACGATCCCCCACCCGACGATCCGCCGCCACCGGAGGGCGGGCGGGCGGGCGCATCGTCCGCGCTGTCGCGCAGGCGGCGCAGCGCCTCGTCGGGGGTCGGCAGGTCGCTGGCATAGGCGAGGCGCACCAGCACCATTTCCGCCGCCTGCATGGGCTTGGCCGCCTGCTGCACCTCGGCGAGGCCGCGATTGAGCATCTGCCACGCCCGCGAGAGCACCCGCATGGACAGGCCATTGGCGAACTCGCGCCCCCGCGTGCGCTCGGCCTCGATCAGCGAGGGATCGTCCGCCGTCTGCGGCAGGATCTTCAGCTTGGTGACGAGATGGGTGAACTCGGCGAGGTCGGTCAGCACCACCGCCGGGTCGGCGCCGCTGTCATATTGCTCGCGCAGCTCGGTCAGCGCCTGGCCGATATCGCCCTTCATCAGCGCCTCGAACAGGTCGATGACCCGCCCGCGATCGGCGAGGCCGAGCAGGGAGCGCACCTGTTCGCCATGCACGGACCCGCCGGCATGGGCGATGGCCTGATCGAGCAGCGAGAGCGCGTCGCGCACCGAGCCTTCCGCCGCGCGGGCGACGAGGCTCAGCGCCTCCACATCAATGCCGACGCCTTCCGCGTCGCAGATGCCGCGCAGGTGCCGCGCCATCGTCCCGGCATCGACACGGCGCAGGTCGAAGCGCTGCGTGCGCGAGAGCACGGTCACCGGCACCTTGCGGATTTCCGTGGTGGCGAAGATGAACTTCACATGCTCGGGCGGCTCCTCCAACGTCTTCAACAGGCCGTTGAAGGCGGCGGTGGAGAGCATGTGCACTTCGTCGATGATGAAGACCTTGTAGCGCGCCAGCACCGGCTTGTAGCGGGCAGCCTCGATGATCTCGCGGATGTCGCCAATGCCGGTGTTGGACGCCGCGTCCATCTCCTGCACGTCGACATGCCGGCTTTCGATGATGTCGCGGCAATGCCGGCCGAGCACGGGCATGTCGAGCGTCGGAGCGCCCCCCCCGGCGGGACCGTCCGCCGGCTCGTAATTCAGCGCCCGGGCCAGGATGCGGGCGGTGGTGGTCTTGCCGACGCCGCGCACGCCCGTGAGGATATAGGCCTGCGCGATGCGGCCCGAGCTGAAGGCGTTCTTCAGCGTGCGGACCATCGCCTCCTGGCCGATCAAGTCGGCGAAGGTCTGCGGCCGGTATTTGCGGGCGAGCACGCGATAGGGCGTCACCGCGCCGCGCACGCTCTGCGGGGCCTCGCCGAGATCGAAACCGGGGGAGGCATCGACGTCTTCGGCTGCCGGAAGATCGTGGCTGTCCGCGCTCATGGTCCCTCGCTGCTGGCCCCTTCATATCATCGCGGGGAGCCGATAGGGCAACCGGGCCGGCGCCGGGGTGGGGAAAAATCGGTGGGGCTGGCGAGCGCCGGCGCTCAGCCACTGACGGACGCGCGGCGGGACAGCCGCCACAGCGCATAGGCGCCGCCGAGCGACAGCGCGGCGATGGCGGTCACGATCACGCCGTCGAGGAAGGTGTCATGCGGCAGCCGTGTCACGGCGGCGAGGCCGGTGAGCAGCACCACGGCGATGCCGCCGCGCGCCGCGCCAAGGCCATTGCGGCGCTCCGAGATACGCTCGCCGCTCGCCATGGCCGCTTCATCCGTCCTGCGGGAAAGGGTGGGAGGCTGGACAGAGACCCGAGACCGGGCTCGTTGGGGCTGCTTCCTTCCGGACCTGACCCGGTTGGCGAGTGGCTCGTCCACCGCCAACCTCCCGGCGCCTATATCGGGCAGATGGGAGCGGGATGCAAGGGGCGCTCGGTTGCACACCACGGTCTTGGGTCGTTCCTACGCTCTAATCTGCGCACCTCGATTCTGATAGTCTTGATACCTTCGCGCCAACCGATAGAGACGACTTGGTCTGCCGTGCCCTCTTCCAACCCGCCCTTTGTGACTCTCTATTATTTCAGCAAGCTTAACATTAAACAATGGAATTAGTAAAATGTCTGAAGTGTCGGGAGACATCTTAAGATCATTTGATGTTTCTCTCAGATAATCATTAAAACTTTCAATTTTTGTACGAATTAAATCTCCATCAAAAAAACCAATGCAGTCTTTTATCTTTTGTATTGAATTAATATTCATTATTTTTAATTGATCAAATAAATGTCCAGAGTTCAGGGATGGCGTGTTTATTTGGAAGTTTTCTTTCAATTTTGTAACAAAATCATGTATGTCTGCAAATGGGCCTTCATTTTGTTCAGTTCTCTTTTCAAAAGCTGAAATAAGACGCGATATGAATTCGTCTCCTAAACGAACATTTTGTCCGAGTGCGCGCAATAAAAATCTTTCATCTTCAGATGGACTGCCAATTGTTGGCTTGTAAACAATATCGTGCTCGATCTCATTCCATACGTGGGATATCATTGTGCATATTTGTATTTCGCAACTAATATCATCCAAGTTATCGTAAATTCCAATCAATTCATCATCTGGCAAATAAACTTGTGAATGTATTGATCGATAAAAATTATTAGAATTAGTTAAATTTTTATCTTTATTTTCGGTTCTTATCGATCTTTCAATTTCATCACTAAATGATTTTTTTAACAAGCTTTCTACCAGTGCGCAATCTTCAAATCTATAAGTTGCCACTCGTACTCCAGCTAAGTCGCTGATGCTATCAAATATTTCATCGACTGTTTGGTAGTTTCGCGTGTCTTGCAAAGAAAAGCGTCGCAACTTCCCTTCAAATGATTTTACGGTTTTTGATCTGAATGTGACCTGTGCGCGAATGGCGTTCTCTTCGCATATGTCTGTTCTACAAATTTCAGCAACGCGTTCTGCAAGCTTAGAGTATCGATCGCGCTCTCGCTGATATCTCTTCACTGCGACATCGATCAGTGCTTCGGAAAATGGCATGGAAAGTCCATATTTAAAGCGTTACATATTTGATGTTCAGTGAATTTATATCACGTTGCAAGTCAAGTGTTCACCTCCCCCCAAACCCGTCCGTCGCCCGTATCAGCCGATCGAGGATGCCCGGCTCGCAATAGGCGTGGCCGGCGCCCTCGATGAGGTGGAACTCGGCCTGCGGCCAGGCCTTGTGCAGCTCCCAGGCGTAGCGGGCGGGGCAGGGCATGTCGTAGCGGCCATGCACGATGACGCCGGGAATGCCGGCGAGCTTGTGCGCATTGTTGAGGAGCTGGCGGTCCTCCAGCCAGGCATCGTGGAAGAAATAGTGGTTCTCGATGCGCGAGAAGGCGAGCGCGAAATGCCCGTCATGCCAGGGCGCGGTGAAGGCGGGGTTGGGCAGCAGCGTGATGGTCTCGCCCTCCCAGATCGCCCAGGCCTTGGCGGCCTCGATCTTCACCGCCTCGTCCTCGCTGGTGAGCAAGGCGCGGTAAGCGCGGATCGGGTCGGCGCGCTCGGCGTCGGTCTTCAGCGGCGCGAGGAAGCGTTCCCATTTGTCGGGGAACATTTCGGAGACGCCGAAGCGGTAGTACCAGTCGAGTTCCGGGCGGGTGACGGTGTAGATGCCGCGCAGGATGAGTTCGGAGACCCGCTCGGGGTGCGTCTCGGCGTAGGCGAGCGCCAGCGTCGAGCCCCAGGAGCCGCCGAACACCTGCCATGTGGCGAAGCCGAATTTCTCCCGCAGCCGCTCGATATCGGCGACGAGATGCCAGGTCGTGTTGTTGGTGAGGTCGGCATAGGGCGTCGAGCGCCCGCAGCCCCGCTGGTCGAACAGCACGACCTCGTAGCGCGCGGGATCGAACAGCCGGCGATAATCCGGGGAGATGCCGGCGCCCGGCCCGCCATGCAGGAACACGGCGGGCTTGCCGCCCTTGGTGCCGACGCGCTCGTAATAGATCGCGTGCCCGTCGCCGACATCGAGCATCCCGCTCTCGAAGGGTTCGATGGCGGGGTAGAGGGTGCGCAGTTCGCTCATGACGGCCTTCGGGATGGTGTCGGGGTGGGGGAATCAGCCGACCCTAGTGTAGCGGCAGGTCGGCGGAGACGTTAAATTACTATAATACCAACAAACTCATCCTTTCGCCGTGGCATCGCCCGGCCGGCGCGGCTATAGCTCCCCGGCCGGCTCGGGCGTGCGCCGGCAGGGCTCGCCAGAGCGAGCGGATGAGGGCAGGGCATGAGCGAGGCATCCGGGTTCGGGCTTGATCCACGGCTGGAGGCCGACACGTTTCCGGTCGGCGATCTCAGCCTTTGTACCGTGCGGCTGATGAATGATGCGCGCTTTCCCTGGCTGATCCTCGTGCCGCGCCAGCCGGACCTTGCCGAGCTGATCGACCTCGACGACGCGGCGCGGGCCCAGCTCACCACGGAGATCGACGCGGCGAGCCGGGTGCTGAAGGCGGCGACCGGCTGCGACAAGCTGAATGTCGCGGCGCTCGGCAATATGGTGCGCCAGCTCCACATCCATGTGATCGCCCGCTTCACCTCGGACGCCGCCTGGCCCGGCCCGGTCTGGGGCGTGGGGCAGCGCAAGGACTATGCGGCGCCGCAGGCCATGGTGCTGGCCGGCCGGCTGCGCCGCGAATTGGGGTGTGCCTGATGGCGACGCACAGTCTCGGCCTCTGGCCGCATCTCGGCTATGTCGGCAACCGGCTCAACCGCGCCAGCGAGCGGCGCAGCGAGGCGCCGACCCTGTTGCGCGACGAGCGCAGCCGGGTGTGCCTGATCTCCGGCGAGAGCATCGTGCTCCGGCGCCGCCCCGAGGCGGGGGAAGGCGCAGGCGCTTATGACGCGCTGTTCGGCATCAGCCACGCCATCTCGCTCGGCGGCAGGCTGAGCGAGGCGTGCCTGCTGGGTCTTGCCGATGACGTGCCGCATTTCGTGCTGCCGCTGCACCCGGCGGCGCTCGACCAGCTCACCACGCGCGACGATCTCCTGGTGACCGATCTGCGCAGCATCGCGGTGCAGGATCTCGTCTCGCAGGAGCAGCTTGGGGAGCTTGCCTGCGCCAAGTCGATGCTGGCCTGGCACGCGCGGCGGACCTTCTGTTCCAATTGCGGCCATACGCTCGATGTGGTCGAGGGCGGCTGGCGGCGCGAATGCCCGAATTGCGGCGCGCAGCACTTTCCGCGCACCGACCCGGTGGTCATCATGCTGGTGGTGGATGGCGACGCGTGCCTGCTCGGCCGCTCCGCCCGCTTCGCGCCGGGCATGTGGTCCTGCCTCGCCGGCTTTGTCGAGCCGGGCGAGACCTTCGAGCAGGCGGTGCAGCGTGAGACGCTGGAGGAAGCGGGCATCCACACCCGCGCGGTGCGCTATCTCGCCTCCCAGCCCTGGCCCTTCCCGATGTCGGTGATGATCGGCATGCACGCGCAGGCCCTGTCGCGCGAGATCACCATCGATCCGAACGAGCTGGAAGCCGCGCGCTGGTTCCACCGCGATGAGGCCGCGCAGCTGCTGACCCGCACCCATCCGGACGGCCTCACCGCCCCGCCGGCCATGGCGATCGCCCACCACCTCATCCGCGCTTTCGTGGAAGGTCGCGACCCGCCGCTGGGGTGAGCCTCAGAGCTTCGCGAGGGCGGCGACGTCCCACCTCTCGCGCGGTCACAGCAAGAGCCCTCTACCTCGTCATCCCGGACGGCCAAAGGCCGATCCGGGATCGCGTGCCGCATTCTTCACGCGGTCAGCGCCTTCACGCCGTCATCCCCGGGCAGGTGTTAACCGATGCCGACACACCCTTCTGAGCGAGATCTGAGGCCGGTCGACTCCCGGGAGATGCAGCCGGTTCGGACGGCGTCGACTAGTATTCGCCGATCAGGGCCATGTTCTGCCGCCTCATGGCATGCATGCGGGCGTCGTCCATTCCCGCGTGATCGAGACCAGTTTGACGCCGTTCTTCGCCAGCTTGCGGACGTAAAACTCCAGCTTGGTATGATCACCGAAGAAGCGGCCGATGCGGCCGGCCCCACATAGGTCTCGACCAGCCGATAGCCGCGCGCAGGGCAATACGCCTCGTCCTTCCGCTTCTGGCCGGCGATCGAGACATCATCATCCGTCTGGCGCGCGCAGGGTCGGTTCGGGACGCCGCTCGGTTTCCGGTTGCATGCCGCGGATCGCCCGCCGGGCGTCGCCGGGCGCGGCTTCTGCCGCCAGCTCCGGATTTCCCAATGAACGCGGCGCGACGTAGTCGTTGCCGCCCCTATTGCGTCCAGACCCGCCGATCCAGGCGGCGCGCAGCTCCAGCTGGTCCGCCTCAGAACCTGAGGGAGAACTGCGCCCAGAAGGCGTTCTGGCTGGCCTGCGAGGCAAGCTGCCCGGAATAGTTCACCTGGATGGAGGCGAGGTCCGAGAGAGCATAGGCAATCCCTGCTCCCACCACGAAGGTATCCTCGGCGAGAGGAACGCCCTGCGTGGTGAAGAGCGTCGCGCCATCCAGGAAGCGCATGTTGGCGGTGGGGGTCGTGTCGCCAAAAGCATGCTGCCAGCCCAGGGTCACGCTCGGGGTGAGGGCGCGCCCGCCCATAAGGAAGCTTGTCGCCACCCGCGCGCCCAGCGTTGTGTAGAGCGTGCTCATGCTCTCCACATTGATCGCCAGACCCGCTCCATTGGTGCCGCTCTCATTGGTCGAGCCGCTGGAGACGTTGACATAAGCCAGACCCGCAAAGGGCTCGAACTCATAGGCCCCGAAAGCCAGCCGGTAGCTGGCCTCGCCGAACACCTGTGTCGTGCCCAGTGTGTAGCTTCCGCTCTCCGTTCCAGAGAAGCCGGTGAAGGCGACGGTGCGCGTCACGTCGATGTCGTGCCAGCTATAGGATGCGCCGCCTCGCAGCCCGAGCGCGCCGAACTGGCCACCGAGATAGACGCCCACATCGTAGCTATCCATCGAGCCGAAGGACGAGGCCGCATCGACATCGAACTGGGTCTCGCTGAAGCCCGCCACAATGCCCGCCCGCACATTGCCGCCAATGTCCGCGTCGACACCGGCCAGGAAGCCGCCCATGGACGAGGAGATGGTCGAGGCATTGCCATCACCGTAGGCATCGCCCCAAGCCCCGTAGCCCTGTGCCCACAGGATCGGGGTGAGATCCTTGCCAAGGGCCGCCGTGGCCGGCCCGGCGGCCTTCGCCGCATAGGAGAGGGCGCCAGTCTCGTCATCCGTCGCGGACTGGCGCAACCGCGCACCCACGGCATCGCGCAGATAGATGCTCTCCTGCTGGATGACCGTGCTCACCGAGGGATAGATCTCGCCCGAGAGCTGGTTCAGCGCCGGCGCCACCTGCGAATCCGTGAGGCCATAGAGGGCCTCGAGCACCGGATTGGTATCGCTCAGTTGCTGCGCCGCCACCGCCACATTGATCTCGTTGGCGGTCTGCGCATAGTCCACCAGCTGCATGCCGTTATAGACGAAGCTCAGATAGACGTTCTGCGCATCATAAGTGAGGGACGGCGTCAGGAAGGCATAATTGGAGGTCACACTTCCAAACGTGCCCGTCAGCGTTCCCGCCGTGCTCAGGATCGTCACCTGCCCGCTACGGGCATAGCTGCCCTCGGTCGCATTCACGACGACGCTGGCCCCGGAGGACACGGTCACATCGCCGGTGGCGACGATGAGGTCGTGGGCGCCTTCCGGCGTCAGGTCCACCGCGTAGACGGACCCCGCATTGAAAGCGACGGTTCCGTTCACCGTGAGCGTGCCCGGTGAATAGCCCGGCGCCGCCGTGCCCCCGCTATTGACCGTGAGCCCGCCAATGGTCGCCGTGCCGCTCAGAACGCCGCCGCTATTGACCGTGAAGGGCGAGGTGGTGGTTGTGCCCGAGCTCAACTCGACGGTGCTGCCGTCCACCGCGACCGCCCCGGTATAGGGCGCCGAGAACTCCACCGTGCCCCCGGCGAAGATCACCGCACCCGAGCCGGTGATGCTTCCCGTGAACGCGTAACTGTCGGACCGGTTGAACACCAGGATACCGTCGTTGACGATGTTGCCGATGATGGAGCCAGTCGTCCCGCCATCGCCGATCTGGAGCGTGCCCGCCGTTATGCTGGTCGTTCCCGTATAGGTGTTCGTGCCAGTCAGGATGAGCGTTCCGGTGCCGGTCTTGTCCAGATTGCCGCCACCGGAGATCACGCCCGAGAGAATGAGCGTCTCGGCCGCATCCACCGCGATGGCCGCATCGGAGGGCGCGGACACCACGTCGGCGAGCAGCACATTGTTGGCGAGGGTGAAGCTGCCGCTCGCGCGCAGGGTGGCGCCCCGGTCGATGGTCACGGCGCCCGTACCCAGCGCCTGCCCGGATGCGATGCGCAGCGTGCCCGCGCCTACGGTGGTCCCGCCGGAATAGGTGTTCACGCCCGTCAGGGCGAGTTCACCGCTACCCAGCTGCGTGACCGAGCCGGTGCCCGAGATCACGCCGTCGAAACTCGTCGTGTCCGACCGGTTGAAAACGAGCGCGGCGTTGTTCACCACATCGCCCAGGATCGCGCCCGACGCGCCGCCCGCGCCGATCTGGAGCGTACCGCCGGAAATGGTGGTGCCGCCCGTATAGGTGTTGGCTCCCGACAGGATCAGCGTTCCGAGATCCGTCTTCTCAAAGCCCGCGGAGCCGGCGAGGACGCTTTCGATGGTCGCTTCCGTGGCGGCGCCCGCCTCGGTGCCGTCGCCCACGCGGATCGTCGCGCGGCCCGTGCCGGTGAGCGTGATCGCGGCGCCCGTCACCAGATAGCCGCTGTCCACGAACTGCATGCCGCTGGCGGTGACCGCCCCGTTGCTGGCGTCCACCGTGACAGTGCCCGAAATGCCCTGGAACACGGCGAAATTGCCGTTCCAGTCCTGCGCTATGGTGCCGGAGGCATTGGTCCAGTTGGTCTGGCTGGCCGCCGTCCATGTGCCGGTGCCGCCTTCCACGGTCTGGGTGGCGGTGGTGTAGGGGCCGTTCCAGAACAGGGTGGGGCTGCCCGTGGTCTCGACCACCAGGTTCACCTGTCCCGCCACAGAGGTCTGCACGCCGCCGAGCAGGCCATCCGAAAGGGAGGCCACATCGAGCCCGTTGTCGGTCAGGCTGCCGGTGTAACTGGCGAGGCGATAGATGCCGGCGCCGAAGCTCGGGGCCTGGGTCACGTTCAGCGTGCCGTCCAGCGTCACATTGCCGTTCACCGTGAACACGCCGCTGCCGGAGGGGGCGCCGAGCGTGACGTTCAGGTTTGACCCCGACTGCATATCGAGCCCGCCCATGGTCAGGCCCGTGGGCTGTCCGCCCTCCAGCGTGCCGCCATAGAGCAGGTGGACGGTCTGCGCCACGCTGCCCGTACCGGAAAGGCTCGCGCCATCCCCCACCGAGACGTCGCCCGCCACGCTGCCGGTGAGGGCGACCGTGCCGCCGCTGAGGGTGGTCGTGCCCGTATAGGTGTTCTCACCGCTCAGGGTGAGCGTGCCGGAGCCGACCTTGGTGAGGCCGCCAGTTCCGGACAGGATACCCGAGAAGGTACCGGAGCTGTTGTCAGCGCCCACGGACAGCGTCGCCGCGTTCATCTGCACGGTGCCGCCGCCGCTGATCGCGCCGAGTTCCTTGGTGCCGGTCATCTGGAGGTCGAGGGTCGCTCCGCTCGCCACCGATATGGCGCTGAAGTCCGCCAGCGCGGCATTGCCCTGCGCCACCAGCGTCCCGGCGGAGACCGTGGTCGTGCCCGTAGAGGTGTTGGTCCCGCTCAAGGTAAGCGTGCCAGCGCCCGTCTTGGTCAGGCCCCCCGTGCCGGAGAGCGTGCCGGAGAAGCTGGAACTGGTGCCGTCGCCACCCGCGGTGAGGGTGTGGCTGCCCAGCGCGACAGTGCCCGCGCCGGCGAGGGAGCCGACAGTCTCATCTGCATCGTCGAGCGACAGGGTCGCGCCCGCGCCGACGGTCAGGCGCGCGCCATCGGCCAGCGAGGCGCCGCCGCTGATGGCCAGCGTTCCGGCAGAGACCGTGGTCGCCCCGGTGAAGCTGTTGGTTCCCGTGAGCGTCAGGGTGCCCGCGCCCTGCTTGGTCAGCGTGCCCGTGCCGGAAATGGCGTCGGCATAGGTGAGGTTGTCGGACCGATCGAAGACCAGCGCGGCATTGTTCAGGATGGGGCCGGCCAGCGCGCCGGAGGTGCCGCCGTCACCCAGTTGGAGCGTGCCCGCCGCAATCGTCGTGGTGCCCGTGAAGCTGCTGGTCCCCGTCAGGATAAGCGTGCCCGAGCCCGCCTGGGTGAGGTCGCCGTCACCGGAAATGACCCCGCTGAAGGTAAGGCTGTCCGTGCGGTTGAAGGCGAGCGTTGCACCCGAGGCCACCGCCACATCGCCGAGAATGCTGCCGGTGCTGCCGCCATCGCCGATCTGCAGCGTGCCGGCCGAGACGGTGGTATCGCCCGTATAGGTATTGGTCGCCGTCAGGACCAGGGTGCCGAGGTCCGTCTTCTCGAGGCCGGTGGTGCCCTCGAGCACCGAACCGATGGTCGCCACATAGCTGGCCCCATCGGCGCTGCCGTCGCCCACCCGGATCTGCGTCTGGCCGCTGGCGGCGGCGAGCGTAATCGTGCCGGAGGTGAGCGAATAGCCGTCCACCATGAACTGCATGCCGGTGGCGGAAACCGTGCCGGAAACAGTCACCTGCCCCGCCGTGCCGGCAAACGCCGCGAACTCGCTGTTCCACGCCACCGACTGGTTGAGCGGAGAGGTCAGCCAGTTGGTCGCGGCGAGGCTGGAGGACCAGGTGCCACTGCCGCCATGGATCGTTCCATCCGGCGTCGTGGTTGTGCCGTTCCAGTAGAGCAGGTCGCCATCGAGCACGTTAAGGTTCACGTGGTTGGGCACCACGCTGATGGAATAGGCATAATTCGACGGTGTGGAGCCAAGCTCAAGACCGTTATCGGCGACCATCGTCGTGTAGTCGATGAGGCGGTACACGCCGAGTGCAATAGCCCCGGTGTTGCTGATGTTCAGCACGCCATCCAGCGTCAGGCTGGTGGCCTGGAGCACGCCGACACCGGTATTGGCGCCAAGCACCACATCGACATTGGCGCTGTCCGACAAGGTCAGCGCGGTCATGGACAGGCCGTAGAGGCCGGGCGTGCTGGTGGGCGCGGCGCGGATCGTGCCGCCATCCTGCACGCTCACCGTGCCGTTGACCGCGGCGCCGGCGGTGCCGCTCGTCTCGCCCTGCAACGTGGCGCCGCTGGCGACGGTGATGTTGCTGGCGAGGGAAACGCCGCTCAGGATTTCCAGCGTGCCGGCGGAGACGGTGGTGCCGCCGGCCGCGCTGTTCGCGCCGGTCAGGGTCAGCTTGCCGCTGCCCTGCTGCACGAGAGACCCGCTGCCGGTGATGGCCCCGGCGGCGACCACATCGTCCGAGCGGTTGAACGCCACCGTCCCGCTATTGGCGATGGCGCCCGCGATCGACCCGGTGGTTCCGCCATCGCCAATCTGCAGCGTGCCGGTAGAGACGGTAGTTGCACCCGTATAGGTGTTGTCCCCGCTGAGGATCACCGTACCGGAACCGGCCTGTGTCAGCGCGCCGCTGCCGGACAGCACGCCGGATAAGGTGACGCTATCCGAGCGATTGATGACCAGCGTGCCGTTATTGGCGATGTCGCCGCCGATGCTGCCGCTCACGCCGCCATCGCCGATCTGGAGCGTGCCCGCCGAAATGGTGGTTCCGCCGGTATAGGTGCCAGGGGCGGTCACGATCAGCGTGCCGGCGCCGGTCTTGTTCAGGCCCGCGTTGCCCGCGAGGGTCGAGCTGATGGTGGCCGAGAGGCCGCTTTCCACCAGGATGGAGGGGACCGCGCCGGCGGCAAAGGCCGCAAGCTCGATCGAGCTGCCGGTCACCTCATAGCCATTCACCAGGAATTCCAGCCCCGCCACTTGCGGCGAGCTGCTGCCGCTCACGATGACCATGCCGCCCGTGCCGGCGAACACCGCGAGCCCACCCTGGCCCCAGGCGTCCGCGCTGGAGCCGGCCTCGTTCGTCCAGTTGGTGGTGGCCGCGGCCACGTCCCACGTGCCGGAGCCACCCACCACGGCGGAACCGCCGGAGGTTGTCGTGCTCCCGTTCCACCACTGCCCCGCCGCGACGACCAGGTTCACCTGCCCGCTGGTGGACGTGTCCACCGCGTAGAGGCTGTGCGCGGGGGCTGTTCCCACTTCGAGCCCGTTATCAGTGAGGGTGCTGCCATAGTTGATCAGGCGGTAAGTGCCGGTGGCGAAGCCGGCGCCCGCCGTGATGTCGAGCACGCCGTCCAGCGTCAGGCTGCCGCCCAGCCCCACCGCGGCCGTGGTGGTGGGCGCGCCCGCGGTGAAGGCAAACGTCGACGTGGCGCCGAGCGTCAGGGCGCCCGCCGTGAAGAGATTGCCGCTCGCGCCGGTCAGTGTGGCGCCGTCCGCAACGGTGAGCGTCCCGCTGACGATGCCGGAGCTGGTGCTGGCAAAGGTGGCGCCGGCGTTGACGGTGATATCGCCGGACACGACGCCCGTCAGCGACAGCGTGCCGGCGGTCACGGTGGTCGGCCCGGTGCTGGAATTGGTGCCGGTGAACGTCAGCGTCCCGGCCCCCGCCTTCTCCATGGAGCCCGTTCCGGTAATGGTCCCGGAATAGGAGAGGTCGTCAGAGCGGTTGAAGATCAGCGCGGCATTATTGGTGATGTTGCCGGAAAGGGAGCCGGTGGCGCCGCCATTGCCGATCTGCAGTGTGCCATCGGAGATGGTGGTGCCGCCGGTGATGCCTGCCGCGCCGGTGAGGATGAGCGTACCCGCGCCGGTCTTCTCCAGCCCGTCGCTTCCGGAGAGGTCGGAGCCGATGGTGGCCGTGAGCCCGGTGCCCACAAGAATGGCGGGAACCGTGCCCGGCGCGAAGGCGGTGACGGTGATCTGGCCGCCAGTAACGGTATAGCCGTCGGTCAAGAACTGAATGCCCGCCACTTGCGGCGCCGTGGCGCCGCTGACGGTAACGGTGCCCGCCGTACCGGCGAACAGTGCTAGACCGACCTGCCCCCAGGCATCGGCGCTCGAGCCTGCCGCATTGGTCCAGTTGGTGGTGGCCGCCGCCACATCCCACGTCCCGTTCCCCCCAGCCACGGAGGAACCGCCGGCTGTCGTCACCGAGCCGTTCCACCACTGGCCCACGGCGACGGCCAGGTTCACCTGTCCGCTGGTGGCAGTGTCGAGATAGTACAGGCTGTCCGACGAGGTGGTGCCCAGCGTCAGACCGTTATTGGTGAGGGTGCCGCCATACGTGATGACGCGGTAGGTGCCGCTGGCAAAGCCGGTGCCCGCGCTGACGTCCAGCGTGCCACCGAGGACGAGGTTGCCGGTCACGCTCACCGCTGCGGTGGTCGGGGGAGTACCGGCGGTGAAATCGATTGTTGAGCCGGACGCGAGCGACAGCCCCCCGACGGTAAACAGGTTGCCGCTCGTGGCCGCCAGCGTCCCGCCGCTCTCGATGGTGAGCGTGCCGGCGACGAGGCCGGTGCTTGTGCCGACGAAGGTGGCGCCGGAACTGACGGTGACATTGCCGGCCATCCCGCCCGTGAGCGCCAGCGTGCCGGCTGAAACGGTGGTGAGCCCGGTGCTTGAGTTGGTGCCGGCGAACGTCAGCGTGCCGGCCCCAGCCTTCTGCAGGGTGCCGGTGCCGGAAATGGTCCCGGAATAGGAAATGTCGTCGGAGCGGTTGAAGATCAGCGCGGCATTGTTGGTGATGTTCCCGGAGATCGACCCCGTTGTCCCACCATTGCCGAGTTGGAGCGTGCCACCCGAGATGGTGGTGCCGCCGCTGTAACTGCTGTCCCCGGTCAGGGTGAAGGTGCCGGTGCCGGCCTTGGTAAGACCGAGGCTGTCACCCTGGCCCGGCGCGGACAGTGTGCCGGAGAAGGTGGTGCTGGTATTGTTCCCGCCGGCCGTCAGGACACGGCTGCCCCCCGTGGCGATGACGCTGCCCGCGCCGCTCAGGGAGCCGATGGTCTCGGACGCCGCAAGCGTCAGTGTGGCCCCCGAATCCACCGTGACCAAAGCGGTATCTGCGATCGCCGCTCCTCCGGAAACGGTCAGGGAGCCGCCGGAGACCCGATAGGTGCCAGTGGAGCTGTTCGTGCCCGCCAGCGTGAGCGTGCCGGTTCCCACCTTGGTGAGGGTTCCACTCCCGGTGATACTGCCCGAGAATGTGCCGCTACCGTCCCCAAGACCGATGGTGAGTTGCGTCGCGCCCAGCTGCAGAAATGCGGTGCCGGTCCCTCCGACCCCGTCATTGAGCACCTTGATGCTCTTGCTGCCGCTGCCGCTGAAGGTCAGTTGCGTGCCGGCGCTGAGATTGACGGAGGATGCAGAAGCGATCGATCCCGTCGTGTTCACCAGCAGGGTGCCGCTCTGAAGGTTGAGAGCCCCCGTGAACGTGTTCGCGCCGCTGAGCGTTAGCGTGCCGCTGCCCGCCTTGCTGAAGGCCCCGTCGCCGGAGAGGATTCCGGAGAACGTGGTGGAGTTGTTGTTGCCACCTGCCGTGAGCGTCTGGCTTGACGCCAAGGACACGGCACCGGCTCCCGCCAGCGAGCCGATGGTCTCATTGCCCGTGACCGACAGCGTGCCCCCGGTCGCCACCGTGACCGCGCTGGAATCACCGATGGCAGAGCCGCCCGAGGCCACGAGCGTGCCGCCCGTGATGCTGGTCCCGCCGCTATAGGTGTTGGTGCCGGAGAGCGTCAGCGTGCCGGTTCCGGACACGGTGAGCCCGCCCGCGCCGGTGATGTTGCCGGAGAGCGTCTGCGCGGCGGAGGAGCCGTAATCGAACGTGGTGCCCGAGGCGAGGGAGAGGGCACCGGCATAGCTGCCCGTGCCGAGGGTGCCCGCGCCGGAAACCGTCAGCGTTCCCGCCGTGAGGGTGGTGTCGCCCGTATAGGTGTTGGCTCCGGACAGAACCAGCGCGCCGTCGCCGATCTTCTCCAGACCATTGGAACCCGCCAGCGGGGCGGAGATGGTAGCCGTGGTGCTCGAGCCGACCACATTGACCTGCGGCGTGGTGGAGCCGTTCAGGAGGGTGAGCGCATCACCGGCAATCGTATAGCCCGATGTCTCGAACTTCAGCCCCTTGGCGGAGACCGCGCCGGACGTGGCGTCCACCGTCACCGTCCCCGCCGTGCCGGCGAAGATGGCGGTGAGGGTGGGGTCGGACACCACACGCGTCGTGCCGGATGAGTTCGTCCAGTTGGTGACGCCGCTCGCCGCCGCCGTCCAAGTGCCGTCGCCGCCGACGATCGGGCCGGAACTGCCTGTGGTGGTGGTGCCGTTCCAGTAGATCTCGGTTAGTGCATTGCCCGTGACGATCAGAAACACCTGCCCGGGGAAGGTGTTGGTGTCGATCGAGTACTGGAATTCGCTCGGCGCGGCGCCGATGGTGAGGCCGCTGCCCAGCAGACTGTTGGCATAGCTGACAATCACATAGGCGCCGGCATCCATGCCGCCGCCATTTATGATGTTCAGCGTGCCGTTGAGGGTCACAGACCCGTTCTGCAGCGCGATGAGTTCCGGCAGTCCCGTCGACGAGCCGAGGGTCAGGTTCAGCGTGCTGCCCGTGTTCAGCACCAGATCAGACTGTCCGGAAAGGGCGAAGGAGCTGGTGGTCTGAGCAACCGAAAGCTGGCCACCACTATTGACCGTGATCGTGCCCCCCACGGTTGCCGTGTGCGAGCTGTTGGTCGGGGTCGCCAGGATGCCACCGCTCTCCACCGTGACGGCGCCCGGAATCGTGCCAAGAGTGCTGGCACTGCCGAGTTGGAGAGTGCCGCTCTTGACCGTCCAGTTCGTCTGGGGCGAGGAGCCGGTGACTCCAGGCCCGTTGGTCAGGATCCAGGTGCCGGTCGTGTCCACCGCAAATTCGGTGAAGCCGGAGTAGGAGTAGGTGGATGTGACGCTACCGCCCAGATCGATCTGGCCGAGGTCGAAGACGCCGCCCGCGCCGCCCCATCTCAGCGTGTTGACGGTCTGATTTGCGGTTGTTGCCACCACATTTCCGGTGATGGTCGCGTAGGTGGAGCCCGACGAGCCCCCGCTCCCGAGCAGGACCAGCGTGTTCGTGGTTGGAGTGTTGTCACCGTTTTCGAGGTAGATGGCGTCGGCACGCACGCCATTGCCATCGAGGCCGCCGGCAATCGTCGCTGCGACATCGAGAGTGATGGTCGTGGAGTTGACGGGGTCGTAGAAATAGCCCTCCAGCCCCCTGCCGCCGAGGCCGGCCGTGCCAGTACCGTTCCCGCCGAGGATTTGCCCGGAGAGGACGGTGATGTCCGAGACACCGCCACCCAGCACGAGGCCGGCGCCGCCGCCCATGCTGGCACCGTTGGTAGCGGTCCCTGCATCGCCGCCCTTGACGGTGGCGCCGGCCTGGATGGTCATGACAAGGTTGTTGGCGAGAATGCCGTAGCCGCCCAAGGAATAGCTCGTGGTCGAGGCATCGCCCGAATTGCCGCCTGTCACAGTGCCGTTGACAACAATATTGCCGGATTCGCCGATGAACATACCGTAGCCGCCCGAGCCGCTCGGTCCTGCCGCGTTGCTGCCTCCGTTGCCGCCCGTGACGGCCCCATCAATTGTAATTGTGCCGGTCAAGATGTTGGCTTCAATGCCGCGGCCACCGTCGGCGCCCTGGGACAATGCCGTCGCATCGGCTCCGGCGCCGCCGGTCACAAAGGCATTGAGGGTCAGGTCCAGGGTAGCGCCCAGAATCGCTGTGCCACCGGGACCGGCATTGCTGTTGGTCTTTAATGACGCTCCACCCTGACCACCAAAGACGGCTCCATTGATGGTGGCCGTCGCGGTGGTTCCGGTCGCGAACTCGATGCCGGAGCCGCCGATTCCGCCGTTCGCGCCACTTCCGCCGGCTCCGCCTGTGATGACCAGATTGACTGAAGAGGTGAAGGTGATGTCCTGACCGAAATAAAGGCCGACACCTCCTGAGCCGCCTCCGCCCGCGACATCCGCGGTGGAACCTGCGCCACCCGCGCCACCCGCGCCACCCGTGAGTGTGAAGGTTGCCGCGGACCAGTCGAGTAAGCCCGCGTTGTTGCCGAGAATGAGGGCTGCGGCAGCGCCGGCGCCGCCACCCCCGCCAAAGGATCCCGCGGTCCCGTCGCTACCATTGCCGCCGGTTAGACTCGTCGCGACGCCGCTGCCGTCACCGACATAGGTATGGCTGCCGCCGGCGCCGCCATCGCCACCGGTGCCGGCGCCTGACCCGCCCGCCCCGCCGGTAGCGCCGGCACCGCCGCCACCGCCGCTGCCATTTCCGCCGCCCGCGCCGCCAGCTCCGCCGGTTCCACCGGCCTGATAATTGTCGAAGCCTCTCGTGCCGGCCGTTGCGCCGCTGCCCCCTGCACCTTCGCCACCGCTACCGCTAGCGAGCGCCGGATGAGCCAACAGCGACACGGCGAGGAGTGGCACGAGGGCGGACGTGCGCATCAGGGTCTTGCGCAAACGGTCGCGTCCAGGTCCAGAATCACGCGAACCGAAACTTGAATGCGATCCCGCCACCACGACGCCCACCCCGAAACAAAAAGTCGAAACCGGCTTTCCCCAAGCCCGGTTCGTATTCATCGCGCACTTGCTCTGCGCGCTCCTGTGGCCCGACGAGATGGTCTGTCTTCAGGCGCGCATCTTCGGCAATGTCCGGAAAGATAACGGGTCGATGGTATTTATCAACCATCGACGCGCACGTGCGGGCTTCCGAACCAGAGCTCTTGCCTGAGTTTGTCCGAGCAACGGGCGCGCAGCCGTCGGCATGTGATCGAGCACCTAAGCCCTTGATATTGAAGATGTATCAGGGTTGACGTGAAATTGGGCGGCGAGCGGTGCGCAGAATGTCCCATGCGCGGGTATGATTATGCTGTCCACAAGAACCCGCGCGCCTATGGAAGGCGCACCATGTTGTCCGGCCTGATGTTCTGCGGATGCTGTGACCAGCCCTATGTCCTCCGGGCCAGGACCGCTCTTGCTGCACCAGCCACCTCATGGGCACTGGCTGCACCAACAGCCGGACCGTCACACGAGACAAGCTTGACGCGCGCGTGGCAACGGCCTGACGAACCGGCTCATGGCGCCTGACAAGGCGGCCGAGGCGATGCGGGCCTTCGCCGAAGAGACCAACCGCCTCAACCGGGAGCGTCGGACTTCCTGCGAATCTGACCGGCATGAGCTGAGCCAGATCGAAGCGTCCATCCGCTAGATCGTCGCCGTCATCGAGCAGGGCCGCGTCCAACGGGCGCTGCTGGACCGACTGACGGCTCTGGAGGCCAAGCAGGCCGAACTCCAGGAGCGGCTCGCCAAGGCTCCGGTCGACGTCCCGGACCTCTATCCCACCATCGCCGAGCTCTATCGCCGCAAGGTCGAGAGGCTAACCGAGGCCCTCGACCATCCGCAGGACCGCTACGAGGCGATTGACGCCATCCGCCAACGCGTCACCCGTGTCGTGCTCACACCGGGTGCAAAGCGTGGGGAAGTGCAAGCCGTGCGGCATGGTGACATCGTCGCCATTGCGGACTGGGTATCGCAGGAAGCAGACACACCGCGCAAAACTGGTCACCGCACCCATCGCGCCCGCACTCTCGCACGAGTATCGGAACCGGTGCTGACGGTGCGGGCATGGCGGAAGGAGCGCCAAGCGATCCCGGCTCTCCGGCTTCGCGGAGCCTGCCCTTGGGCCTGCCGAAGGCAAGACCCGAGGGGCCGGGATGACGGCAGTGCGGGCGTGTACGGCAGGGCGGGATGTGAGGGCCGTATGAAAAGGCCGGATAACGGAGCTGCCCCGCGTCAGTCGCGCGTCCAGGGCAGGAAGTGCTTGGAGAGTTTCAGCCCCTGCGCCTGATAATTCGAGCCGAGAGCCTCGCCATAGAGGGTGCGGGGGCGCTCGATCATGCGCTCATAGACGAGGCGGCCGACGATCTGGCCGTCTTCCAGGATGAACGGCACCTCGCGCGAGCGCACCTCCAGCACGGCGCGCGCGCCATTATGCGGGCTGTTGTGGCCCCCGGCGGCGTCATGGCCGAATCCGGGATCGAAGAAGCCGGCATAGTGCACGCGGAACTCGCCGACCAGCGGGTCGAACGGCACCATCTCGGCGGCATGGCTCGGCGGCACATGCACGGCTTCCTTGGAGGCGAGGATGTAGAAGGCGTCGGGGTCGAGCACCAGCTCGCGCCGGCCGCGCGTCACCAGCGGCTCCCAGAAATCCTCGACCTCGCAGGCGGCGCGCCTGTCCACGTCGATCACCGCCGTGTGCCGCTTGGCGCGGAAGCCGAGCAGACCGCCAAAGCCAGCACCGGACAGATCGACGCTCACCGCGATGCCGCCGCCCGCCGTGTCGGGCGTCGCGCTGTCAACCAGCCGGTCAGCGGTGTTGAGGGCGGCGAGCGCGGCCTCGTCGAGGCGCGCATCGCCCCGCCGGAAGCGGATCTGCGACAGGCGCGAGCCGCGCCGCACCAGGATGGGGAAGGTGCGCGGGCTGATCTCCAGATAGAGCTTGCCCTCATAGCCGGCCGGCACCACGTCGAAGGCGCGCGAGCGGTCGGCGATGACGCGGGTGAACACGTCGAGCCGGCCGGTGGAGCTTTTCGGATTGGCCGAGGCGGCGATGTCGGAGGGCAGCGCCAGCGCTTCTTCCAGTTCGACCAGATAGACGCAGCCCGTCTCCAGCACTTCGCCCTCGGTGAGGTCGAGCCTGTGCAAAGCGAGCCGGGCCAGCCGGTCCGCCACCGTCTCGCTCGGGCCGGGCAGGAAGCTCGCGCGGATGCGCCAGGCGGTCGGGCCGAGGCGCAGATCGAGGCTGGCGGGCTGGACCTGGTCGCTGTCGAACGGGCGCGCGAGGTGGATGGCGCCGCGCGCGGCCAGAGCCTCGATGGCATGGCCAGGCAGGATGCCCTCGCCGATCAGACCCGAATGCGCCACGTCGCCCGCTCCACTCAGCTGCCGCGCGCGGTCCAGCCTCGCGCAAGTTCCGTTCGGTTTAACGGACGCGCCCCTTGACGCCAAGCCGGGTGCGGGAGTAATCCCGCCGGGAACGTGGTCATTTGAGCCGGCCGGCTTGCCGCCACGCTAAATAAGGTTGCTAAAAAGGTCGGGGCCGCGCAGCGCATGCGCGTGGGCGTTCCCGGTCTGTCGAGAGATAGCGGAGCCGCCCGATGAGCCAGAACGACAAGCTTTCCCCCGCCGAGATCGCCCAGCTTCGTCCCGATACCCGCCTCGTGCAGGGCGGCATCCTGCGCTCGCCCTTCGGCGAGACCGCCGAGGCGCTCTACCTGACGCAGGGCTATGTCTACGACACCGCCGAGCAGGCGGAGGCGCGCTTCAAGGGCGATGATCCCGGCTTCATCTACACGCGCTATTCCAACCCGACGGCGGCTATGTTCGAGACCCGCCTCGCGCTGCTCGAAGGCGCCGAGGTGGCGCGCGCCACGGCATCCGGCATGGCGGCGGTGACCGCCTCGCTGCTGTGCCAGCTCAAGGCTGGCGACCATGTGGTGGCGGCCCGCGCGCTGTTCGGCTCCTGCCGCTATGTGATCGAGGAATTGCTGCCGCGCTTCGGCGTCGCCACCACGCTGGTCGATGGCACGGACCTCTCCGCCTGGCAGGCGGCGGTGCGGCCGGAGACCAAGGTGTTCTTCCTGGAGAGCCCGACCAACCCGACGCTGGAACTGGTCGATATCGCCGGCGTCGCGGCGATCTCCAAGGCGGCGGGCGCCTGCCTCATCGTCGACAACGTGTTCGCCACGCCCATGCTGCAGAGCCCGCTGACGCTCGGCGCGGATGTCGTCGTCTATTCCGCCACCAAGCACATTGACGGGCAGGGCCGGTGCCTTGCCGGCGTCGTGCTGTGCTCGGAGAAATTCCTCACCGACCATCTCCAGACCTTCCTGCGCCAGACCGGCCCCTCCGTCTCGCCCTTCAATGCCTGGGTGATGCTGAAGGGGCTGGAGACGCTGCCGCTGCGGGTCGAGCGGTCGCAGGCGACGGCGGGCGCGCTGGCCGACCGGCTGGCCGCGCAGGGCAAGATCGGCAAGGTGATCTACCCCTACCGCGCCGATCACCCGCAGCATGAGCTGGCCAAGCGCCAGATGCGCGGTGGCGGCACGCTGGTGACCTTCGAGGTCGCGGGCGGCAAGGCCGGCGCCTTCCGCTTCCTCAACGCGCTGAAGGTGGTGCGCATCTCCAACAATCTGGGCGACGCCAAGAGCCTCGTCACCCACCCGGCGACCACGACGCACCAGCGCTTCTCCCCCGAGGCGCGGGCCGAGATGGGGATTTCCGACGGCATGGTGCGCCTGTCGGTCGGCCTCGAACATGTGGACGACCTCTCCGAGGATGTCATCCGGGCGCTCGCCGCCGTCTGATACCCTGGCAAAAGGCCGCGGCCGACCAATTCGTGACCGGCCGCGGCTTGTCTTGCCTGGGCTCCGCCTTTCATAAAGAAACGACAACAGCGGAGGATCGGCATGTATCGGGCGACGACGAGAGGCGTTCAGGTAACGGTGACGCCGCGCTTCGCCCCGGAGCGTTCCGATCCGGAGCGTGGCCAGTATTTCTGGGCCTATACAGTGGATATCCTCAATCTCGGGGTGGAGACCGTGCAGCTGCGTGCCCGGCGCTGGATCATCACCGATGCGCTCGGCCGGGTGCAGGAAGTGCGCGGCGCGGGGGTCGTCGGCGAGCAGCCGGTGCTGCCGCCCGGCGGTCATTTCGAATATACGAGCGGCGTGCCGCTGCCGACCGCCACCGGCATCATGGAAGGCAGCTACGATATGGTGACGCAGGCCGGCGATGCCTTCGACGCCGCCGTGCCGCCCTTCTCGCTCGACCTGCCCGGTCTCGCCCGCACGCTCAACTGAGTTGTGCCCCCGGCGCGGCGCTGCTTCCGGCGGGCCGGCGAAGCGGCTATGGTGCGGATAGAGTGACGGCTTACCTGTCGCCGAGCCGCCCACCAGCCCCGCTTTCGCCGCCGAGCCCTTCCGCCTTGAGCAACGGTCTGCCCCACTCGTGATCGACCTGCGCCCGATCGCCGCCATTCTGGGCGTCCTGCTCGCCGTGCTGGGCACGACCATGATGATCCCCGCTCTGGTGGATCTCATCGCCGGGGAGCGGGATTTTCTCGTCTACGCCGCCACCGCCGTCATTACCGCCTTTGTCGGCCTCTCCCTCTGGCTCGCCGGCCGCTCCGGTGAGGTCGAACGGCTCAGCATCCGCCAGGCCTTCGTGCTGACGGCGGCGAGCTGGGTGGTGCTCTCCGCCTTCGCCGCGGTCCCGTTCATGTGGGCGGAGACGGATCTGAGCTTCACCGACGCCTATTTCGAGGCGATGAGCGGGCTCACCACCACGGGCGCGACGGTGATCTCCGGTCTCGATGACCGCCCGCCCGGCGTGCTGATCTGGCGCGCCTTCCTGCACTGGTATGGCGGCATCGGCATCATCGTCATGGCGATGGCGCTTCTGCCCATGCTGCGCATCGGCGGCATGCAGCTGTTTCGCGCCGAATCCTCCGACAAGTCCGAGAAGGTGCTGCCGCGCGCGGCGCAGATGGCCAAGGGCATTCTCGGCAGCTACCTGCTGCTCACCTTCGCCTGCGCGCTGACCTATGCCTTTCTCGGCATGAGCGTGTTCGACGCGGTGGCGCACGCCATGGCGACGATCTCGACCGGCGGCTTCTCTACCCACGACGCCTCCATCGGCTTCTTCAAGAGCCCGGCCATCGACTATGCGGCGATCGTCTTCATGATCTCCGGCTCGCTGCCCTTCGTGCTCTATGTGCGGGTGCTGGCCGGTGACTTCAGCCGCATCTTCGCCAATGCCGAGGTGCGGCTGTTCTTCGCGCTGGTGGCGGTGTTCACGCTGATCTCGACGGTCCAGCAGGTGAACGGCGGCATCGCGGTGGGCGAGACGGCGCTGCGCCAGGCGCTGTTCACGGTGGTGTCGCTGATGTCGACCACCGGCTTCGTCGCGGTGGACTACACCCATTGGGGCCCACTGAGCGACGCGCTGTTTTTCACCGTGCTGTTCCTCGGCGCCTGCACCGGCTCCACCGCCGGCGGCATGAAGACCTTCCGCATCGCCATTCTCGGCTCGGCGCTGGTGCAGCATCTCAAGCGCATCATCTACCCGAGCGGCGTTTTTCCGGCGCGCTATGGCGGCAAGCCGATCGGCGATGATGTGGTGGCGTCGGTGCTGTCCTTCGCCTTCCTTTATCTGACGAGCTTCCTCGTCATCGGCATCGCCATCAACATTCTCGGCTTCGATCTCATCACGGCCTTTTCCGCCAGCATCACCGCGCTGGCCAATGCCGGCCCCGGCCTCGGGCCCATCGTCGGGCCGGCGATGAACTTCGCCGGTCTGCCGGACAGCGTGATCTGGCTGCTCTCCTTCGCCATGCTGCTCGGGCGGCTGGAATTGTTCACCGTTCTCGTGCTGATCCTGCCGAGTTTCTGGCGGCGCTAGTTGGGCGGTGCAGCAAAGCCCTTTATGCTGGCGACCTGACCGCGACGGGGACCGCCTTATGCTTGCCGCACGAACGACGACCGAGGAACTGCTCGCCTACCTCGTCGCCTTCGACACCACGAGCCGCAACTCCAACCTCGCGCTGATCGACTTCGTGCGCGACTACCTCGCCGCCTATGGCGTGGAGAGCGTCATCATTCCCGATGCGAGCGGGCAGAAGGCCAGCCTCTTCGCCACCATCGGACCGAAGGGCGTGGGCGGCGTCTGCCTCTCCGGCCATTCCGACGTGGTGCCGGTGGACGGCCAGCCCTGGACCACCGATCCGTTCACGCTCACGCCGAAGGACGACCGGGTCTATGGCCGGGGCTCCTGCGACATGAAGGGCTTCATCGCCACCTGCCTCGCCATGGTGCCGCAGATGACGGCGGCAAAGCTGGCGACGCCGATCCATCTTCTGGTGTCCTATGACGAGGAGATCGGCTGCACCGGCGTGGTTCCGGCGGTGCGCCGGCTCGGCGTCGATCTGCCGCTGCCCCGCGCCTGCATCGTCGGCGAGCCGACCTCGATGCGGGTGGTGGACGCGCACAAATCGGGCATCGCCTATATGACGACGGTGACCGGGCGCGAGGCGCATTCCTCCATGCCGCAGCTCGGCGCCAATGCGATCTTCGCCGCCGCCGAGCTGATCGGCGAACTCGACCGCACCCGCGCGGAGCTGATCGCCGCCGGCGATGCCAGCGGGCGCTTCGACCCGCCCAACACCACGCTGCAGGTCACGGTGATCGAGGGCGGCACCGCCGGCAACATCGTGCCGCGCCAATGCGCCATCCGCTGGAATGTGCGCGGCCTGCCCGATTTCGACGAGGAGGCGCTGCTCGCGCGCTTCACCGCCTTCGCGGAAGGCACGGTGCTGCCGAAGCTGCGTGCCTCGGCGCCCGAGGCCAGCATCACCACCGATTTCATCTACAGGGTGCCGCCGCTGGCGCCGCAGACCGGCTCGGAGGCCGAGCTTCTGGCGCTGCGCCTCGCCGGGCAGAACCGCACCTACACCGTCGCCTATGGCACGGAGGGCGGTCATTTCCAGGCGCAGGGCATCCCGACCGTGATCTGCGGACCGGGCTCCATCGACCAGGCGCACAAGCCCGACGAGTTCATCGAGGTGAGCCAGCTGCGCGCCTGCGAGCGGTTCCTCAGCGGGCTGATCGCCGAGTGCGTGGGGTAGAGCCTTCCAGGGTCACGTCATCCCGGACGGCCGGAGGCGAAGGTCGGCGGGCATGGCGCCTCATACGCCGTCATCCCGGACGGCCGGAGGCCGATCCGGGATCGCGTGCCGTGTTGAGCGCATAAGGTGGAGCGGAAGACGATCCCGGCTCTCCGGCTTCGCCTGCGGCCGGGATGACGCCTCATGAGGGAGAGGTGACGATCCCGGCTCAGCACCCCGCGGGGTTCCGGCCGGGATGACGCCAGGTCGCGTCCGCGGGGGAACACTCGGCCTTGCCGTCAGTTCCCCGCGGCGGCCTCGCCGGTCTCGTCCGGCCCCACCACTTCCTCCGCCGTGAAGCCGTAGTTCCGGCCGCAGAACTCGCAGGTGACGGTGATGCGGCCGTCCTCGACCAGACTCTCCCGCTCCTCATGGGAGAAGCTGGCGAGCACGTTCTTCACGCGCTCCTGCGAGCAGGAGCATTTGGCGACGACGTCCTCGGCGTCGAAGACGCGCACGCCGCGCTCATGGAACAGGCGATAAAGCAGCCGCTCGCTGGAGAGGTCGCTGTCGACCAGCTCGATATCCTCCAGCGTGGCGACCAGCGACTGCGCCTCCATCCAGGCATCGTCGTCGTCTCTCTCCGGCAGTTCGGTGCCTTCCGGCGCGTCGCCCGGATGCAGATCGACCGGGCGCAGGCGCCCGCCCTCGGTCGGCAGGAACTGCACCATCAGCCCACCGGCGCGCCAGGAGGAGGCGGCCCCGCCGGGGCGCATCTCCTCGGCGACCGCGAGGCGCACGCGGGTGGGAATCTGCTCGGACTGGGTGAAATACTGGTGCGCGGCCGCCTCCAGTCCCGCGCCTTCCAGCGCCACCACGCCCTGATAGCGGTTGACGCTCAGGCCCTGGTCGATCGTCATGGCCAGATGGCCGTGGCCGAGCAGCGCGCCGCTGTCCATGCCGAGGCCCGCCGCCTGAAGCGCGGCGAGGCGCTCGGCGTCGAAGCGGGCATAGGCGCGCACATCCTGCGGCGCGGTGAAGTCCACCACCAGCAGGTCGACCGGCCCGTCCGTGCGGGTCTGCAGGATGAAGCGGCCGGAGATCTTCAGCGTCGAGCCGAGCAGCACGGTGAGGGCCACGGCTTCGCCCAGCAGGCGCTTCACCACGGACGGGTAATCGTGATGGGCGAGCACGGCGTCGAGCGTCGCACCCAGGCGCACGACACGCCCGCGCACGTCGAGCCCGTCGACGTGGAAGGGGGTCACGCGGTCGTCCACCGCCTCGGCGGAGGGCGGGCGGGAGGGAAAGTCGATATGTTCTGTCATGTCGCCCGCCCATATGGGTGCGAGGTGGGATTTTCGCGAGGGCCCGCGCGAGAAGGGCGTGCGCAGCGCTTATCCCGGATCGCCGTGAGGCTGATCCGGGATCCGGTGAAGTCAGCCATGGCCCGGAGGGCGGGCCTTCAGGCGGCCGCGCCCTCGAGGCACCAGGCGAGGATGCCCTTCTGCGCGTGCAGCCGGTTCTCCGCCTCGTCGAACACCACCGATTGCGGGCCGTCCATCACCTCGTCGGTGACTTCCTCGCCGCGATGGGCGGGAAGGCAGTGCATGAAGATGGCGTCCTTGGCGGCGCGCCGCATCAGCGCGCCATTGACCTGGAACGGCTTCAGCAGATTGTGCCGACGCTCGGCCTCGGCATCGCCCATCGACACCCAGGTGTCGGTGACGACGCAGTCCGCGCCTTCCACCGCCGCCTCGGCCTGGTGGCCGAAGTTCACCTTCGCGCCGGTCTTCTTCACCCACTCGACCAGCGCCGGGCGCGGGGCGAGCTCGGGCGGGGTCGCGACGTTGAGCGCGAAGTCGAAGCGCTCGGCCGCGTGGACCCAGGAGGTCAGCACATTGTTGGCGTCGCCGGTCCATGCGACGGTGCGCCCGCTGATCGGGCCCTTGTGCTCCTCGAAGGTCATCACATCCGCCATGATCTGGCAGGGATGGCTCTCGCGGGTGAGGCCGTTGATGACCGGCACGCTGGCATGGGCCGCCAGTTCCTCAAGCGCCTTGTGGTCGAGGATGCGGATCATGATGGCGTCGACATAGCGCGAGAGCACCTTGGCCGTGTCGGCGATGGTCTCGCCGCGGCCGAGCTGCATTTCCGCGCCGGTGAGCATGATGGTCTCGCCGCCGAGCTGGCGCATCGCGACATCGAAGGAGATGCGCGTGCGCGTCGAGGGCTGGTCGAACACCATGGCCAGTACCTTGCCGGCGAAAGGCTTCTCGGCGGCGACCTCGCGGCGGCGGCTCTTGAGGTCGTGCGAGAAGCGCATCAGCGCCCGCAGTTCGTCGGCCGAGAGGACGTCGAGGTCGAGAAAATGCTTCACGGCGCTGGCCGTGCTTCCATTCGTGCCGCTCATGCTGCCGCTCCCTTCACGGCGCCGGCCTCAAGGCCGCTTTCGATCTTCGTGCAGGCGGCGTCGAGCCGCGTGAAGGCCGCGTCGATTTCCGCCGCGCCGATGGTGAGCGGGGGCAGAAGGCGGACCACATTGTCGCTCGCCGCCGGCACCAGCATGCCCTCTTCGCGCAGCGCGGCGATGAGGTCGGTGTTCGGCACATGGGTGCGAATGCCCAGCAGCAGGCCCTCGCCGCGGATCTCGTCGATCACGCGCGGGTGGCGGTCCTTCAGCTCGGCGAGCTTCTGGCGCAGCCGCCCGGCGGTGTCCTGCACCTGGTCGAGGAAGCCATCGGCCAGCACCACGTCGAGCACCGCATTGGCGACCGACATGGCGAGCGGGTTGCCGCCATAGGTCGAGCCATGGGTGCCGGCCGTCATGCCGCGCGCGGCTTCTTCCGTCGCGAGGCACGCGCCGACCGGGAAGCCTCCGCCAATGCCCTTGGCCACCGCCATGATGTCCGGCGTGATGCCGGCCCATTCATGAGCGAACAGCCGGCCGGTGCGCCCGACGCCGCACTGCACCTCGTCGAGGATCAGCAGGATGCCATGGGCGCCGCACAGCGCGCGCAGCTCGCGCAGGAAGCCCCAAGAGGCCGAGCGCACGCCGCCCTCGCCCTGCACCGGCTCGATGAGGATGCCGGCGGTCTCCGGCGTGATCGCGGCCTTCACCGCGTCGAGATCACCGAAGGGCACATGGTCGAAGCCGGGCATCTCGGGGCCGAAGCCTTCGAGATATTTGGCGTTGCCGGCGGCGGCGATGGTCGCGAGCGTGCGGCCATGGAAGGCGCCGTTGAAGGCGATGATGCGGTTACGCTCACCATGGCCACCGGCGAAATGGTACTTGCGCGCCATCTTGATGGCGCACTCCAGCGCTTCCGCACCGGAATTGGTGAAGAACATGGTGTCGGCGAAGGTCGCTTGCGTGAGCCGCTGGGCGAGGCGTTCGCCACCCTCGATGCGGAACACGTTGGAGATGTGCCAGAGCTTGCCGGCCTGCTCGGTGAGCGCGGCGACGAGATGCGGGTGGGCGTGGCCCAGCACATTCACGGCGATGCCGGCGGTGAAGTCGAGATATCGCTGCCCGTCGCGCGTGAACAGCCAGGCGCCTTCGCCCCGCTCGAATACGAGGTTCACACGGTTATAGGTCGGCAGGACGGGGTCGATCACCACTCCCCTCCATCTCTTCTTCAAATGCCCCAGCGATCAGACAGGGGCAGGCCCAAAACGAAACGTGCCGCCCTTGCGGGGGCGGCACCCGAGAGCGCAGATTTTATAGAAGAACCCTTGAGGGTCAATATTGCGACGGGGACTCGCGGCCTCAAGGGGGCAGGAAAGGGCGGGTCCGGCGCGCGGACCCGCTTTTCGCTCACTCCTGCTCGGCCTCGAAGATCCACAGCTCCAGCGTCGGCTGCGGCTTGCCGGGAATGTCGGTCATGCCGAGAAAGGCCGGGATCCGGCGCTTCTGCTCTTCGCTGAGCGCGGCGACCAGCGGCTTGGCGGCGCTGATGACGGACTTGAGGTCCGCCGCCCGCGCGGCTTCCGCGTCGGCGACGCGCTCCAGCACGTCGAGGAAGTTCTGCGCCGGCTCCGCCTTGGCGCGGGCAACCGCCCGGTCATTGGCATTCTTGGCGGCCTGGCGCAGGGCGGCCTCGACCGGCGTCCAGAGCTTTTCCTGGTCCGGCTTGAGGCCGATCACCGTCTTCAGCGCGATCAGCCGGGCGTCGAGCGCGGCCTGGGCGTCGGCCTCGCTGTAGATGTCGACCATGGTGATCGCCGGTTCCGCCGGCGGCGTTGCCTGCGCGGCCGCCGGCAGCGCGAAGGCGAGCGACAGAGCGGCGCCCGCCAGCAGGCGGGTCGTGAGGGGGGCAGTACGTGTCATGATGGCTTCTCCGCGCGGATGATCAGGGACGGTAGCCGCCATCGGGCAGCGGGCCGTGATACGGCGTGTCGCGGCAATGGCCCCAGGGACCGCGCCAGAAGCCGGGCGGGCAGCCATTGCCGTAATAGACCGGCGCGCCGGCCGGGCCGGCAAAGCCGCCGCCGGGCAGGGGACCGTGATAGGGGGTGTCGCGGCACCCGCCCCATGGGCCACGCCAGAAGCCGGGGCCGCAGCCCTGTGCCACCGGAATGATCTCGGCCTGGGGTGTCGGGAGGGAGGGGGCAAGCGGGGCGGCGCCAGCGGGAACCGCCGTGAACGCGGCCAGGGCGGCACCCGCAAGGGCGCCGAGGAGCGGCTTCATCTGAAACTCCATCAAGGGACGGGCACGACGGGCCATCCATGCGCGCCGCCCGGCGCAAGCACAACAAGCCGAGGCGGTTCTGGGTTCATTTCGGAGCCGTTCTAGACTACGGAAGGTGCAAACCGGGGATTGTGCGGATCAAAATACCGGCGGGGTGGCGAGAGCGCCCGACTCAAGTTATTGATCCGACTCATATCCTTTCCCGAGTGTTGCGGCGCGGACTCTCAACTGGGGAAAACGATCGTTTCGGACGTGAACCTACTGTCCGCGAGTCTGCGCATATTGTAGCCTTCTCCTCGTCAGATACGACATCTCGTGCGGCGGCATTCCCAGTGGCGTTATGCGGCGTTTCTTCCCGGCCGGGGTTCTCGGCCGGAAGGCCACGGGATTCCGCCTGCTGGGCGGCGAGCGAAGGAGGCACAGCGATGAACTGGACGGATGAGCGCGTCGAGCTGCTCAAGAAACTCTGGTCCGAGGGCCTCTCGGCCAGTCAGATCGCCGCGGAGCTCGGGGGCGTCACCCGTAACGCCGTCATCGGCAAGGTTCACCGGCTCGGCCTGTCGGGCCGCGCCAAGGCAGTGGCCGCGCCGGCCGCCCGTCCGCGCAAGCCGCGCCCGACCACCAGCGCCCCGGCGGCCCGCCCGATGGTTCAGGGCAACACGGCTCTCGCCCCGGTCCTGCACCCGGTGATCGAGCCCGAGCCGGTCGAAATGCCCGATCCGGTTGCCAATGTCGTGCCGATGGCCGACCGCTGCACCATTCTGAACCTCACCGAATTCACCTGCCGCTGGCCGGTGGGCGATCCGGGCAAGGCGGACTTCTTCTATTGCGGCAGCCGCACCAAGACCGGCTTGCCCTATTGCGCCTATCACGCGCGCATCGCCTACCAGCCGGTCCAGGACCGCAACCGCCGCCGCGTGGCGCGCTGAACGTCACGCGCTGATCGCAGCGCGTTGGTCTTTTAGCCGCTGCGGAATGCACCGTGGCGGCAAAACCTGGCTGACGCCCGGCCCGCAGGGCGCCATAATGGCGCCCGGATTTCCCGGCCCGGTGGACTGATGCTCTTCCGCCCTGCGCAGCCTCCCGCCCCGAAACGCGCCCCGCCGCGGGCCACCCGTCCTGTCGTGGTGGAGCCCGCGAGCTTCCGCGTGCGGGTCGGCGTCGAGGAAATCCCCGTCACGCTGCGCCGCAATCCCCGCGCCCGCCGCTACACGCTGCGTGTGCGGGCGGCGACGCGCGACGTGGTGCTGACCCTGCCGGCGCGCGGCACGCTGAACGAGGCCTATGATTTCGCCCGCCGCCATGCCGGCTGGATCAAGGTGCGGCTGGACAAGCTGCCGCAAACCGTCGCCTTCGCGCCCGGCGCGGTGATCCCGCTGCGCGGCGTGTCCCACCGCATCGTTCATGCGCCGGCCGCGCGCGGCACGGTGTGGACCGGCGAGGCGGAAGGCGGGCCGGCGCTCATGGTCGCCGGCGAGGCGGCCCACGTCGCCCGGCGCGTCACCGATTTTCTCAAGCGCGAGGCCAAGCGCGATCTCATCGAGGCGTCCCGCCGCCATGCCGCCGAGCTGGGGGTGACGATCACCCGCGTCACGCTGCGCGACACGGCCAGCCGCTGGGGCTCTTGCTCGGCGCAGGGCGCGCTGTCCTATTCCTGGCGGCTGATCTTTGCCCCGCCGGAGGTGCTCGACTATCTCGCCGCCCATGAGGTGGCGCACCGGCGCGAGATGAACCATGGCCCGCGCTTCTGGGCGACGGTCGACCGGCTGTTTCCGGCGCGCGAGCGGGCGGAAGCGTGGCTGAAGGCGCATGGCGCGGAACTTCACCGCTACGGCGCGGAAGACTGAGCCTGCCTCGGCCGAGGGTCAGCTTCGACCGAACAGCTTTTCCATCAGCCAGTTGTCGAGGCCCGGCTTCGGCGCGCTGCGCGTGGCGGGCTGCGGGCCGCCGGTGACCACCGGTTCGTCCGGCACCTCGCCCGGCGGAACCGTGCCACCCGGCAGATAGGTGCCCGCGCCGGGCAGGGCGACGGGCGGCATGTCCTTGTGCGCCGCTTTCATCACCTGGCTCCAGATGTCGACCGGCAGGCCGGAGCCGCCGGCCTTCTTGGTCGGCGAGGCATCGTCATTGCCGAGCCACACGCCGGCGACGAAGCGGCCGGTATAGCCGAGGAACCAGGCGTCGCGGTAATCCTGGCTGGTGCCGGTCTTGCCCGCCGCCGGCCAGCCCGGCAGGTCCGCCCGCCGCGCCGTGCCGACCACCAGCACGTCCTGCATCATGCGGTTCATCATCGCCACATGCGGCGGCGCCATCACCATGCCGCGGCTCGGCTGGGCATAGGCGTGGAGCACCGTGCCGGACTTGTCGCGCACCCGTTCGATGACATGGGGCGTGATGCCGATGCCGCCATTGGCGAAGGGCGCATAGGCGCTCGCCATCTCCAAGAGCGAGACTTCCGACGTGCCGAGCGCGATGGAGGCGTTGGGCTCGAGCTTGGAGGTGATGCCGAGCCGGTGCGCGGTCTTGATGACCTCTTCGGGCCCGACTTCCAGCGCGAGGCGCACGGCGACGGTGTTGAGCGAGAAGGCGAGCGCCGTCTTCAGCTCCACCGGGCCGCGATAATCCTTGGAGAAATTCTCCGGCTTCCAGCCCTTGATCTGGATCGGCGCGTCCTCGCGCACGCTCTCGGGCGTGAGCCCGCGCTCCATGGCGGTGAGGTAGACGAAGGGCTTGAAGGAGGAGCCCGGCTGGCGTTTCGCCGTGATGGCGCGGTTGAACTGGCTCTCCTCATAGGAGCGCCCGCCGACCAGCGCCCGCACGCCGCCATCGGTGTCCATCACCACCACGGCGCCCTGCTCGACGCCGAACTTCTTGCCGCTCTTGGCCAGCGTGTCCTTCAGCGCCCGGTCCGCCGCCGCCTGCAGGCTCGGCTCGATGGTGGTCTGGACGATGATGTCCTGCGTGATCGGCCCGACGATGGATTTGAGCTGCTCCATCACCCAGTCGGCGACATAGCCGGTGGAATCCGGTCCCTGGCCCTTGGCCAGTGTCGCCGGGCGGGCGAGCGCGGCCTGCTGCATCTCGCCCGAGATGAAGCCCGCGTCACGCATCGCCGCCAGCACCACCTCGGCGCGGGCCTGCGCGCCATCGAGATTCCGGGTCGGGGCGAGGGAGGAGGGGGATTTGACGAGGCCGGCCAGCATCGCCGCTTCCGACAGCGTGACCTGCCGCGCGGACTTGCCGAAATAGCGCTGCGCGGCGGCCTCGACGCCATAGGCGCCCGCGCCGAAATAGACGCGGTTCATATAGAGTTCGAGGATCTCGTTCTTCGAGTATTTGGTCTCCAGCCAGATCGACAGGATCAGTTCCTGGATCTTGCGCGAGAGGGTGCGCTCCTGTGTCAGGAACAGGTTCTTGGCGAGCTGCTGGGTCAGCGTCGAGCCGCCCTCGCGCAGCCGGCCGGCGGTGAGGTTGACCACCACGGCGCGGGCAAGGCCCAGCGGGTCGAGGCCGAAATGCGCATAGAAGCGCCGGTCCTCGATGGCGACGAAAGCCTGCGGCAGATAGGGCGGCAGCGCGCGCAGCGGCACATTCGCCCCGCCCATCTCGCCGCGCGTGGCGATCGCCTTGCCGTCCGCGCCCTGGATGATGACCGTGGGCGGCCGCTCGGGAATGGCGAGGTTCTGGATGGGCGGGAGCTGGCTCGCCTCATAGAAGATGAGGCCGCCCACCGCGATCACGCCCCAGAGGCCGAGGACCACGCCCCAATAGAGCAGCCGACTGATGAGCCCGCGCTTGCGGCCCCGCCCGCGCCCGCCGCCGGAGGCGCCGCGCGCGCGGCCTTTGCTGCTGCCGGCGCTGTCCTTGGCGTCCCCCTTGCGGGCCTTGCCGCTGGAGGCGCGCTCGCGGGCGAGGGGCGCGGAGGCCACCGTCGGGCGGTCGTCGGCGGTCAGGCGCAGGTCGCCGTCGAAGCCGGGCGTGCCCAGCACCGGCTCCCGCCGCTCGATCTGACCGCGCCGTCCGAACATGAAACGCAACACCCCCAAGCCCCACCGGTAAACGAACCCTAAATGACGGCGTTTAAAGGGGGGTTAAGCGGAGAGATTGCGGCGTGGGGGGCCGGCTCGCGCCTCAGCCGGCCGGCAGGCGCAGCAGGGCTTCGGCGTTGCGGCGGCAGACCTTGTCGCGCACCGTCTCGTCGATCGCCGCGTTCTCGATGAAGCGGGCGGCGGTGGCGGAGTCCTCATAGGGGTAGTCGATGGAGAACAGCACCCGGTCCTCGCCCAGCGCCGAGAGCGCGGCGATGAGCGGCACGTCGGCGCATTGGCCGGAGGTGGTGACGTAGACATTGCTGCGCAGATAATGCGAGGGCGGCGCGGCGAGCGGGCGGTTGCCGGTGGTCAGCGCCGCCCGGCTGTCGAGGCGCCAGAGCACATAGGGCAGGGTCTCGCCCATATGGCCGAGAATGAGCCTGGCGCGCGGGTAGCGGTCGAACACCCCGGCAAAGACCAGCCGCAGCGCGTGCGAGGCGGTCTCGAAGGTCCATTCCCAGGTCGGCTTCAGCAGCTCGTCGCAGCCTTCCAGCACATAGGGCTTCACGAAGCTGTCGTCGGGATGCAAATAGAGCGGCACGTCGAGCGCCTCGAGCCGCTCCCAGAACGGGGCGAAGCGCGGGTCGTCGAGATAGACGCCGAGCGTGTGGCCATTGACCATGGCGCCGACGAAACCGAGCTCGCGCACGCAGCGTTCCAGCTCGTCGGCGGCGCCCAGGGGATCCTGCAGAGCGAGATGCGCGAAGCCGGCATAGCGGTCCGGCCGGCGCTGAATCTCCGTGGCGAGGAGGTCGTTCGCCAGCCGCGCGCCGCGCAGCGCGACGGCGGTGTCGCGCTCGATCTGCACCCCCGGACCGGAGAGCGAGAGCACCGCCCGGCCGACCCCCGCCGCGTCCATGGCGGCGAGCCGCCGCTCGCCGAAATCCGAGAGCTGGGCGACGATGTCGGCATAGACCCCCGGTGTCACCTTCGGCATGGCGTGGGCGAGATAGTCGAGGAAAGCCGGGAAGACGACGTGTTCTTCAAGCGCGATCTTCATGGGGTCGTCTCCGGGAGGGGAAAGGGTCAGAAGCCCGCGATCAGCGTCCACCAGCCGAAGGCGGTGAGCATGGAGAGCGGCACGCCGATGCCGATCAGCGCGGCGATCAGGTCGGGTTCGAGATCGTTGTCCATGGCGATGACGCTGGCGCCGAGCATGGGCGGCATGGCCATTTCCAGCATGGCGATTTTCGCCACCGGGTCCGAGGTGTCGCCGAGCGCGGCATACATCCCGATGAGCAGCGCCGGGGCGAGGAGCAGCCGGTGCGTGAGCCCCACGCTGAGCGGCGCCAGATGGTGCTTCAGCCGGTCGATGCGCAGCGCGTAGCCCACGGCGGCGAGTGCCAGCGGCGTGAGCGTGGCAGCCAGCGCGGTGACGATCTGGTCGAGCCAGTCCGGCCGGTCGAGATGGTTGGTGGCGAAGGCGATGAGGATGGCGATGAAGGGCGGGAAGGTGGCGATGCGCTTGCCCACGGCCTTCAGGTCCAGCCGGCCCTCGCTCGCCACCGCCGCGATGGCAAGGCCCAGCGTCGAGAGCGCGAGATAGGAGCCGAACAGGTCGATGACGATGCCGAGGCCCAGCCACTGGCTGCCCGCGAAGGCGGCGATCATCGGCAGGCCGACAAAGGAGGTGTTGCCCCAGCCCGCGCCGAGGATCAGCGCCCCGGTGCGCCCGCGCGACCAGCCGAGCGCCCGGCACAGCGGCACCAGCACGGCGATGGCGACAGCCACGCCCAGCCACGGCGTCGCCGCCGCCAGCCACCAGTCGGGATGGACGGTGAGCTTGTGAAAACTCTCCAGCGCCGCCGCCGGCAGCGCGACATTGATCACCCAGCCGGACAGCACCTTGCCGGCATTGTCCGGCAGCCGCCCGCTCCAGCGCAGCACCACGCCCAAGGCGAGGCACACCAATATCAGCGCGATCTCATGCACGCGGCAGCTCCCGGAAGGGTCGACGGGATGTCGATACCGCGCCGGGCGCGCCGGTGCCAGCGGGCTTTACGCCGCGTTCGCCTCGTCGTCCGCGTCGAGCACCGCGAGGAGGGCGCGGCGGATGGCGGAGTGGCGGGCGGCGCCCATGATCTTCGCGCCCATCAGGTCGGTGACGTAGAACACGTCGACCGCCCGCTCGCCGAAGGTCGCCACATGCGCCGAGGCGATGTTGAGGTTGAGGCGCGAGAGCGTCTGGGTGAGGCCGTAGAGCAGGCCCGGCCGGTCGAGGCCGGAGACCTCCACCACCGTGTGCTTGTTCGACCACGAATTGTTCAGCGTCACCTCGGGCTCGACGGTGAAGGCGCGCGGGCGCTTGGTGAGCTTCTTCGCCACCACCTCGGGCAGCCGGATCTCGCCCGACAGCGCCTTCTCGATGGCGCCGGCGATGCGGTCGGCGCGGCGCAGCTCGTCCTCGTCGCGCTCGAAGGCGCGGGTGAGCGAGATGGTGTCGAGCGCCCGCCCATCCGTCGTGGTGCTGATCTGCGCGTCGACGATATGCGCCCCGGCGCTGGCGCAGGCGCCAGCGATGACGGCCAGCAGCTTGGGATGGTCCGGCGCGAAGACGGTGAGCTCGGTGATGCCGCGCGCCGGGTCGGTCTTGGTCGCGGTGGCGAGCGCGCGGCCCGCCGTCTCGGCCTCGACGATGAAGCGGGCATGGGCGACCTGCTGGTCGCGGTCGGTCTGCAGCCAGTAGGACGGGTAGTGACGCGCGGCATAGGCCTCGAGCGCCGGCGCCTCCCAGTCCTTCATGGCGGCGCGGAACTCGGCCTGCGCGCGGCCGACGCGCTGGGAGCGGTTGCTCTCCGAGAAGCCGCCGGTGACCACCGGCTCGGTCTCGTAATAGAGCGTGCGCAGGAGCTGGGATTTCCAGTTGTTCCACACGCCCGGCCCGACCGCGGCAATGTCGGCGGTGGTGAGGATTTCCAGGAGCCGCATCCGTTCGAGGCTCTGCACCACGGCGGCGAAGTTCTCGATGGTCTTGCGGTCGGAGAGATCGCGCGACTGCGCGATGGTGGACATGGTGAGGTGCTGCTCGATCAGCCAGGCCACCGTGTCCGTGTCGCTCGGCGACAGGCCGAAGCGCGGGCACAGCTTGCGGGCGACGCGGGCGCCGGCGACCGAGTGGTCCTCCGGCCGGCCCTTGGCGATGTCGTGCAGGAAGGTCGCGACATAGAGCAGCTGGCGGTTCTTGATCTGCTGCATCAGCTCGTTGGCGAGGCCGAAATCCGGCCGGTCGCCCTGCTCGATGCGCGCGAGCACGCCGATGGAGCGGATGAGATGCTCGTCCACCGTGTAGGAGTGGTACATGTTGAACTGCATCATCGCGACGACGCGGCCGAATTCCGGCACGAAGCGGCCGAGCACGCCGGTCTCGTTCATCCGCCGCAGCACGATCTCGGCGCTGTCGCGCGAGCACAGGATTTCCAGAAATAGCCGGTTGGCTTCGGGGTGCTCGCGCACCCGCGCGTCGATCAGCTTCAGCGAGCGGGTGGCGAGGCGCATCGCGTCCGGGTGGAAGGCGAGGCCGTGCTTGCCGGCGAGGTGAAAGATGCGGATCAGGTTGACCGGATCACGGCCGAAAGCGCTGGAATCGGCGACATTGATGCGGTCATTGTCGACGATGAAATCCGTCGTTTCCTTGAAGTTGCGGCGCGGCGAGCGGCGCAGCCGGGCGATCATCCGGTTGAGGCGCGGCACCGGCTTGTCGTGGCGGTCCTCCAGCGCGGCGGAGACGATGGCGGTGAGGTCGCCGACATCCTTCGCCACGAGGAAATAGTGCTTCATGAAGCGTTCGACGTCGCGCATGCCGGGATGCGAGACATAGCCGAGGCGCTCGGCCATTTCCCGCTGCACGTCGAAGGACAGGCGCTCTTCCGCCTTGCCGGTGACGAAGTGAAGATGGCAGCGCACCGACCAGAGGAAATCCTCGCAGCGGCGGAAGATGCGGGCTTCCTCATCGGTGAACACGCCCTTGGCGACGAGTTCGCGCGTCTCGTGGACGCGGTAGACATATTTGGCGATCCAGAACAGCGTGTGCAGGTCGCGCAGGCCGCCCTTGCCGTCCTTCACATTGGGCTCGACCACATAGCGCGACTGGCCGCCGCGCTTCAGCCGGTCCTCGCGCTCGGTGAGCTTGGCGGCGACGAATTCGGCGGCCGTGCCCTGCACCACTTCCGCATCGAAGCGCGAGGTGAGCTCGTTGAACAGGGCCCGCTCGCCGAGCAGCAGCCGCGCCTCGAGAATGCCGGTGCGGATCGTCATGTCGGCGCGGGCCTGGCGGATGCACTCGTCGACCGAGCGCGTGGCGTGGCCGACCTTCAGCCCCATGTCCCAGAGCACATAGAGCATGGCCTCGGCGACGCTCTCGCCCCAGGCGGTCTGCTTGTAGGGCAGGAGGAACAGGATGTCGGTGTCCGAGCCCGGCGCCATCAGCCCGCGTCCATAACCGCCGACGGCGATGATCGCCATGCGCTCGGAGGTCGACGGGTTGTCGGAGGGGTAGAGGTAGCGCACGACCAGCTCATGTACGAGCTGGATGATCTCGTCCTGCAGCCGCGACAGCCGCTCGGCGCAGCGCCGGCCGGAGCCTTCCTCCATCAGCCAGCGCTCGGCGGTCTTGTGGCCCTGCTGGTAGGCGAGCTTGAGCCGGCGGGCCAGCTGGCCGCGCAGCTCGATCTCGCGGCCCGAGGCGGGCCCCTGCATGACGGAGGCGGCGAGGGCGGAGAGTTCCACCCGCATCGCGTCGAGATCGAAGAGCTCGCGGAAGGGATGGTCGGCGCGGCGGCGGCGGGGCTCGGTCATGTCGGGGTCCGGCTGGTCACCCCCCGCTTTACCCGATCCGCGCGGCCGCGTCATCGGGCGCCGCATCCTCCCTCGCCAGGTGGCCGGGCAGGGCGGAAACGCCAACTGGGAAACGCGACATGCCCGGCCACCTCACACGGGATGGCCGGGCATGTCCGTCCTGACGGGCGCGGCGGGCGCGGCCGTCGCTAGACGAGATCCCCGGCGCCAGGCCGGGGATCGGTAGGTGATGCGCGAGGTCAGTTGGTGGTCGCGGGAGCGGCGGTGCCGGTCGTGCTGGAGGCTTCGCTGCGATTGTCGTCCAGCGACTTGAACTCGGGTGCCGAGTTCAGCTCTTCCTTGGTCAGGGCGACGACGATCTTCTGGCCGTTGTCGGTCGGGGTCGGGGTCAGCGAGTCGAAGGAGACCGCGACCGGCTTGGCGCCGATGCCAAGGAAGCCGCCGACATCGATCACCGCCGCGACGATGGAGCCGTCACGGTCGATCACCACGTCGCTGATCGAGCCGAGCGACTCGTCATTGGAGGTGACGACGGCGGTGCCCATCAGGTCCGAGCCGAGCCACTGGCCGCTGGACTGGGTGCTGACGAACTTCGGCGTCGCCGGAACCGTGGTCTGGGCGGCGCTCGACGTGCCAGACGGGGCGGCGCTGTTGTTCATGGTGCCGGTCGGGGAGTTCGGCATCTCGGAGGCGGGCGCCTGCGGGGTGCCGGCGTCGGGGGCGACCGGGGAAGCGGCGGGCGGGGTCGTGCTGCCGGGCGTCGCGCTCTGCGCGAAGGCCACCGCGGGAGCCAGCGACAGGGCGGCGACGGCCGTGAGGGTCACGAACTTGTTGGTCATCGTCTTTCTCCTGTACGTAATATCGAGGAAGGCGCGGCCATTTCGGCTGCTTGCAAAGTAAACGTTGAAGCTTTACGTTTGTTCCTTCGTGAGTATTACGTTGCGTCAGAAGACAATATTACCAATCATCTCGGCCGATGCGACGCAAATGGTCAGGTCTTCGGTCGCGAGGCTGGAACGAGTGGGGCCGAGGGCCGAAACGCAGCCTTTCGGCGGGCGCGCGGCGCGGGCAGGCTGAAGCTCCGGGGCGTTCTGCGCGGTCGCCGCGCCATTGGCGCCGACGGAGGAGAGAGCGGGCGCGCCCGGCAGCACGTTCTTCGCCATCATGGAGCTGCCGACCGGCGCCGGCGGGATGCGCAGATCAAGCCGCGCGCCTTTGGTGGAGCGGTTCACCATTTGCGCCTGCGTCGGCAGTTCGCGCGGTCCCTGAACCATCGCCGCGTTCACCGTTGCGGCCGTCACCGCATGGGACGCGGTGCTGGACCCCAGCGCCACCGCGGCGACCGGGATCGCCAGCGCGAAGCCGCAGACGGCGCCGATGAGATAGGAGGGGGACTTTCCGGCGGCACGGACAAAGGCGTTCATGGTGCTTCTCCACCCCGATGCCCGGAACGGCGGCCATGACGGGCCTCACCGTGCGCGGCCCGTGGCCCCGCCGGATCGTCGTCCGCGAGCAGTGATCCTGAAAAAATGTGGGAGAGAGCTAAGCAGCGTCCCCCGTATCGAATGGTTAACGCGCGTAAAACGCCGCGAGTTCCCGCGCCGGAAATAGGGCGCGGCTTTTTTCAAGCGATGGGGCGGAAAAGGGCTGGGGTGTTGGTCTGCGTCGCCGCCGGCGGGAGTCAGCGACTGGCGGTGACGTGCGGTTCGGGTACGGTCACATGGCAGGAAAGGCCGCTCGGGGCGAAGTCCAGCTCAACGGTGCCGTCGAGCGCGCGCGCGAGGTTGCGCTCGATGACCAGCGAGCCGAAACCGCGCCCGCGCGGCTGCTCCACAGGCGGGCCGCCGCTTTCCGTCCAGGACAGTTCGAACCCGCCGCCCGCGTCGGCCGGGCGCCGCGCCCAGACAATGGAGACATGGCCGGTCGGCACCGACAGCGCGCCATATTTCGCCGCGTTGGTGGAGAGTTCGTGCAGCGCGAGGCCGATATTCTGCGCCGCCTCGGGCTTGAGGAAGATGTCCGGCCCCTCGACCGACACCTGGCTGTTCTCGCGGTCGATGTGATGGCCGAGCTGCGAGCGCACCATGTCGGTGAGCGAGGCGCCGTGCCAGCCTTCCTGCACCAGCAGGTCATGCGAGCGGGCGAGCGCCTGCAGGCGGGCGCTGAAGATCTCGACGAAATCGTCGATCGAGCCGGCATGGCGGGCGGTTTGCCGCGCCATGGCCTGGATGACGGCGAGCAGGTTCTTCGAGCGATGCGTCAGCTCGCGCATGAGCAGGCGCAGATGCTGCTCATTCTCCTTGCGGTCGGTGACATCCACCACCGCGCCGGTGAGGCCGACCGTGACGCCGGAAAGGTCGCGCAGCGGCTCGACATGCACGTCGTACCAGCGCTTGGCTCCGTCCTCGTCGACCTCGGCCTCGCCCTTGCGCGGCTCGGTTGCGCCGAGCGCCTCGCGCTTCAGCAGCGAAATCGCCTGCGCCTGCGCCTCGCCCAGCAGATCCGCATCGGTTGCGCCGACCGCCATGTCGACGGGATGGCCGAAGAGCGGCTTGCTTACCGAGGTGTAGCGAAGGTTCCGGTCCTGGGTGAAGATCGCGACATTGGAGCCGCGCAGCGCCATCTCATAGCGCTGCAGCACCGTGGCGAGCTCCAGCGTCAGACGGCGCTGCTCTTGCGCCACCCGCGCGGGGGTCGGCAGATCGGCGAGCGCACGCAGATTGAGCCACAGCGCCACGGCACCGACAGCATTGACCAGCGCGAGGCCGGTGCGGACGATGGTCTGCATCCCCTGCGGCACGCGGCTGTCCCACGTCACCATCAGCGTCAACAGCCCGACCAGCAGCAGAAGCACGCCGAACAGGCAGCCAAGCAGTTTCATGCGCCCGGACAAATCCCGGCGCAGGATCATCAGATAGAAAATGCCGGCCGACATCGCGAAGCACGACAGGATCGTCGTCCACCGCGAAACGATGTCGATAAGGCTCAGATCGAGCGACATGAATGAACCGGGTCAGGCGGTGGCGCGCTGCTCCCGCGGGCGAGCCTTGCGCTCGAAGAACAGCGCCTGGCTGATCACGGCGGCGACGGTGGAGGGCTGGAACGGCTTGGCGATGAGGAAGGCCGGTTCCGGCCGCACGCCGGTGAGGAAGCGCTCGGGATAGGCGGTGATGAAGATCACCGGCACTTCCACGCCCTCGATCAGCTCATTCACCGCTTCGAGCCCCGACGAGCCGTCGGCGAGCTGGATGTCGGCGAGGATCAGGCCCGGCGCCTTGCGGCGGGCGAGGCTGACAGCTTCCGAATGGGTGCGGGCGATGCCGCTGACGCGGTGGCCGAGGCCCTCGACGAGACCTTCGAGGTCCAGCGCGATGAAGGGTTCGTCCTCGATGATCAGCACCTCGGTGGCGATCTCGGCGGCGAGCTCACGGCCGGCATCCTCGACGAGGTTGCGCAGCGTGGGCACGTCGATGTCCAGCACGGAGGAGGCGTCTTCCTCGCTGAAGCCCTCCAGCGACACCAGAAGGAACGCCTGCCGCACCATCGGCGTTATATGGCCAAGGCGGCGCTCGCCCTGAACTTCGGCGGAGGCCGGGTCGATCTCGGCGTTGATGGCGACCGAGTTCCACAGGCGGGTCAGCAGACGGTAGAGCGCCACGCGCGGCTCGACCTGACGGTCCAGCGTCGAGGGATCGGCGATCAGCGTTTCCAGCATGGCGGTGACATAGGCGTCGCCAGCCGACTGGTTGCCGCTGAGCGCGCGGGCATAGCGGCGCAGGAACGGCAAATGCTGCGCGACAAGTTGCGAGGTGCTCACACGCGTCTCCCCAAAGTGCGAAAAGGCAAGCGACGGTTAACGCCATATGAGGGGCATGGTTCCATACTGCCGCAAGAATAAAATTTAAATTTGCATCGGCTCTGGAACCAGTCGCCTCGACCGCCGTTATGCCGGGGTAGCGAGCGACGGAGCCGACCTCCCCTTTCCGCTTTTGGTGGCTCAATGTCGGGAAAACACAAGATGAATGACGAGCAGTCCGGGGGACATGCGGTCAGCGCGGAAGCGCTGGGCAAGACCCCTATGGCAGGGGGCGCGGGCAGCGCTCTCGGCACCGACATCCAGGGCAAGATCGGCCAGCATCTGCGCGCCATGTATGACGACGTGGTGCGGCAGGGCGTGCCCGATCGTTTCCTCGACCTTCTTTCGCAGCTCGATCAGCCGGCCAAGGATCCCAAGGCCGGTGAGGGCGGAGGCGAGAAGTGAGCCAGTTCGATCCCGTGCTGCGCGATGAGATCATCGCGGCCATTCCGAATCTGCGCGCGTTCGCCATTTCGCTGAGCGGCAATGTCGACCGCGCCGACGATCTGGTGCAGGAGACGCTGCTGCGGGCCTTCGCCAACATCAACAGCTTCCGCACCGGGACCAACCTGCCGGCGTGGCTGTTCACCATCCTGCGCAACCTGTTCCGTTCGGAATACCGCAAGCGCCGCCGCGAGGTGCCCGATTCCGACGGCGCCTTCGCCGCGACGCTGACCACCAATCCCGACCAGAACACCCATCTGGATTTCGAGGATTTCCGCACGGCGCTCGACAAGCTGCCGCCGGACCAGCGCGAGGCGCTCGTGCTCGTGGGTGCCTCTGGCTTCTCCTATGAGGAAGCCGCTGAGATCTGCCAATGCGCGGTCGGCACCATCAAGAGCCGCGTGAACCGGGCGCGCAAGCGTCTGGGCGAATTGCTCGCGATCGAAGATGCCGGGGATTTCGGCCCCGACAAGACGACCCAGGCCATCATGGCGGCCAGCGACCGGCTCTGAGCCGGACCCTCTCCTCTTCCCTCCATCCCCGATCCCGACCCGACCTGCCATCGCGGGAGCGTGGAACTGTGCCCGGCGTTCACCGTCCGGCCCGGTTCCGCGCTCCCGCCGCCTGCGTTTGGGGTGCGTCGCTCGATACAAGAACGCCCCCGGTTGTGGCCGGGGGCGTTTCACAGTGTCGGGCCGTGAGGGACGATCAGGGCGCCCGGCTCGAGCGGCCGCGGAGCATGCCGACCACGGCGGAAACCAGGAACAGGATGATCGCCACGAAGAAGATGATCTTGGCGATTTCGATCGCCGTGCCGGCGATGCCGCCGAAGCCGAGAACCGCCGCGATCAGCGCGACGACGAGGAAGGTCAGAGCCCAACCCAGCATGGTGTGCCTCCAGATGTGAGGCGGCGTCGTCGCCGCCGTGCAAGCTGCGGCAGATGCCGCGTCGCCCTGACAACTTGGAGAGAGGCACCAGGTTCCCGTCGGGTCGGCGTCGCGCCTTAGATGCGGCCGGTCAGCGCCGGGGCCACCGCCTTGGCCTCCGCCACCAGCGCGGTGACGATCGGCGTCATCGGCTCGCGGTCGAGCACCACGAGGCCCATCTGGTGCGAAACTTCCGGCGAGACGATGGGAATGGAGCGGATGCTGGCCGGAAAGGCGAACACATCCGCCAGCGTCTTGGCGACGACGCTCGCCCATTTGCCGGTGCGTACATGCGAGAGCAGGGCGATGGTGGAGTTGGCCTCCAGCATCGGCGTGACGGTGTGTCCGGCCTCCGCCAGCTGCTTGTCGACGATGCGGCGGTTCTGCATGTCGGGGGTGAGCAGGCAGAGCGGCACCTGGCCGATCTCCGCCCAGGTCACGCTCGTCCGGTCGCCCAGCGGGGAATCGACCGAGGTGAGGAAGCGATAGCCTTCCTTGTAGAGCGGGACCGTCTTCAGCCGGCCGACGGGATCATTGTCGAGATAGGTGATGCCAGCATCGGCCTCGAGATTCTCGATGAGCCGCAGCACCTCGTTCGAGCTCGCCGACATCAGCGTGAAGCGCACATCGGCATGCTTCTCGTGGAAGGGCGTGGTGAGCTCGGAGAGCATGGGCATGGCGGTCGGGATGGCGGCGATGCGCAGATGGCCGGACAGGCCCTTGCGCATGCCGGCGATTTCCTGGCGCATGGCGCGCACATCGCCGATGACGCGGCGCGCCCATTGCAGCGCGCGCTCACCCTCCGGCGTGAAGCCGATGAAGCGCGAGCCGCGCTCGACGAGGCGCACGCCGAGCTGTTCCTCGAGCTGCTTGAGGCCGGCGGAGAGGGTCGGCTGGGTGACGCCGCACGCTTCGGCGGCGCGGCCGAAATGGCGCTCCTTGGCGAGCGCCAGCAGAAGTTCAAACCGATCGATCACGCAACGCTTCCTGACGGGTACGATAGAACGTTTCTATCAGACTATCAGATTCCGCTTCAGATACGAATTCGACCGATTACAGACGCTGGGGAAACTCACAGGCAAGCGGGGGCGGTGCGACCCTGAGCGCGTCATCCCCGGGCTTGGCCCGGGGATCCATGACTTGGGCCGGGCGCGAAGGGGAAGGCGTGGATGGCCGGGCCAAGCCCGGCCATGACGGCGCATGGGGACGGTCGCCGCCTATGGCCGAGGCGGGACGACGCGCGGGAGAGCGGCGCGCCTTACTCCGCCGCGCCGCGGATCTGTCGCAGGCCCTCGCCCATGGGGAGTGGCGGCGTCTCGGCGGGGATGGGCTCGCCGTCGAATTCGAGCTGCTCGATGCGCGCGCCGCGCTTGGCGATCTTGTCGGCGGAGGTCAGCGCCTGCGACACGTCGTCGGTCACCTGGCCGAAATGCTTCTGCAGATTGCCCACCCGGTCCCGCAGCCGCATCACGTCGGCGACCAGCTTGCCGCATTCGGCGCGGATGAGGTCGGCCTGCTCGCGCATCCGCGCATCCTTGCAGATCGCCTGCACCACCTGCACCGCCAGCATCAGCAGCGAGGGCGAGACGAGGATGACGCGGGCGCGGAAGGCCTGCTGGATCACGTCGTCGAAATGCTCGTGCAGTTCGCCATAGACGGACTCCGACGGCACGAACATCATGGCGATGTCCTGCGTCTCGCCGCTGATGAGGTAGCGCTCGGCGATGTCCTTCACATGCTTGCCGACATCGGCCTTGAGCCGCGTCTCGGCCTGCTTGCGCGCTTCCGCCGTCGGCGCCTCGCGATAGGCGGTGACGGCCTCCAGCGGGAATTTGGAATCGACCAGTAGCGGGCGCTTGTCGCCGGGCAGGAAGATCGCGCAGTCGGCGCGCCGTCCATTGCCCAGCGTGTGCTGGAAGGCGAAGCTGTCGCGCGGCAGGCCGTCGGCGATGATCGCCTGCAGCCGGCCCTCGCCGAAGGCGCCGCGCGCCTGCTTGTTGGACAGCGTCTCGCGCAGGCTCATCACCTGCCCGGAGAGTTCGCCAAGGCTCGCCCGCGCCTGATCGACAAGGGCGAGGCGCTCATTGAGCTTGGCGAGGTTCTCATGCGTCGCCTCGGCCGAGCGCGCGAGGCTTTCGCCGACCCGGTGCGAGGAGGCGTCCAGCCGCTCGGCCACCGCGCGGGCGAGCTCGCCCTGGCGCTGCGCCAGCACCTCGGCCATCGACTGCACGCGCCCGACGGTCTCCGCCTGCGTGCGCGCGAGCTCGATCAGCCGCGTTTCCAGGTCTTCCGCCCGGCGGGCCTGCTCGTCCGCTTCCTCGGCGCTGTGCCGTGCCGCGCGCGAGACCGCCCGCAGAACGGCGAGCAGCAGCAGGAAGCCGAGCGCCGCGCCGGCGATCAGCGCATGGGCGAGGGTCACGGGCTGCGTGCCGATAACAAAGAGAAGCTGATCCATCGCGCGCTTTTAGCAGATTCTCGTCAAAGTGCGAACGGAGAGTGAACATCCATCCCCATCCGCGCACCGCCTCCGTTGACCGGAAAACGGCCAGCCCTTATCTGGACGCCATGTCGATACGCTCCTTGGTCATTCTCCCCGATTCCCGCCTGCGGCTCATCTCCGATCCGGTGACGCGCGTGGATGCGCGCGTGCGCGCGATCGTCGAGGACATGTTCGAGACCATGTATGACGCGCCGGGCATCGGCCTTGCCGCCATCCAGGTTGGCATTCCCGAGCGCATCGTCACCGTCGATGTCGGCCGGCGCGAGCGCGAGGATGATAGCGAGGACGCCAAGAACCCGATCGCGCTGATCAATCCCGAGATCATCGGCGCCTCCGAGGAACTGTCGGTCTATCAGGAAGGCTGCCTGTCGATCCCGGAATATTATGCCGATGTCGAGCGCCCGGCGCGGGTGAAGGTCCGCTACATGGACCTGAACGGCGAGACGCGCGAGATCGACGCCGAGGGTCTGCTCGCCACCTGCGTGCAGCACGAGATCGACCATCTCAACGGTGTGCTGTTCATCGACCACATCTCCAAGCTGAAGCGGGATCGGGTGATGACCAAATTCACCAAGCTCGCCAAGCAGAAGGAACGCGACGGCGACTGAGCCCGTCCGCGGTCCGCGCATCATCACCGGGGGCACTCATGCGCATCGTCTTCATGGGCACGCCCGATTTCGCGGTGTCGACGCTCGCCGAGATCGTCGGCACCGGCCATGAGGTCGTCGCCTGCTACACGCGCGCCCCGGCGGCGGGCGGGCGGCGCGGTCTCGATCTCGTGCCCTCGCCCGTGCACCGCGCGGCGGAAAAGCTCGGCGTGCCCGTGCTGACGCCCGCGAGCTTGCGCACGCCCGAGGCGGCGGAGACCTTCGCCGCCCATGAGGCCGATGTCGCCGTGGTCGTCGCCTATGGCCGCATCTTGCCGCAGAACATTCTCGACCTGCCCACGCTCGGCTGCCTGAACCTGCACGCCTCGCTGCTGCCGCGCTGGCGCGGCGCGGCGCCGATCCAGCGCGCCATCATGGCGGGGGATGCCGAGAGCGGCGTCGCGGTGATGAAGATGGAAGCCGGGCTCGATACCGGCCCGGTCGGCCTCGTCGAGCGCGTCGCCATCGGCCCGGACATGACGGCGGGCGAGCTGCACGACCGGCTGATGATCGTCGGCGCGGACCTGATGGGCCGGGCGCTGGCAGCGCTGGAGCGCGGCGGTCTCGACTTCCGTCCGCAGCCGGCGGAGGGCGTGACCTATGCCGCCAAGATCGACAAAAGCGAGACCCGCATCGACTGGAGCCGCCCGGCCAAGGCGGTGCACGACCATATTCGCGGCCTGTCGCCCTTTCCCGGTGCGTGGTTCGAGCTGGACGGCGCGCGGGTGAAGGTGCTGCGCTCGACGCTGGCAGCAGGGGCCGGCGCGCCGGGCACGGTGCTGGGCGATGATCTCACCATCGCCTGCGGCGAGGGCGAAGGGGCGGGCGCGGTGCGCCTCACCGAGGTTCAGAAGGCCGGCAGCCGCGCCCTGCCGGCGGACGAGTTTCTGCGCGGCGCGGCGTTGGAAAAGGGCAGGGTACTCGCATGAGCAAGGCAGGCATCACCATCCGTCCACTGGTGGCGGAGGACTACGCCGTGTGGGCGCCGCTCTGGCAGGCCTATCTCACCTTCTATGAGGCGAGCCTGCCGGAGGAGACGAGCCGCACCAGCTTCGCCCGCCTGACCGATCCGGCCGAGCCGATGTGGGGCGCGCTGGCTTTCGAGGGCGAGACGCCGCTCGGCCTCGTCCATGCGCTGTCCCATCGCTCGACCTGGAGCGTGCAGGATTATTGCTATCTGAACGACCTGTTCGTCAGCCCCGCCGCGCGCGGCAAGGGCGTGGGCCGGACGCTGATCGAGCATGTCTATGCCGAGGCGGCCCGGCGGGGCTGCGCGGATGTGTATTGGCTCACGCATGAGACCAACAGCACCGCGCAGCGCCTCTACAACACGCTGGCCGACCGGCCGGGCTTCATCGAGTACCGCAAGAAGCTCGGCTGAACCAAGCTCGCCTGAACCAAGCTCGGTTGATCGGCCAGATGCGGTGTCATCTGGGCCCTACTCCGACGTCATCCCCGGGCTTGACCCGGGGATCCACGACGTTTCCGGCCGCTACAGGTCAAAGGCGTGGATGGCCGGGCCAAGCCCGGCCATGACGGTCCATGGGTGGACCATGGCGGTCCCCTGCCCAATGTCCTCCCGGCTTGATCCGGGAATCCACGACGCCTTCGGCACGGCGGGGTGGAGCCGTGCCTCACAGCGCGGCGAGGGCCGGGGTGTTGGCGGCGAGCCACTCCGCGAAGGACCGCGGCTGGCGGCCGGTCAGGCGGACAAAGTCGCCGGTGATCTCGGCGACCCGGCCGGCCGCGGTGTTCGTATCGAAGGACGCGAACACCCGCGCCAGCGGCTCGGGCAGGCCGGCATGGACCATGCCCTGCACCAGCCCTTCGAGCGGCACCTGCACCACCGCGATCGGCTTGCCGATGGCCGCGCTCACCGCGCTGGCGATCTCCGCCTTGGTCAGCGCCTGCGGGCCGGAGAGCGTGTAGGTCGCCTTGCCGCTCTCGCTGCCGGCCAGAACCTTGGCGGCGGCGAAGGCGAGGTCGTCGCGGGCGATGTCGGCGCTGCCCTGGCCTTCATCGGCCGTGTACCAGCTGCCCGACGCGATGGCCGCCGGCAGGAAGGCGAACAGGTTCTCGAAGTACCAATGGTTGCGCAGCACGGTCCAGCCGGGGAGGGCGCTGGCCGCGAGGGCCTTTTCCGTGCCCTCATGGTCGGGCGCGAGCAGCAGCGGCGAGTTCTCCGGCTTCGGCGCGGAGATGTAGACGACGTGGCTCACGCCCGCCGCTTCCAGCCCGGCGATGGCCGCCTGATGCTGGGCGAGGCGGCGGCCCGGCCGGTCGAGCGCATCGGTGCTGATGAGCAGGGCGCGGCCGACGCCGGCAAAGGCGGGGGCAAAGGTGCTGGCGTCCTCGAAATCCAGCGCGCGCACATGGACGCCCTTGGCGGCCCAGTCGGCGAGCTTGGCGGGATCGCGCGTGCCCGCGACGATGCGGGAGGGGGCGACGCCCAGCTCCTGAGTCAGATGAGCCAGAACGAGCTGGCCGAACTGGCCGGAGGCCCCGGTCACCAGAAGTAGATCAGTCATGTCAGCCTCAACGCGTGGTGAACTTGATGCGCGGCACGCTAGCGTCCATACTCTCTAATGGAAAGTACGCACCTTTTGGTTAGTATGGCCGGTGCGGGGAAGGTAAGGACGCGATGAGCCTGGATCGGGAAACCTTCAAGGAGCGGGTCCGGCGCGGCGAGCTGCGCGCGACCGACTGCCCCTCGCGCGAGGTGCTCAAGCATGTGAGCAGCCTGTGGGGCACGCTGTGCCTGCTCATCCTGCGCGACGGCACGATGCGCTTCAGCGAGCTGCGCCGCATGGCGGCGGGGGTGAGCGAGAAGATGCTGGCGCAGACGCTGCGCCTTCTGGAGGAGGACGGCTTCGTCGTGCGCCGCTCCTTCCCTGTCGTGCCGCCGCATGTCGAATACAGCCTGACGCCGATGGGCCGGGAGGTCGCCGATCATCTGGGCACGCTGACCGACTGGATCGAGGGCAATGTCCACCGCATCCTCGGGCACCGCCAGTCGGCGGAGGCGGCGGGAACGGCCGGGGAAAGCCCCCGGCCGTGAGCGGCGATGCGCGGCAAGGACGGACGCCCGCGCCGGGCGTCGCGCCGCGTCTTGCGCCTTACTTGCCCGGCTGGGGCACCACGCGCAGATAGGGCTTCAGCGTCTTCCAGCCGCCGGGGAACTTCTCCTTGGCTGCCTCGTCGCTAACCGCCGGCACGATGATGACGTCGTCGCCATCCTTCCAGTTCGCCGGCGTGGCGACCGAGTGCTGGGCGGTGAGCTGGAGCGAATCGATCACCCGCAGGATCTCGTCGAAGTTGCGCCCCGCGCTCGCCGGGTAGGTGAGCGAGAGCTTCAGCTTCTTGTCCGGCCCGACGATGAACACCGAGCGCACCGTCATCGTGTCGGAGGCGTTGGGGTGGATCATGTCGTAGAGGCCGGAGACTGTGCGGTCCTGATCGGCGATCAGCGGGAAGTTCGGCGCGAAGCCCTGCGTCTCGGCGATGTCGTCGGCCCATTTGGCGTGCGCGTCGAGCGGATCGACCGACAGGCCGATGACCTTCACATTGCGCCGGTCGAATTCCGGCTTCAGCCGCGCCACCTGGCCGAGTTCGGTGGTGCAGACCGGGGTGAAGTTCTTCGGGTGCGAGAACAGCACGCCCCAGGACGAGCCGAGCCACTCATGGAAGCGGATCGGACCTTCGGTCGTCTGGGCTTCAAAATCGGGAACCACGTCTCCCAGGCGGATGGTCATCGCTCTCTCCATAAGTTGGCCGAGCCGGAGGGCTCCGTGCCTTAAGTGCGATTAGTATATGTAGTAACTATGATAATCGGCATTTCCATCCGTAGGAACCCCGTTCGCGCCCTCACACGGTACTTTTGGAACCGGTCCTAGCCTCGTGCGTTGAAGGGGGCGATTGTTGACGGGCGGCCTTCGGGCAGGCCCGACAGGACAGGGCCCAGTCTGGAGAGGGAAATCATGTTCAAGGTCATTGCCATCTGCGCCATCGCGCTCAGCGCGGCCGCCTGCACCACCACAGAGCGCCGCACCGCGGGCGGCGCGCTGATCGGCGGCGGCACCGGTGCCGTCATTGGCGGCATCGCCGGCGGCGGCACGGGCGCGGCGATCGGTGGCGCCATCGGCGCGGGCACCGGCGCCGTGATCGGCGCGGCGACCTCGCCGGGCGACTGCTACGCCCGCGATGCCTATGGCCGCACCGTGAGCGTGCCCTGCCGCTACTGACCGAGCCCTTGAGGCGCGACGGAATCGGCCCCTGCGGGGGCCGTTTCTATGTGGATGGCCCGCCTGTGGATAAGCGGCTACTGGCTGGCCCAGAGCACGCGCGCGATCCAGGCGATCTCGCCTTCCGTGAAGCTGCGGTCGGGGTGCTCCGGGTTGAGCGAGCGCAGTTCCACTGTGCGCGTGGTGCGGCGCTTCAGTTCCTTGGCCAGCACCTCGCCCTCGCGCGTCTTCACGATCACCCGGTCGCCCCGCCGCACCGGCGCCGCCGGGGAGACCACCACGACATCGCCGTCGCGGTAGAGCGGCAGCATGGAATCGCCGGCGATCTCCAGCGCATAGGCGTGCTCGTCGCCCACATTGGGAAAGGCGATCTCGTCCCACGAGCCACCGACCGGAAAGCCGGCATCGTCGAAATAGCCGCCCGCGCCCGCCTGCGCGAAGCCGATGAGCGGGATCGCCCGGCGCCCCGCCGTCGCCCCTTCGATGAGTGCCATGAAGTCATCGAGGCTGGTCGCGGTCGCCGCGAGGATCTTGGCGATGCTCTCGGTCGAGGGCCAGCGCAGATGCCCGTCAGCCGTGGTGCGCTTGGAGCGGTTGAAGGTGGTCGCGTCGAGGCCGGCGCGCTTGGCCAGCGCCGAGGGGCTCAGCCCATGGCGCTCGGCCAGCCGGTCAATGGCCCGCCAGATCTGCGGATGAGTCAGCACAATGCACCGCCGCCGGAATTTTGTCGGATGAATAGGAATTATACCCTATTCTCGCCAAAGTCCAGCCGCCTCGCGCGCCATGCGTGCGCACGACTTCGCCGTTGCCAGCTCACCAGAGCGGGGCTAGAGCGGGCGCGACCCCGCCGCAGCAGGATGAAGTCCCGTGAGTCAGCCCCCCGCTCTCGTCTACAAGATCGTGCCGCGCGCGCTGTGGCAGCCGGCGGAAGAGGCCGGGCGCTTTGACGGCGCGCCGGTGGACCTTGCCGACGGCTTCATCCATTTCTCGACGGAAGCGCAGGTGGCCGAGACCGCCGCCCGCCATTTCGCTGGGCAGGACGATCTGCTGCTGGTGGCCATCCGCACCGAACGGCTCGATCCCGCCGCGCTGCGCTTCGAGCCTTCGCGCGGCGGCGATCTGTTTCCCCATCTCTACGCCCCGCTCGATCTCGCGGCCGTCGCCTGGGTGCGCGACCTGCCGTTGGGCGAGCATGGGCGCCACCTCTTTCCCGCGTTCGAGGGCTGAATCATGCGTGCGCTGCTCGATCTCGCGCTTCCCTTCGCCCGGCTGATCGACCCGGAAACCGCGCATGGCCTTGCCATAAGCGCGCTCTCCCGCCTGCCGGCCGGCCCCGCCCCGGCGGATGATCCGCGCCTCGCGGTGGACGCTTTCGGCCTGCGCTTCCCGAACCCGGTGGGCCTCGCCGCCGGCTTCGACAAGGAGGCCGAGGTGCCGGACGCGATGCTCGGCGCCGGCTTCGGCTTCGTCGAGGTGGGCACCATCACGCCGCGCCCGCAGCCCGGCAATCCGCGCCCACGCAATTTCCGCCTCGTCGAGGACCGCGCGGTCATCAACCGCTATGGCTTCAACAGCGGCGGCCATGGCCCGGCGAAAGCGCGGCTCGCCGCGCGGCGCGGCCGGGCGGGGATCGTCGGCGTCAATGTCGGGGCGAACAAGGACAGCAGCGACCGCGCCGCCGACTATGTCTCGGGCATCCGCGCCTTTGCCGGCCTCGCCAGCTATTTCACCGCCAACGTCTCCTCCCCCAACACACCGGGTCTGCGCGACCTGCAGGAGGAGAGCGCGCTGGATGATCTGCTTGCCCGCGTTATCGCCGCGCGCGACGAGGCGGCGCCGGGCATCCCGCTGCTCCTGAAGATCGCCCCCGATCTCGCGCTAGCCCATCTCGACGGGGTGGTGGAGGTGGCGAGACGCCGGCGGATCGACGGGCTGATCGTCTCCAACACCACCATTTCTCGCCCGCCCACCCTGCGCGCGGCGGCGAAAAGCGAGACCGGCGGGCTCTCCGGCCGCCCGCTCTTTGCGCTCTCCACCCGGATGCTGGCGGAGACCTATCTGCGCGTCGATGGCGCCTTCCCGCTGATCGGCGTCGGCGGCATTGACAGCCCGCAGACCGCGCTCGCCAAGATCGAGGCCGGGGCGAGCCTGATCCAGCTCTATTCGAGCCTCGTCTATGAAGGGCTGGGGCTGGCCGAGCGGATCAAGGCGGGGCTTGTCGCGCATCTTGCCCGCGAGAAGACGACGCTTGCCGCGCTGACCGGCCGCAACGCCGCCGCTCTGGCGCGCGAGCCGTTCCCCGGCTGAGGCTGGCGAGGCTCGGCGCGCCTACCCCATGCCGGCGTTCAGCCCATGCAGGCATTTTCCTGCGCGCTGTAGCCGGCGGGGCGGGGGGCGTTCTTCTGCGGCTGGCCGCGCCCGAGCGCGCCGTCCGAGCGGGCCCGCAGATAGATGAAGATGGCGTCGAGATAGCACATCACATTGGGGTTGGTGCCGAAGGCGGGCATGACCAGATCCTGGCTCACGCTGACATTCTGCTTGCCGTTCACCACCGTGTCGCGAAAGGCGTCATAGTCGAGCGCCTTCAGCGCATCGACCAGCGAGGGCGCGAAGCTGGAGCCCAGCCCGTCCGGCCCGTGGCATTGCAGGCAGTTGGCGGCGTAGCGGATGTAGCCGACCGAGGTGTACCAGTCGACCGTGCCGTCGGGTTCGATCTTGAAGGTCGGGTTGCCGGCCTTGTCGCTATATTCCCCGTCGCTGACGCTGGCCGGCGTCGGGTCGCCTGAGCCATCCGCCGCGAGCGGTGAGGCGAGGGCGAGAAGCAGGGCGGCCGCCGCCCCGAAGGCGGCGCCGGTGCGTGGCGTGGTCATGATCACTCCCTCATCCCCGGCTTCTTGCCGTCCGGGGATCACGGAGCCTCCCGCCGCGCGGGCGGGCCGTCAAGCCGGGCGGGTCAGCGGCCGCGATTGGCGAGGCGCATGATGATCCACAGCGGGATGACGATCACCGCGCCGAGCACGAAATAGCGCCACAGCCGTTCCACCGCCTCGAAGCTGAAATGGAACAGATGCCGCACCAGGCTTTCCAGGCTGGCGAAGATGTTCATCGGGTCGAGGCCGAGGGCGGAGAGGATGACGCCGACCACCAGCGAGAGCAGCAGCAGCCGGATGAGCACCCAGAGCGGCGAGCCGCCCATCCAGCGGGCGAGCTGATTATCGGCCATGATCTACGCTCCTTCGGCAGTCGTTGGCGCCTTCCCTAGCACGCCGGCGGCGGGGTTGGGAGCGGCGCGGCGGGGGGCGCTGCCCTCCTCGCCGATCATCGCTTCCAGCGTCGCTAGCCGGTCGGCCTCGCCCGGCGGCTTGTCCCAGCGCAGCCGGGCGATGCGGGGGAAGCGCATGGCAAGGCCCGAGCGGTGGCGGGTCGAGCGCGCCAGCCCCTCAAAGGCGACTTCGACCACCAGCCCCTCGCTGGCGGTATGCACCACCTCGCGCACCGGGCCGAAGCGGTTCACCGTGTGGCGGCGCACGAAGCGGTCGATCTCGATCAACTCGGCATCGGTGAAGCCGAAATAGGCCTTGCCGACCGGCACCAACTCGCCCTCGCCGGAACGCTCCCCGGTCCACACCCCGAAGGTGTAGTCGGAATAATAGGAGGAGCGTTTGCCATGGCCGCGCTGGGCGTACATCAGCACGGCATCGACGCTGTGCGGGTCACGCTTCCATTTCCACCACGGGCCCTTGGGACGTCCGGGCAGATAAGGCGTATCGGCGCGCTTCAGCATCACGCCCTCCACCGCTTCCGCATCCTCCCCCGCGCCATGGGAGGCCGGGTCGGCACGGGCGCTCGCCAGCTCGTCCCAGCTCGCGAAGGGCACGAGGGGGGAGAGGTCGAGACGGCCTTCGGCGGGGTGCGTGGCGATCAGCGCGGCGAGCCGGGCGCGGCGCGCCTCGAAGGGCAGGTCGCGCAAATCCTCCCCCGCCTCGACCAGGAGATCATAGGCGCGGATATGGGCGGGGAACTCCGCGATCAGTTTGGCGGAGACCACCTTCCGGTTCAGCCGCTGCTGCAACACGTTGAAGGACTGCACCCGCCCCTCGCGCAGGATCAGCAATTCGCCATCCACCGCGCCGTCAAAGGCCAGCGCCTCGGCAAGGTCCGGGAAGGCGCCGGAAATATCCTCGCCGGTGCGGCTGTAGAGCCGGGTGACATGCCGGCCATCCGGCCCGGCGGACCGCACCGCCTGCACGCGGATGCCGTCCCATTTCCATTCGGCGCGGAAAGCGGCGGGGTCGAGCGCGGCGAAATCGGCATCCTCGATGGGGTGGGAAAGCATCACCGGGCGGAACGGGGCGGGGTCCTCGGTCTCGGGCTTCTCGCCGTGCCCCTCCGCCCAGGCGAACAGCGCCTCATAGGGCGGGGCGAGGCCCGGCCAGACCAGCTCGATCTCGTCCGGCGTGCGTTCGCCCAGCGCCGCCACCGCGGTCTTGGCGAGGCGCGCGGACACGCCGATGCGCAGCCCGCCGGTGATGAGCTTCAACAGCGCCCAGCGCCCGGTCTCGTCCAGCCGGTCGAGCAGCGAGGCCAGCACCGCGGGCATCTCCGCCCGGCCCATATGGGTGAAGGTGTGGACGATGGCGGAGAGCGGCGGCGGCTCGGTGTCGTTGCGGCCGTGCGGCGCTGGCCACATCAGCGCGACGGTCTCGGAGAGGTCGCCGACATAATCATAGGACAGCGCGAACAGCACCGGGTCGGTGCGCTCCATGATGAGCTGGCGGATCAGCCCCGGCTTGGCGTTGCGGAACGACAGCGCCCCGGTGAGCGCGGCCAGCGCCCAGCCGCGCTCGGGGTCCGGCGTGTGGCGGAAATAATCGGCGATGAGCCGGATCTTCCCGTTGCGGCGCGGCTCATAAACGAGGCGGTCGAGAAGCGCGGCGAAGCGGTTCATGCCGTGCCATCCGCGATCGCGGTGGCCTCGGCGGCGGCGTTCTCCGCCTCTTCCTCGCCATAACCGACCATGTGCAGCGGGCGGGCGCGCAGGCCGGCAAGCCCGGCCCAATGCACCAGCGCGTCCTCCTGCCCATGGGTGACCCAGAGCTCCTCGCAGCCCGTGGCGAGGATGGAGGCCTGAAGATCGTCCCAGTCGGCGTGGTCGGAAATGATCAGAGGCAGCTCGACGCCGTTCTGCCGGGCGCGGGCGCGGATGCGCATCCAGCCCGAGGCGAAGGCGGTGACGGGGTCGGGGAAACGCCGCGACCACACATCGGTGAGCGAACTTGGCGGGCAGAGCACCACCGCGCCGGCGAGCTCCGCCCCCTTCAGCCCGCGCGCCGGGCAAACCGCGCCGAGGTCGATACCCTCGGCCTGATAATAGGCGGTGAGCTTTTCCATCGCGCCATGCAGCAGGATCGGCCGCTCATGCCCGGCGGCGCGCAGCAGCGCCATCACCCGCTGCGCCTTGCCGAGCGCATAGGCGCCGACGAGATGCGCCCGCTCCGGGAACAGCGCGAGCGATTGCATCAGCTTGGCGATCTCGTCGGCCGGCTCGGGATGTCGGAACACCGGCAGGCCGAAAGTCGCCTCGGAGATGAAGACATGGCAGCGCACCGGCTCGAAGGGCAAAGCGGTCGGGTCGGCGCCCGGCTTGTAGTCCCCGGAGGCGACGATGCGGCAGCCGTCCTTTTCCAGCAGGATCTGCGCCGAGCCGAGAATATGCCCGGCCGGGTAAAAGGTGACGGTCACGCCGTTGACGCGCGTGCTCTCGCCATAGGCGGCCGCCTGTGTCGAGCCGGCGAAGGTCTCGCCATAGCGGATCGCCATGATGTCGAGCGTCTGCCGCGTCGCCAGCACGGCGCCGTGGCCGGCGCGGGCATGGTCGGAATGGCCATGGGTGATGAGCGCCCGCGGCACGGGGCGGGTCGGGTCGATGAAGAAATCGCCGGCCGGCGAATAGAGGCCTTGGGGCGTGGAGTGGAGAAGCTCTTCCGGGCGCATCGCCAACGATATATAGGGCGGCGCCGCGACTTTCCGCGAGCCCCCTGAAAGAACCTCTCATGAGCGCCGCCCGGCTGATCCTCTCTTCCGGTGACCCTCTGGTCGACCGCCGGATGGACTGGGCGCGCGCCCTCATAGTCGAGGGCAATCCGGGCGATGCCGCCGCCCTGCTCGACGAGGCCTTGCAGCGCGCCGACCACTACGCGCCCGGCTGGTTCCTGCTCGGCGAGGCGCGCGAGGCGATGGGCGAGTTTGAGGCGGCGCGGGCCGCCTATGAGCGCGCGCTCGATCTCGACCCTGCCGACACGCTGGGTGCGGGCCTGCATGTTGTGCGCCTCGGCGGCACGCTGCCGGAGGCAGGCGGGGCGGGAACGGGTTTCGGCATGAGTGAAGCCTATGTGCGCACCCTGTTCGACCAGTATGCCGACCGCTTCGACGCCGCGCTGGCCCGGCTCGGCTATCGCGGGCCGGAGCTGATCGACGCGGCCCTTTCCGACGCCTGCGCCGCGCTCGCGCGGCCCTATGCCTTCGGGCGCGGGCTGGATCTCGGCTGCGGCACTGGGCTGGTGGCGGCGCGGCTTGCCGATCATGTCGGCGCGCTGGAAGGCGTCGATCTCTCGCCCAACATGATCGCGCTGGCGCAGCGCCGCGGCGTCTATGAGCGCGCGGTGGCGGGCGAGATGGTCGCCTTCCTCGCGGCCCGCCCGGCGCAGGAGGTGGACCTCATCTTCGCTGGCGACGCCTTCTGCTATCTTGATGATCTCGGCCCCATCCTCACCGAGAGCGCCCGCGTGCTGGAGCCCGGCGGGCTGCTGGCCTTCACCGTCGAGACCCATGACGGCGCCGGCATCCTGCTGCGCGACACGCTGCGCTTCGCCCATGCCGAGATTTACGTGCGCGCGGCGCTGGCCGAGGCTGGCCTCGCGCTGATCTCCTGCGCCGGGCAGTCGACGCGGACGGAGAAGGAGCAACCGGTGCCGGGGCTGGTGGTGGTGGCGGTGAAAGCCGTCTAGTCGTCATCCCGGCCGGAGGCGAAGCCGGAGAGCCGGGATCGCGTGCCGAAAGCGCTCATCATCGGACAACGATCCCGGATATTGCCTGCGGCAATTCCGGGATGACGCTTTCAATCGAAGCAGCGTCATGGCCGGGCTTGTCCCGGTCCTCCGGGCCTTTCGCTCCGTCCACACACCCGGGAAGTCGTGGATGCCCGGGCCAAGCCCGGGCATGACGGTGTGCGAGGCGGCAGGTGCTCCGGCACGCGCCCCCCTCGCAATTCCCTCCCGGCGCATTAGCTTTGCGCGGTGCCCTCACGCGATTCCGCCCCTGACGATCTTCTGCCCGAAAGCTTCCGCCGCTGGTTCGCCGGGCGGGGCTGGGCGCCGCGTGCGCATCAGCTGGAACTGCTGGAGAAGGCGCGCGACGGGCGCTCCACCCTGCTGATCGCCCCCACCGGCGCCGGCAAGACGCTGGCGGGCTTTCTGCCGACCCTCGTCGATCTCGCCCAGCGCCCGGTGGTGCGCAACAGCGTGCGCCCGCCCGGCATCCACACGCTCTACATCTCCCCGCTGAAGGCGCTGGCGGTGGATGTCGCCCGCAATCTGGAGCGGCCGGCGGAGGAAATGCGCCTGCCGATCCGCATCGAATCGCGCACCGGCGACACCCCGGCCTCGCGCCGCCAGCGCCAGCGCCGCGACCCGCCGGATATCCTGCTCACCACGCCCGAGCAGATCGCCCTGCTGCTTGCCTCCGCCGACGCCGAGCCGTTGTTCGGCGACCTCAAGCGCATCGTGCTGGACGAACTCCACGCCCTCGCCGGCTCCAAGCGGGGCGACCTGCTGAGCCTCGGCCTCGCCCGGCTGCGGGCGCTCGCCCCGTTGGCGCAGACGGTCGGCCTTTCCGCCACGGTGGCCGATCCCGACACGCTGCGCCGCTGGCTGGTGCCGCAGACCGGCGGTCAGGAGATGGGCGACATGGTGGTGGCGGAGGCCGGCGCGGCGCCGGATCTCTCCATGCTGGAGAGCGCCGCCCATGTGCCCTGGGCCGGGCACACCGCCCGCCACGCGCTGAAGGAAATCTACCGGCTCATCACCGCCAACACGACGACGCTGGTCTTCGTCAACACGCGCATGCAGGCCGAGCTGCTGTTCCAGGAGCTCTGGCACATCAATGACGACAATCTGCCGATCGCCCTGCATCACGGCTCGCTCGACGTCGCCCAGCGCCGCAAGGTGGAGGCGGCGATGGGCGAGGGGCGGCTGAAGGCGGTGGTCTGCACCTCCTCGCTCGATCTCGGCATTGACTGGGGCGCGGTCGATCTCGTCATCAATGTCGGCGCGCCCAAGGGCTCCTCGCGCCTCATGCAGCGCATCGGCCGGGCCAATCACCGGTTGGATGAGCCCTCTCGCGCCGTGCTGGTGCCGGCGAACCGCTTCGAGGTTCTGGAATGCCGCGCCGCGCTGGAGGCGGTGCGCGCGGGGGCGCAGGACAGCGCGGTGATCCGCTCCGGGGCGCTCGATGTGCTCGCCCAGCATATTCTCGGCATGTGCTGCGCCGGGCCGGTGAGCGCGGATGATCTCTACCGCGAGGTCGTCTCCGCCGAGCCCTATGCGGAGCTGACCCGCACGGATTTCGACGACACGCTCGATTTCGTCGCCACCGGCGGCTATGCGCTGCGCGCCTATGAGCGTTTCGCCCGCATCCGCCGCATGAAGGATGGCCGCTGGCGCGTCGCCAACCCGCAAATGGCGCAGCAATACCGGCTCAACGTCGGCACCATCGTCGAATCCACCATGCTCAAGGTCCGCCTTGCGGGAGCCAAGGCGCGCTATGGCGGGCGGGTGCTGGGCGAGGTGGAGGAATATTTCGCCGAGCAGCTCAGCCCCGGCGACACCTTTGTCTTCGCCGGCGAGGTGCTGGCCTTCCTGACCATTGCCGAGAACGAGGTGCGCGTCACCCGCACGCAGGCGACCGACCCCCGCGTGCCCTCCTATGCCGGCGGCAAGTTCCCGCTCTCCACCTTCCTCGCCGCCCGCGTGCGCGCGCTGCTGGCCGAGCCCGCGCGCTGGGCGAGCCTGCCCGACCAGGTGCGCGACTGGCTGGAGCTGCAGAAATGGCGCTCGCGCCTGCCGGGTCGCGAGGATCTGCTGATCGAGACCTTTCCACGCGGCGGGCGGCATTACCTCGTCGCCTACCCCTTTGAGGGCCGGCTCGCCCACCAGACGCTCGGCATGCTGCTCACCCGCCGGCTCGACCGCGCGCGGCTGAACCCGCTCGGCTTCATGGCCAATGACTATGCCATCGCCATTTACGGCATGTCCGATCTCTCGCTGGCCATTGCCGATGGGCGGCTCTCGCTGGACGGCCTGTTCGACGCCGACATGCTCGGCGACGATCTCGAGGACTGGCTGGCGGAATCCTCGCTGATGAAGCGCACCTTCCGGCAATGCGCGGTCATTGGCGGGCTGATCGAGCGGCGCTTTCCCGGCCAGGAGAAGAACTCCCGGCAGGTCACCATGTCCACCGACCTCATTTATGACGTGCTCCGCCGGCATGAGCCCGGCCATGTGCTCTTGCGCGCGGCGCGGGCGGACGCGGCGACCGGTCTTCTGGACATTCGCCGCCTCTCCGACATGCTGATGCGCATTCGCGGGCGAATCGATCATGTGCCGCTGGCGCGCGTCTCCCCGCTCGCCGTGCCGGTCATGCTGGAGATCGGCCGCGAGCGCGTGGCGGGCGAGGCGTCTGAAGCCCTGCTCGCCGAGGCCGAGGACGAACTGATCCGGGAGGCGATGAGTGGCGCAGGTGGTCGCGCAGACGGCGGATGAGGCGGTGGGCGCGGGCGACGAGTTCGCCCTCGCCGGCGCGCGCCTCGTGCTCGACTGCGCCGGCGCGCTGTACTGGCCTGCCGAGCGGATGCTGATCGCCGCCGACCTGCATCTGGAGAAGGGCTCGTCCTTCGCCGCGCGCGGCGTGCCGCTGCCGCCCTATGACACCCGCGCCACGCTCGCTCTGCTCAGCGAGATCGTCGGGCGCTGGAACCCACGCCGCCTCGTCCTGCTCGGCGACAGCTTTCACGACCGGCGCGGTGCCGAACGGCTCGGCCCGCTGGAGCGCGGGCAGCTCGCCGACCTCATGCGCGGGCGCGAAGTGGTGTGGGTCGCCGGCAATCACGATCCCGATCCCATGCCCGGCCTCGGCGGCACGCCGGCGGAGGAACTGCGCGTCGGTCCGCTCGTCTTACGCCATGAGCCTTCCGCCCATCCGGTGACCGGCGAAATCGCCGGCCATCTGCACCCGGTGGCGCGGCTCGTGGTGCGCGGGCGCGCGCTGCGGCGGCGCTGTTTCGCGAGCGACGGGGCGCGCCTCGTCATGCCGGCGCTCGGCGCCTATGCGGGGGGATTGAACATTCGCGATGCGGCGGTGGCCGGGCTGTTCGCCGGGGATTTCGCCGCCCATCTGGTCGGGGGCGCGCGCATCTACCGCTTCGCCCACCATGCCTGCCTGCCGGATCGCTAGGCGCTCGCTCGCCCGCGATCAGCGCGAGGCGGTCTTCTTCGGGGTCGTGCCGTCGGCGGTCCAGTCCGAGCCATTGGCCTTGGCATCGACCAGGGTCGGCGTCCATTTGGCGATGGCGGCACGGGCGCTCGCCAGCGCCTTGGCGTCGATCTTGCCGGCGATCTCGTCGCGCTTCACCGCCGCTTCCGCGTCGCCCGCCGCCGCCGCCAGCGAGAACCAGCGCCAGGCCTGCGGCAGGTCCACCGCGACGCCGAAGCCGCGCGCATAGAGCACGGCGAGATTATACTGGCTGTCGCGCACGCCGCGCTCGGCGGCGCGGGCGAACCACTGGGCGGCCGTGCGGTAATCGGGCTGGCCATCGACACCGGCGGCGAGCAGCACGCCGAGATTATGCATGGCCCGCACATTGCCGGCATTGGCGGCCTGCTCATAGAGCTGGCGGGCGCGGGCGACATCGCGCGCCACCCCGTCGAGGCCCTTCTCATAGATCGCGCCGAGCCGGTAGGCGGCCGGCACCGAGCCATTGGCGGCGGCGAACTCGAACCATTCGGCGGCGCGGGCGGGGCTGGCGGTCACGCCGATCCCGTCGAGGAAGCGGTGGCCGATCTCATAGCCGGCGGCCGGGTCGCCCGCGAGCGCAGCCGAGCGCAGGCCCTGCCCGCCAATCGCGGCCGGCAGGTCCGAGGGCACGAACAGGCTGGAAGACGGGCCGGGCAGCGGCGTCGGCGCCTCGCTCGGGGTCGCCTCGGGCGCGGGGGCGGGCGCCGGGATCACCTGCGGCGTCACGCTGCGCGGCGCGCCGATGGAGCCGGTGATGTCGTCGGGCGACGGCTGCGAGCCGGGCGCGGCCGTGGGCGCCGCCGGGCGGGCGACATTGGTCGGTGCCGCCACCGGCGCCCGGGCGCGCAGCTGCGCCTCGCGCATGGTGGTGAGCAGGTGCCAGGAGCCATAGGCCATGGCCGAGCCGCACATGCCGATCAGCAGCATGGCGCGGATGCGGGCGAGCCAGCGCCGGCTCGCGGAGACCGGCCGGGGCCGCTGAAGACGGTCGCCGATGCGGCTGTGCATTTCCGGCAGCACGACGGAGGCGGGCTGCGTCGCCCGGCGGGCCTGGGCGATGAACTGGGTGCGGCTCGGCGCGCCGGTCCCCCGCGCCTCGGTCTCCTCATCCTCGCTCACGCGGGCGTTGGCGTCATAGGCGTAGTCATCGCCCAGCGCGCCGATCAGCGCCCCCTCATCCGGCTCGAAGGCGGGGGATGCGGGCGCGGCGGCGACGGGAGCGGCGACATGAGCGGGGGCGACCGGCGCCGGCGCGGCTTCTGGCGCCATTTGCGGCGTGACGAAGGCGGCGGCGACTTCGGGGGAGCGCGAGAGCTCCTCCAGCGCCGCGCGCATGAGCTGCGGCTCGAAGGGCTTGGGGATTGAGGCCGGCGGCGGGGTGAAGATGGGCTGCGGCTCGGCCGCCACAGACGGGGCCGGGGCGTGCGGGGGCGCGGCGGGCGCCTCCATGGAGGCCACCGGCGCGGCAGCGGGAGCGCTTGCGGCCGCGCGGTTCGCCTCGATGGCGGCGATCTCGCGCTTCAGCAATTGCCCGCCCGTGCCGCCGCCGCGCGGCCGGTGGCCGGCATTGGCGAGGATGGTGGCGCGGGTCTCTTCCATCTGGATGAACAGGTCGTTCACCGCGCGTTCGATGGTGGCGAGCTGGCCGCCGATCTTCGCCGCCGGGTCGCCAGCGGAATCGAGCTTCTCGGCGATGGCGGCGACCTGCCGGCTCAGCGCATCGAAGCGCGGGCCGTGATCGGGCATCGCCACCGGGCGCTCGATGCGCTCGATGCGATCCGCGAGGCCCCGGATCAGCGGCTCGACCTCAGCCGGCACCTCGCGGCGCACGCTGGCGAGGCCGTTCTGGATCGAATCGAGGCGGCTGAAAATGTCGCCGAGCGGGATGGTGGGCGCCGGCTGGTTGCCGATCCGGTCGGCGAGATGGTCGATGCGGCGCTCGATCTGGCCGACGGCGGAGCGGATCATCGCCTCGTCCACCACCGGCATCTGGCTCACCTTGGCGGCGAGCAGCGCCACCTGCTCGGCGAGCAGGCGCAGCGCGTCGGTCGACAGCGCGCGGCCGAGAAGGTCGCGGATCTCGCTCGCCTGCGCCTGAAGGCGGGCGATGGCGGCGCCGTCGACGCTCTTGGCGTTGACGATGTCGATCTTGCGCTCAAGCGTCTCGATGCGGCCGATCAGCACCGCCGGGTGCTCCGGCAGCTTGAGCGAGCCGATCATCTCGCGCATCGCGCCAAGGCTGGCGCGCATGTCCTCATCGCCGAGCTGGGCGCGTTCGGCGCGCTCGGCGAGGCGGGTTACGGTGCGCTGGAGGTCGTCCACCGCGCGGCGCGGGGCGAGTTCGCCGACGCTCGCGCGCATCTCGCCAAGCTCGCGCTGCAGCGCGCCGATCTGCTCATTGATGAGCAGGGGACGCGGCGCGGCGGCGCCGGCGGGCGGCGTCATCGGGGCCGAGGGCGGGGAGGGGATGCGGCGCTCGCGGCCAGCCTCGCCGCGTATATCGCGGGAATAGTCGTGGCTCGCCTCGCGGGCCGGCTCGCGCAGCGTCTCGCGGGAAGCGTCGAGCTCGTTCTGGCGCGCGGCGATCTCCGCTACCGCCGCCTCGATCGCCGCCGGGCCGGGCACGGTATCGGCGAAACGGGCGAGCGGATCGGTCAGCCGGGCGCTGCTCGCGAGCGGCGCGCTGACGGACGGGGCGCTGGCGAGGGGCTGGCCGGCGCGGGCCAGCGTCTCGGCGGTGCGCACGATCTCGTTCGCGCGCCGGTCGAAATACTGGTTGGACGCGCTCGCCATCGGAGCGCTCGCCATCCCCGCCGACGCGGCGGCGCGCTGGCGCGGGGCGTTCATCGAATCGAGGCGCTCATTGATCTGGCGCAGCGCGGCATCGAGCCGGTTCTCGGCGGAAGGTGCCGGCGGCGCGGGGCGCGCGGTCGCCATCCCCGTGGTCGCCGTCGCATAGCTGTCCATGCGCAGCGCCTCGCGGCGCGGCTCGACGGGGCGGGCCTCGACGGGGTGGGGGTCGGTGAGCCCGGCGGACACGCTTGCCGGGGCGGCGCTGACCAGACGGTCGATCACGCCGGACAGCTCCTGCACACGGCGCTGGAGATCATCCACCGTGCCGCCGACGGCGTTCGCCGTCTGCATCGCCCCGGCATTGGAGGCGAGAAGCTGGTCCTTCAGCCACTGGTCGAGCGGCAGGCCGGCCTGGCGTGCGGCCTCGCTCATCGCTCGCCATGCTTCGGGCGCGATGTGGCCCGTCGTCGAAGGGGCGCCTTGCCTCACCTGGGGTCTCCGTCGCATCGGCGCGGGCGGGGCGAGAATCGCCACCTCCAGCGCTGGAGCTCATGCGACCGACTGTTCAATTTCTTGGTAAATGTCGCGTTAATGCGCTACCGGCGATTAACCACGACGTGGCGACGCCCCTGAAAAACCGGCCGAGCCGTCGCCTCGCTCCGCTTTTGAGCGTCGCGGCGGGCCGCATCATGCCAGCGCGTGACCCACGGACTTCGCGAATGAGTCGGCGGCCGGTGCCTTTCCCCGCATTGCCCCCATGTCCGAAGGTAAACTCGACGCCCCTTACACCGCTTAACGCTGCGGTTTTGGCGCGCGCCGCATTCTCGCCGTAATCCGAAAAGGCGATTGGTAACAGGCTGTTGAGGGTCCGTTTAACAGTAAGTTGCCCTAAGGGAGGGTGCGACTTTCTCCCCTAGCGGAAGCCGGTCTGCGAGACTGCGTCAACTTCACTGACGTGTCCCCGTCAAAACCCCCTGGAGTCGCCCCGATGGATTTCTCCTCTTTTGAAGCCGATCGCGCCGTCGATGCCTCGCTCACCAGCAGCGAGACCCAGTACTTCACCATTGGCGATCTCGCCCGTGAGTTCGATGTGACGCTGCGCGCCCTGCGCTTCTATGAGGACAAGGGCCTCCTGTCGCCGCGCCGCGAGGGCCTGACCCGCCTTTACACCGCCGCCGAGCGCGCCCGCCTCGCCATCATCCTCAAGGGCAAGAAGCTCGGCTTCACCCTCGCCGAGATCAAGGCGATGGTCGCCCTGCGCGAAGGTTCGGCCATGCCGAATGGTGGCCTGGCGCTCACCCGCGAGAAGTGCGCCGAGCAGCTCGCCCTTCTCGAGCAGCAGAAGGTCGAGATCGACGAGGCCATCGACGAGCTCCGCCAGATGGTTGCCGCCTTCCCGGCCCGCGTCGCCGCCTGATTTCGGGCGCTTACGCTTCTCTCCTCGATTGTCCGTTCGGCGGCGCTCCCTCGTGGGGCGCCGCTGGCGTTTTGAGGGGGTGCTTTGCGCGGGAGCGGGCGGTGCTTTAGCGTTCGCGGCATGATTCCGGCGCCCGCCTGAGCGCCGCAGCCCGAGGCGCCCATGTCCACCTCCGCTTCCACCTCCCGTTCCATCGACTATTATTTCTCCACCCAGAGCCCCTGGGCCTTCATCGGCTTTCCGCTGTTCCTCGACATTGCCGCCCGCCACGGCGCCCGGATCAATTTCAAGCCGGTGCTGCTCGGCGAGCTGTTCGCTGAAACCGGTGGCCTGCCGCTGCCCAAGCGCCACCCGGCGCGCCAGCGCTACCGGTTTCTGGAGCTGAAGCGCTGGCGCCTGGCGCGCGGCCTCGATTTCCATATCAGCCCGGCGCACTGGCCGTTCGACCCGAACCTCGCCGACCGGCTCATCATCGCCGCCCAGCTTGCCGGGCATGACCCGGCCCCGCTGGTCGCCCGCCTCGGCGCCGGAATCTGGCAGCGTCAGGAGAACATGGCCGATGCGGCGACGCTGTCCGCCGTGCTCGCCGAGCTCGGCCTGCCTGCGAGCCTGATCGAGAGCGCGCAGGGCGAGCGCACGCTGACCATCTACAAGGGCAATCACGATGCCGCGGTGGAGGCTGACGTCTTCGGCTCGCCTTCCTATGTCCTAGATGGTGAGGTGTTCTGGGGACAGGACCGGCTCGATCTGCTTGACGCCGCCCTCGCCAGCGGCCGCGCGCCGTTCACGCCCTGACCAAGCGCCATCGCTGGTGGCGCCCTGCACGACGGAGGACCACCATGAAGGCGCTTCGCCACCTCGCCGCCCTTGCCGCCGTCGCCGCGCTCCCTTGTCTCGCGGTGGCGTCGCCGGCCCTCGCCCAGGCGGGCGCCACGACGGCCACCCCCGGCACGACGCCTGGCGCAGCGGCGCCCGCGCCATCCGGCCCTGCCGCTCCCGCGCCGGGCTTCAGCCTGCAGGCGGTCGAGGGCGGCGTGTTGAAGCTCGACACGCGCTCGGGCGCCCTGTCCTTCTGCTCGGCCAAAGCGGGCGCTTATGTCTGCGAGGCGGTGCCGGAGGATCGCGCGGCGCTGGAGGCGGAGATCAGCCGCCTTCAGGCCCGGATCGCCGAGCTGGAGAAGGGTCGCGCCGGCGTGCCGGACATCATGGCTCAGCCCAAGGACGGCGCGCCGGACGCGCCGATGACCGAGGAAGCCCGCAAGCGGCTCGACGAGGCGCTCGATGTCGCCGAAATCGCCTTCCGCCGCTTCATGGAGATGGTGAACCGCCTGCGCGGCGAGCAGGCCGGGCAGGGCGAGAAGCTCTGAACTCGCCCCACGCCTTCAGCAGGCGCTGATGAAGGCGTGGCTGCGTGCCAGCGCCTGATCGGCCAGCGTGCCGGGAAAGCCGATGAACACATGGCAGCCGCCGGGATAGACGGCGAGCTCGGCCGCATTGCCCGCCGCCAGCCAGCGCGGCGCGAGGAACAGCGTGTCGTCGAGCAATGCGTCACGCGTGCCCACGGTGAACAGCGCCGGCGGCAGGCCCTTGAGATCGGCGTGCAGCGGGGAGATGTCGGGATCGGCGATGTTGCCGCCCTCGCGCAGATAGTGGCCGACGAAGACGTTGATATCGCGGGTGTTGAGCACCAGGGGCTCGTCGCCCCACTGCCGCGCGCTCGGCGTCAGGCCGAGGTCGTAGCAGCCGGCGGTGAGATTGGCCGCCCGGAAGGGGGTGAGCCCGTGCCGGTCGCGCAGCCGCAGCAGTGTCGCCACCGCGAGATTGCCGCCCGCCGATTCGCCGCCAATGGCGAAGCGCTCGGTGCCGAAGCGCCCCAGGCCCTCGCGCACCAGCCAGAGCGCCGCCGCCTCGCAATCATCCGGCGCCGCCGGCCAGGGTTGCTCGGGGGCAAGGCCATAATCGGCGGAGACCACGGCAAAGCCGGTGCGCTCGACGAAGCGGTGATTGATGCCGTCATTCTCCCGCGCCGAGCCGAGGCACCAGCCGCCGCCATGGATGTGCAGATAGACGCCCTTGGGCGGCGTCGGCGGGGTGAGGATGCGCAGCGCCACCGGCCCGCGCTTGCCCTCGATCTCAATCACCTGCGCATAGGGGCTCTCCGGCGCGAGGGGGAACGGACCCTTGCCCTCCAGCCGCAGTTTGCGCAGCATCGCCATGGGAAACACCCAGCGGTCTGGCACGGCGCTGAGCGCCTTGACGATGGCCGCATTGAGCGCGCGCGTATCGGAGGCGATGGCGGCCGGGTCGAACACCGACGGATCGAGCGTCAGCGCGGCGGCATTACGGGCCGTGGAAGTGTCGGCGAGGGCGGACGACATGAACGAGGCGCGCTCCGTGAACGGGAGTGGATTGGGTCTGTCACCGGGGGCTGAACGGGCCTATCCAAACCCAGCCGGGCACGTTCGTCCAGCTTACCTTAAGGCAAGGAGGTATCCCCATGAGCCGCATCCGCGCCGGCGAGATCCGCGAAACCCTTGTCACGCGCCGGGTCTCGACCGTTCTGAGCGTCGACACGAAGGGCCGCTCCTTCACCGAGGTGACGGGGGCGGTCAGCCAGTTTCTCGCCACGATTGGCGCCGGCGACGGGGAGGTGAGCCTGTTCTGCCGGCACACCTCGGCCTCGCTCACCATCCAGGAGAATGCCAGCCCCGAGGTGCAGCTGGATCTTCTCACCGCGCTCGACCGCCTCGCCCCGGAACATGCCGGCTGGGTGCATGATCTCGAAGGCCCGGATGACATGCCCGCCCATGTGAAGAGCGTGCTAACCGGCATCCATCTAGCCATTCCCGTGATGAGTGGGCGCATGGCGCTCGGCACCTGGCAGGGCATCTACCTCATCGAGCACCGCGCGCGGGCGCATCGGCGCGACTTGGTGGTGGCGTTTGTCGGCGATGGTGGGTGACGGCCGTTCCGCCGGCCTCGCGCCTCAGGGCGCCGCCGCCTCCGGCCGTATAAAAACAATGACGCCGCCGACCGTGATCTCGCGGTAGCCCGCCGCCCGCAGCGCGTCGAGATAACGTTTGGCCCAGACTGGCACGCGGGAGATGTCCGTGCCGTTCACCGCCCAGTCATAGATGATAACCACCGGCGTTCTGGCGCTCAGCGTCTTCGCGATGGTCCGGTCGATCCAGCCGGGATCGGTCAGCAGGAAGCTGTCATCGGCGTAGAACTCGCGCAGCAGCATGCGCCGGTCGCTGATGAAGGCGACGCCCGGGCAGAAGGGCAGGCAGACGATGCGCTCGCCCGGCGCGGAATGGGCCTCGATGAGGGTTTTCAGTTCGCCCAGCAGGGCCTTGTCCTCGGCGGGCACATAGCGCGTCTCGCCCGTCGCGATCGTGAAGGGCTGGTCAGCGCCATAGGAGCGGGTGATCGCGCCGGTGCCGGGCAGGGTGAGGCCGATGCCGCCATAGACCGCCAGCGAGGCGATGATGACGAGCGCGAAAAGCCAGCCGACCAGCCGCAGCCAGAGCCGCCGCGCCCGGCCATAGCGCTGCCCGGTCAGGATGTCGCCGCCGCTCACCTGCCAGGCGAAGATGGCCATCAGCGCGATGTAGCCCGGCATGAAATTGGCGACATGCGGCAGGTCCGGCCGGAACAGCATGTAATGGGGAAACGAGGCCAGCGGCACGACGAACAGCGCGGCCGCCAGCACCAGATGGTCGAAGCCCCGCGCCGGCGAGGCGAAGGCGCGCAGGGCCGCGCCGCCAAGCTGGATCAGCACGAAGGCAGCGAGGCCGACCACCGGCGCATAGACCGCGAAGGCGTAGCCGGCGGCCTCCCAGGAGCCTTCCCAGATCGTCGCGACCGGCGGGCGCTGCATCAGCGTGCCCGCATCCGCCGGCACGGCGTCCGGGTTCGTTTCCGAACTCGGCAGCAGGAACTGCGCCATGGTGCGAGGATAGGCCAGCACGTCGTCGACCATGAGGCCGAGATAGCCGCCCTTGAGGGCCATGACGGCCACGGGCAGCAGCACGATCGCCAGGGTTGCCAGCGCGATCGCCGCCAGCCTCAGCAGGCGTTGGCGCCCCTGCACGATCCCGGTCAGCACCAGCAGGCCGATGAAGGGCAGGCTGAAGGCGTAGCCGAAGTCCGGCCGGATGAGGAAGGTGAGGGCCAGGGCGACCGCCGCCGGCACCACCTCCCGCCCCGAAAGCGCGCGCCAGTGCAGCGCCATGCCCGCGAGCGTGAAGAGATTGATGAGGGTGCAGAAGCCGTAGAACGCCGTCGGGGGAAAATTCGGCACCAGCGCCGCCAGCAGGCCGGCAAGCACGCCGGCGATCCAGCTTTGGGTGACCCGATGAACCGCAGCGAAGACAAACGCTGCCGTCAGCGCCATGAAGGCAAAGAACACCAGCTGAGCCAGTAGAAAGCTCGGGCCGAATAGCGCAAACAGCCACTCGCCGATCTTGTACCAGAACAGCCCGTAGCCGTAGCGGATATCGTGCGGCGATGTACCTGTGAGAAGTTCCTTGGCAACCTGCGCGAAGTTGCCGTCATCGCCGATATTTAGCGAATAGCTAATGTATTGAGCATAATATGAATAAGAGAAAATGAGAATAAAGCAAAAACCAATCACCGTAAGGAGATTTTTGTGCACTATGGATCTATAATCATTGGGCATGTGGCGTACACACTTGTGATCCAGTGTCTATTTTCGTAATCAATACGAGTTAAATCGTGGAAAAATCAAAGAAATTATCAAAAGCGCGTCAATCAAAAGATTGCCAATGATATGCCGGTTGTTTATGGTTATTTCTGAAAATCGTCAAGTTTGTTGTTGCCGCCGATGCCGCTGAACACTCATTCCTCTCCGGGAGCCGGCACGGGTTCCACGCATCGCTTCGGCTATGAATGGGGCCATTACAGCGAGATGCGTCCCCTCTATGAGACGCAGTTCCGGCGCTGGACCCCGTTCATGGCGCCCGAGGACTGGGTGGGGAAGACGTTCATCGATGTCGGCTGTGGCATGGGCCGCAACAGCTACTGGCCGATGACCTATGGCGCGGCCGGCGGGCTCGCGATCGACCTCGACGAGAACAGCCTCGCCTCCGCCCGCCGCAACCTCGCGCCCTTCCCGACCCTCGCTGTGGAGCGGTGCAGCGCCTATGAGCTGGACGGGCGCTCCAGCTACGACATCGCCTTTTCCATCGGTGTCATTCATCATGTCGAGGATCCCGACCTCGCCCTCGCCAATATGGTGCGGTCGGTGAAACCGGGTGGCCTCGTGATGATCTGGGTGTATGGGCTGGAGAATAACCGCTGGATCGTCCACTTCTTCTCGCCCTTGCGGCGCCTTCTCTTCAGCCGCCTGCCCATCGGCGTGACGCATGCCATGTCCGTGGTGCCGGCGGCGCTGCTCTGGCTGGCCTTGCGGCTTGGCCTCAGCCGGATCGAGTATTTCCGGCTCATCCGCCAGTTCGATTTCGCGCACCTGCGCTCCATCGTGTTCGACCAGATGCTGCCGGAGATCGCCCATTACTGGTCGCGCGACGAGGTCGAGGCGCTCATGCGGCGCGCCGGGCTCGCGGATGTCGAATTGTCCTGGGTCAATGAAATGTCCTGGGCGGCGAAGGGGCGGCGGCCCGTCGGCGGGCCGGGTTGAGGCCAATGACGCGCGGACCGGCGGGGCCGGGGGCGTCCGGCGCGGCGCCGGAGCGTCTCCTGCTCATCAACCACGAATACCCGCCGATCGGCGGCGGCGCCGGCAACGCGACGGAAAATCTCGCGCGCGAGCTCGCCGGGCTCGGGGCCGAGGTGCGGGTGATCACCGCGCGTTACGGCGGCCTTCCAGCCCGCGAGACGACGGCCGAGGGGGTGGAGGTCATCCGCATCCCGGCGTTGCGCCGCCGGCGCGAGCGCAGCTCCATCCTGGAAATGCTGAGCTTCATGGCGAGCTCGCTGGTCTATGTCCCCCTTCATGCCGCCCGGTGGCGGCCTTCCGCGACCATCGCTTTTTTCGGTCTGCCGGCCGGCCCGTCCGCCTGGCTGGCGCGGTGGGTGAGCGGGGCGCCCTATATCGTCTCGCTGCGCGGCGGCGACGTGCCGGGTTTCCAATACAGCGGCATCGGCGTCTATCACCGGCTGACCGGGCCGGTGATCGGTTTCCTATGGCGGCGGGCGGCGGCGGTGGTCGCCAATAGCGAGGGGCTGGCGGACCTCGCCCGGCGCTTTGCGCCCGATGTCGCCATCTCCCTCATCCCCAACGGGGTCGACGCCGGCCGCTTCGTGCCGGCGCCGGCCTCGGCGCCGGGGGAGGCGATGCGGCTGGTCATCGTCGGCCGCCTCGTCCACCAGAAGGGCATCGACAGCCTGCTCACCGCCATGGCGCGGGCCGGCGTGCCGCTCACCCTTGAGATCGTCGGCGATGGCGAGGCGCGGGCGGAGCTCGAGGCGCAGCCCGCCGCCCTCGGCATTGCCGGGCGTGTCACCTTCACCGGCTGGCTCGACCGCGCGCATCTGCCGGCGGTCTATGCCGGGGCTGATCTGTTCGTCTTCCCCTCGCGCGACGAGGGCATGCCCAATGTCGTGCTGGAGGCGATGGCCGCGGGGCTGCCGGTCATCGGCAGCGACATCGCGGGCAACCGCGATCTCATCGTCCCGGAGGAGACGGGGCTGCTCGTGCCGGTGGACGATCCCGACGCTCTGGCGCGGGCGCTGGCGCGGCTGCAGGGCGATCCGGCCCGCCGCCGGCGGATGGGCGCGGCCGGGCGCGCGCGGGTGGAAGCGCATTTTTCGTGGCGCGAGGCCGCGCGGCGCTATTGCGCGCTGGTGAGCGGGATGCGTGCGGCTAACGCCGCGCGCGATTGACAGGGCATCGCCATGACGTCCAAGTGCAACGCATATCAGGAGTAGGCCAGGTGGGCGCCGAGTTGCACAATCGAGAGGAAAGCTCCCCTCAGGACCGCTCCCCCCAGGACCGCGCCATCGCCTTCGATTTCGGCGAGAACTGGAGCGATTATTCGCGCGACGTGCTCGATTCCGGCCGTCTCGACGCCGCCGCCGCCAGCATGGCGGAACTGATCGGCGCGGACGCCATCCTTGGCAAGCGCCTGTGCGATGTCGGCTCGGGCTCCGGCCTGTTCAGCCTCGCCGCCGCGCGTCTCGGCGCCGCCTCGGTGATCGGCTTCGACATCAACGCCCGCGCGGTCGAGGTGGCCCGCGCCAATCTCCAGCGCCTGATCCCCGAAGCGGCCGGGACGGTCTCCTTCGTCCAGGGCTCGGCCCTCGATGCCGGCTTCATCGACGGTCTCGGCCGGTTCGACACGGTCTATGCCTGGGGCTCGCTGCACCATACCGGGCAGATGTGGCCGGCGATCACCAATGCGAGCCGGCTCGTCGGCCCCGACGGCACCTTCGTGCTGGCGATCTATAACCGGCACTGGACCTCGCCGATCTGGACGCCGATCAAGATCCTCTACAATGTCGCGCCGCGTTTCCTGAAGTCGCTCGCCAATGTGCTGTTCGGCGGTCTGATCTATCTGGCCGTGCTGCTGAAAACGCGGTCCTCGCCGCTGCGCAAGGAGCGCGGCATGGATTTCTGGTACGACGTCATCGACTGGCTGGGTGGCTATCCCTACGAATATGCGGGCATCGCCGAAGTGCAGGCGCGGGTGGAATTTCTCGGCTTCCGTCTGGAAAAGGTCGTGCCGCCGCGTGTGCCCACGGGCTGCAACGAGTTTGTGTTTCGCCGAGTTGATCTTGCGCAGGGTGACGGAAAATGACTGAGGCGGTATCCGGTCCCGGCGACGTCGATTACGACCAGAACTGGGACACGCGCTGGAACGACATGCGCCGCTTCGGCCCCACCGGCCGGCATCTGCGCAACATCGTGCGCACCCTCATCGAGGATCTTCCCTATGAGACCGTGCTGGATGTCGGCTGCGGCCAGGGCTCGATGCTGCAAAGCCTGATGCCGCTGCGCCCCGCCGCGCGCTACACCGGCATCGACTTCTCCGAGGGCGCGCTCAAGGTTGCCCGCGAGCGCGCGCCGGGGGCGGAATTCATGGCGTTCGATGTGCTCAACGGTACGCTCGACCGGCGCCATGATCTCGTTCTCTGCACCGATGTCGTCGAGCATATCGAGGACGACGTCACCGCCATCCGCAACATCGCGGCGATGACTGGCAAATACCTGCTCGTCTCCACGCTTCAGGGCACGATGCGGCCTTATGAGTACAAGGTCGGGCACTACCGCAATTACGCGCATGGCGAGCTTCAGGCAAAGATCGAGGCCAATGGCCTCAAGGTCCGCCGCGTGGTGCAGTGGGGCTTTCCGTTCTTCTCGCCGCTCTACCGCGACCTGTTCCGCGCCACCGGCCTCAATGTGACGCAGGGCACCTATGGCCCCGTGCGCCGGCTGCTGTCGCTGGTGCTCTACGGTGTTTTCAGCCTGAATTCGTGGCGCAAGGGCGACTATATCTTCGTGCTGGCCGAGCGGCCGTAAACGGGCGCTAGAGCTTTGACGCATTTTCTTCACGCGAACCGGAATCCACTTCGCTCGAAAATGCTCTACCGCCCCCGCGCGTGGCCCCAGAAATTGGGGTAGAGCGGCATCGGGAAATAGTTTGACGCGCGCAGGATGACGAGCCCGGTCCAGCCCAGCGTCTGGCGCACATGGTCGCGCTTGAACGCGGTGTCCAGGCTGTTGCGCTCGATGATGATCTCCGCGAAGCCGGCCCTCCGCAACAGCCGCCGCAGGCTCCCATAGGTCTGTAGCGAGCAATGCTCGGTGAACATCCAGCGCAGCTTTTCGCGGGTGAACAGGCGCAGCGCGATGATCCAGTAGGGCACGTCGATGACGATGTTCGGCGTCTGGAACACCAGCAGCCCGCCCGGCCGCAGAAGGGTTTTCACCTTCGTCATATAGCCGTCGATGTCCTTGATGTGCTCGATGACGTCGAACATGGTGATGACGTCGAACGTCCCGGCCTCGAACGGCAGGCGGTCGCCGTCATAGGCAGTCAGCCGCCCCTTCAGCGCGGGATAGGCGGCCTCGCCCTCGATGATGGCGTCGGCATCGACATCGAGCCCGGCGACGTCCTCATAGCCACGGCGCCGCAGGTTCTCGAGAAAGCTGCCATGCCGGCAGCCAATATCGAGCAGGCGGGCATTGCGCGGCACACCCAGCGTCTCGAAATAGGTGACGCAGGACGCCGTGTCGCCGCGCTCATGGGGAAGGCACGCGATCTCCATGGTCCGCCCCTCAGTTGCGCTTGCGCAGGTGGAGGACGATCGGCGTCTCCCACCGCAGATGCCGCGCCGCCCACAGGACGAGATCGAGCGCGCCGACGCGGTGGATCAGCCGGGCGATCCGCTTCACGCTGCGCAGCGAGGCCCATTCGGAGAATTCGAGCGTGCGCAGCCGCCGCTCGAACACGTCCCAGCCCCAGCCCAGAATCTCGATCTCGTCCCGGTGCGGGCGCAGCCAGGCTTCGATCTTGCGGTGCGACACCAGATTGAGCGTGTCGATATAGGCGGGATCGCGCCCGAGCGCGCGGACATAGAGCTTGGCCATGCCAGGGGTCATGTGCGGCAACCAGGGCAGGCCGTAATGACCCTCCCACCACGAGCCGTAATTCGGCACCACGAAGAGCAGATGGCCACCCGGCTTCAGCACGCGCAAAGATTCGCTGAGCACCGCCTGCGGGTCGCGCACATGCTCCAGCACGTTGGACGAATAGACGAGATCGAAGCTGGCGTCGGGATAGGGATTCTCCTCGCCGGCGGCATCGAGGATCAGCTCGTCCGGCAGGCCGTAATGCGCCAGCAGCGCGCGGGAGACGGCGAAGATGGAGCTGTACTCGGCCGAGCTCGGCTCGATGCCCCAGATGTCCAGCCCATGGGCGACGCGCCCGCGCGCCACCACGAGGCCGGTGCCGGAGCCGACCTCGAGGATGCGCTTGCCGGCAAGGTCGCCCGTGCGCCGCATCTCGGCGATCTGCTCATCCGCCCGCGAGGGCGAGAGCATGTCGGCCACCACGGTTTCCACCGGGATGCGGGTGACGCCGCCGGCAAAACCCGTCGCGATATAGCCCTGCGCGAGGATCTGGCCGAGCGCGTCCCAGTCCGGCTCGCCGGGGGCCTGTGCCGCGCTCATGCCTGCGCCTGCTTCACGGCGCGCACCACGAAGATCGTCGCGCTCTTCATGCGGCCGAGCCGGTCCTGGATGCAGCTCGCCTCGAACCCGTTGCGCCGGAACAGATCGAGGATTTCCTCGATCGAATAGAAGGTCTTGTAGGGCGGGTAATACCAGTCATCGACCTGCGCCTGTATCGAGACATTGTCGTCGCGGCGGTTGATCTCCTGCCCGCGCAGCCGGCAGACCAGATTGGTCAGCCCGGCGAAGAAATCGAGCACCAGCTTCTTGCGGCGCGGCGTGTTCATGAAGCGCCGGCAGAAATGCCGCACACCCTGATGCACCGGGGAGAGCCAGGTTTTCAGGTAAAGCCCGAGATAGACCGTGCCGCCGGGTGCGGTGGCGCGCATCAGATTGTGCATCACCTTCATCGGGTCGGGCGCCATCATCGCGACGCCCCAGCACCAGACGAGATCGAAGGCGCGGAATTCGGGCGCCAGCGTCTGAAGATCCTGATGGTGGAAGCTGATATTGCCGCGCCCGAAGCGGGCGGCCTGCTCGCGCGCGGTGGCGAGGCTGTCGGTCGACAGGTCCACCGCCGTTACCGTGTCGGCGAGCTCCGAGAGCACGACGCTGCAGATGCCATGCCCGCAGCCGGCATCGAGGGCGCGCCCGACCTGCCGCTCGGTGATCGTCTCCAGCATGTAGGCCTTGGTCTTCTCATAGATCGGCACATGCTTCGGCCAGAATTCGTCGTAGAATTCCTTGGTATCAAGATCGATCACGCCCATCCTCCCCGGCATCCCTGTTGTCTAGAAAATCGGCTCTTCCTGAACGGGAAGGACCGGTGCGCGGTCGGGCTCGAAATTGAGTTTCGACTTGATGGGGTAGTGCGCCTCATGCTGGAGGCCGAAATAGACGCGGACCAGCAGCTCCGCCAGCAGCCCCATCAGCGTGCACATGACGCCGGTGATGAAGCTCAGCGTCACCAGCAGCGGCAGCGGCGTCTGCACGAGCGAAATCTCATGCGCGAATTTGAGATAGATCGCGTAGATCCCTGCCAGAACGGCGAGCACCATGAAGGCGAGGCCGATGAGGCCGAAGACGTAGATCGGCTTGGTCGCGTACTGGGTCAGGAACTTCACCACCATCAGGTCCAAAAGGACTTTCAGGATACGGTTCAGCCCGTATTTCGACTGGCCGAACCGGCGCGGATGATGCGCCACCGGAATCTCGGTGATGCGCCCGCCCTGCCAATGGGCGTAGATCGGCACGAAGCGGTGCATCTCGCCATAGAGCCGGAAGCCCTGGAGAACCTCGCGGCGGTAGGCCTTCAGCGTGCAGCCATAGTCGCGCAGCTTCACGCCCGAGACCTTGGAGATCAGCCAGTTGGCGATGCGGCTGGGGAAGGTGCGGCGCACGAAATTGTCCTGCCGCGCCTGCCGCCAGCCGGACACGACGTCGTAGCCGTCGCTCAGCTTGGCGACCAGCCGCGCGATGTCCTTGGGGTCGTTCTGCAGGTCGCCGTCCATCGGGACGATGATCGCCCCGCGCGCATGGTCGATCCCCGCCATGGTGGCGGCGGTCTGGCCGAGATTGCGCCGGAAATTGATCACGCGCACCCGCGCATCCCCGGCGGCGACCGCGCTCAGCTTGGCTTCCGTGCCATCGCGCGAGCCATCATTGACGAAGATGACCTCAAACGGTTTGCCCAGCGCCTCAAGCGCCGGTTGCAGCGCCTGCCAGAGCGGGAAAATGTTCTCGTCCTCGTTGAAGACGGGGATGAGCACCGAAATATACACCGCCTCGCGCATCAGCCGCGCCTCGTCCCGCAGGAGGCCGGCACGCTGCTGTCATGGCGCTCACGCGCGGGGCCTGTGACGGCGCGGCGCGTCCGGCCTCGCCGCAAGGTAACGGCAGATGCGGGCGGGTTGTTCATCCGGCCTTCCGCAGAGGCTGTCATCGCGGCGCGCGGCGGTCGCGCGCCAGAACCAGAAGATCGCATGACAGTCCGATACCCCCGAAGATGATCTGGACGCCGAGCAGCGCCAGGCCCAGAGCCAAAGCGGCTTCGGAGCCGACGCCGAACATGTCGAGCAGCCCGATCAGCGACGCTTCGCGTAACCCCAGCCCGGCCAGGGCGACAGGCGCCAGAAGAATGATGGTCAGGGCGCCGAGAATGACGCACCAGGCGAGGAAGCCCAGCTCGATACCCAGTCCACGCGCGAGCATCAACGTGCCCGCGACGGACAGAAATTGTGCGATCAGCCCCCATGCCAGCGACAGAAACACCAAGCCGGGACGTTTCACAAGGTCCTGCCAGTTTCTCAGGAAGTCGATCAGGTGACGGCCAAGTCGAGCGCGCCAGCCTGTTGTCGGGTCTTTCAGCACATAGGCGACGAGCGGGCGGAGCAGCCGCCGCGAGCCCATCATCGCGGCGAGGGCGGCGAGGGCACTGATGCCGATCAAGGCCGCCAGCATGAGCCCGACGCCGCGGCCGAGCGGCAGGGCGGTGAGCCCGGCGAGCAGCATCACCAGCACGCTGGCCAGGCCGGTCACCTTGTCGAAGGTGACCGAGGAGGCGGCGCGGCTGAAGCCCGTGCCGGGCGCGCGCCCGAGGCGGAAGGCCTTCACCGCGTCGCCAGCGAGCTGGCCCGGCAACATCAGCGCATAGGCCTGCGCCAGCAGCGTGAAGCCGAGAAGTTGCCACAGGCTCCTTTGCGGCAGGAGGACGCGCAGCTTGGCGGCGTTGCTCAGGTGCACGAGAAAATACAGGCCGAGCGCGGCGAGGCCATGAACCGGCTCAAGGCTCCCCAACCGTGCCAGCGTGCCCGGCAGATCCACGGTCATCAGCAGGAGGACGAGGATGATGACGCTGACGGCGGCTTGTAAGCGCAGGAGCATGACGGGCCGCTTCAATGGGTCGGACCAAGCGGCGGTCTGCGGACACTTTACGGCTCGCCCGCGCGCACTCGACACATGCTGAGTACCGCCATATGCGTGAGTCGGCAACGTGCGGTTACAAAGCGAAAGCCCTGCGCCGCGGGTGACACGCCGCGCCGTGGCGGTCTCATGGGGATCCGGTGCCCGGCGCGATTCGCGCCGGTGCATGGGGAGGTGGAGAGCGGGCATGTGTGGGATCGCCGGTTTTGTGGGGCCGGGCACGGGCGCGGACCTGCGCGCCATGACCGATGCGCTGCAGCACCGGGGACCGGACGACAGCGGCACCTATGAGGATCGCAGCCTGCCCGGCGCGCCAGTACAACTGGGCTTCCGGCGGCTCGCCATTGTCGATCTGGAGGGCGGGCGCCAGCCCATGCAGACCGCCGATGGCGCGCTGGTCGTCGTCTTCAATGGCGAGATCTACAATCATGTCGAGCTGCGCGCCGCGCTGGAGCAGAGCGGCCACCGCTTCGAGACCGATCATTCCGACACCGAGGTGCTGCTCCATGGCTATCGCCAGTGGGGGGAGGGGCTGGTCGAGCGCCTGAGCGGCATGTTCGCCTTCTGCGTCTATGACCGCCGGGCCGGGCGCCTGCTGCTGGCGCGCGATCATTTCGGCAAGAAGCCGCTGTTCTACGCCCGCACGCGGGAGGGGTTCGTCTTCGCCTCGGAGGCGACGGCGCTGCTGCGGCACCCGTCGGTGTCGGACGCGGTCGATGCCGAGGCGGTGCTGAAATATTTCGCCTATGGCTTCGTGCCGGCGCCCCGCTCGATCTACCGCGACATCGCCAAGCTGCCCGGCGGCTGCCTGATGAGCGTCGATCTCGCCACCGGGCAGATGCAGACCCGCCGCTATTGGGAATACCGCATGGCGGTGGACGATCCCCCGCCCGGCAGCATTGAGGATTGGGCCGAGGAACTGCGCCATCTGCTCGGCCAGGCCGTCGAGCGCCGCCTCGCCGCCGATGTGCCGCTCGGCTTCTTCCTCTCGGGCGGCATCGACAGCACGGCGGTGGTCGCGCTGGCGGCGGCGCGCCGCGATCCGGCGAGCATGAAGACCTACACGATCGGCTTCAACGAGCCGAGCTATGATGAATCGGCGATCGCCGCCGCCATGGCCCGCCATTACGGCACCGACCATCACGCCACCACGCTCGACCTCGATCTGGCGGCCCGGATGATGCCGCAGCTGCTGCGCGGGCTCGACGACCCGATCGCCGATGCCTCGATCCTGCCGACGCATCTGCTGTGCGGCTTCGCCCGGCGGGACGTGACGGTCGCGCTCAGCGGCGACGGGGGCGACGAGCTGTTCGCCGGCTACGACACCTTCGCCGCCCTGCGCACCGCGCGGGCCTATCACCGCCTGGTGCCCGGCTGGGCGCATCGCGGCATCAGCGCCGCCGCCGAGTATCTGCCGCGCTCGGACGCCAATATGAGCCTCGATTTCAAGATCCGCCGGGCGCTGCGCGGGCTCGGCCACGCGCCGGCGCACTGGATGCCGTCCTGGCTCGGGCCCGCCAGCCTTGAGGACATGGCGCGCCTGTTCGGCACCACGCTCGATCCGCACGCGCTCTATGAGGAGGCGGAGGCGCTGTGGGCGAGCGGCGCCAGCCCGCACGATGTCGACCGCTCGCTGGAATATTACGGCCGCTTCTATTTGGGCGAGAACCTGCTCATCAAGGCCGACCGCGCCAGCATGCTGGCCTCGCTCGAGGTGCGCTCGCCCTTCCTCGATCGCGATCTCGTCGCCTTCGCCAGCCGCCTGCCGGCCTCGGTGAAGATGCGGGGCGGGGTGCGCAAATGGATCCTCAAAAAGGCCATGGCGCCGCTCGTGCCCGCGCAGATTCTCGACCGGCCGAAAAAGGGCTTCGGCATTCCGGTCTCGCGCTGGCTGCGCCACATGGAGCTACCCTCGCGCGACGCCAGCGCCCGCCTCGGGCTCGATCACGCGACGCTGGAGGGCTACTGGAGCGACCACCGCAAGGGCCGGGCCGACCATCGAGGTTTGCTCTGGGCCGCCGTCGTGCTCGCCACCATGCTGGACCGGCCCTGATGATGGGCTGACGACGCGCGGCCTCGACCATAAACCGTCTCAGGGCGCCCCCGGAGCCTCAGGCCGCACATAGACCGTCACATTATCAACGGTGATCGCCCGGTAGCCCGCCGCCAGCAGCGCGTCGAGATAACGTTTGGCCCAGACCGGCACACGCGAGATGTCGGTGGCGTTCACCGCCCAGTCGTAGACCACCACCACCGGCGTCCTGGCGCTCAGCGTCTTCGCGATGGTCCGGTCGATCCAGCCGGGATCGGTCAGCAGGAAGCTGTCATCGGCATAGAATTCGCGCAGCAGCATGCGCCGGTCGCTGATGAAGGCAATGCCGGGGCAGAAGGGCAGGCAGACGATACGCTCGCCCGGCGCGGAATGGGCCTCCACGAGGGCTTTCACCTGGCTGAGCAGGGCCTTGTCCGCCGGCGTGACATAGCGGGTTTCCCCCGTGGCGATCTGGAACGGTTGGTCAGCGCCATAGGACCGGGTGATCGCGCCGGTGCCGGGCAGGATCAGCCCGATGGCGCCGTAAAGCGCCAGGGAAGCGCCGATGACGAGCGCGAAAAGCCAGCCGATCAGTCGCAGCCAGAGCCGCCGCGCCCGGCCATAGCGCTGCCCGGTGAGTATGTCGCCGCCGCTCACCTGCCAGGCGAAGATGGCCATCAGCGCGATGTAGCCAGGCATGAAATTGGCGACATGCGGCAGGTCCGGGCGGAACAGCATGTAATGGGGAAACGAGGCCAGCGGCACGACGAACAGCGCGGCCGCCAGCACCAGATGGTCGAAGGCGCGGGCCGGCGAGGCGAGGGCAAGCGCCGCCGCACGGCCGACCTGCACCAGCGCGAAAGCAGCGAGGCCGACCACCGGCGCATAGACCGCGAAGGCGTAGCCGGCGGCCTCCCAGGAGCCTTCCCAGATCGTTGCGACCGGCGGGCGCTGCAGCAGGGTGCCCGCCCCCTCGGGCACGTCGACCGGCGTGGCGGTGGAACTGCGGAACAACAATTGCGCGATGGTGCGGGAATAGCTGAGCACATCGTCCACGACGAGCCCGAGATAACCGCCCTGCGCCGCCACGACGGCAAACGGCAACACCACAAGCGCCATAGTTATCACGGCGATGGCCGCAAGCCGCAGCAGCCGCCATCCACCCTGCACGAAGCCGGTCAGCACCAGCAGGCCGAGAAAGGGCAGGCTGAAGGCGTAGCCGAAATCCGCCCGCATGAGAAAGGTGATTGCCAGCGCCGCCGCCGCTGGAGCGACCTCCCGCCCTGACAGGCGCCGCCAGCGCAGCGCCATACCGGTCAGGGTGTAGAAGTTGATGAGCGTGCAGAAGCCGTAAAACGCCGCGGGCGGAAAATTCGGCACCAGCGCCGCCAGCAGGCCGGCAAGGGTGGCCAGCATGCCGTTATGGGTGATGCGATGAACGCCCGCGAAGACAAATGCGGCGGTCAGCGCCATGAAGGCAAAGAAGACAACCTGACCGATGAGGAAGGCCGGACCGAAGAGAGCCGTGAGAAACTCGCCGATCTTGTACCAGAACAGCCCATAAATGTACCATATGTCGCCCGGTGGGGTGCCGGACATAAGCTCTTTGATGACCTGTACGTAATTGCCATCATCGGCGATATTCAAATAATGGAAAATATACTGTGAATAATAGGCGGCGGCGAACGCGCAGATAAAGAGAAAACCAATGGCTCTTATGGAGCCTTCTGTCAGTCGTTTCGAGTTTGCAGGGATCATTGAATGTCTGGTCTTTGATCGCTTGAACACCGGATGAGCAGGATTAGAGCGGCCGGAAAATCGAAATAAGTAGGGAAATGAACGTTCATATACGCTTACATTCTGCAATCTATTGAAGATTTTTCGCCAGGGCTGTCAAGTTTGTTAGGGAACCTCGCCCGGTCGGCTCGGGGCCGTTACGGGAGGGCCGTGGCGGCGTGAGGGGCGGGGCGGTGACGGCCTTGTCGCGGTGGATCGCCTGTACCGGGCGCATCGGCGCGAATTGGTAGTGGCGTTTGTCGGCGATGCTCACTAAACGTCGGTGAAATGGGCTCCTGCACGCGACCCGCGCAAGACGGGCAAGGGCGGGGTCTGACCATGATCGCGGCGCGGCCTGCCGAGAGGGCGGGGCGCGCAGGTTGAAGGGGCCTCTGCGAAGTGGATATGACGACGAGTTTCCGGCTGGTGATCGCCGACGACCACCCGCTGTTCCGTGGCGCGCTGCGCGAGGCGGTCTGCCGCCAGTTTCCCGCTGTCGAGCTGTTCGAGGCCGGCGGCTTCGAGGATCTTCAGGGCCTTCTGGAGCGCGAGAGCGACATCGACCTCGTGCTGCTCGATCTCTCCATGCCCGGCGTGCGCGGCTTTTCCGGCCTGATGTATTTGCGCGCGCAATATCCCGGCGTGCCGGTGGTGGTGGTTTCCGCCCATGAGGAGGCCGGCGTCATCCGCTCCTGCATGGAGTTCGGCGCCTCCGGCTTCATCCCCAAGACCGCCTCGGTGGACACGATGCGCGCGGCGGTCGCCGCCGTGCTGGAGGGGCGCACCTGGACGCCGCCGGACATCGACCTGTCGGGCGCCACCGACAAGGAGGGGCAGGCCCTCGTCGCCCGCCTCGCCACCCTCACGCCGCAGCAGGTGCGGGTGCTGATGATGCTGTCCGAGGGGCTGCTCAACAAGCAGATCGCCTATGAGCTCGGCGTCTCCGAGGCCACGGTTAAGGCGCATGTCTCTGCCATCCTGCAGAAACTCGGCGTCGAGAGCCGCACCCAGGCGGTGATCGCCGCCGCCAAGATCGAAGGCGGCAACTGGGCGCAGGCGACCGGCTGAGGCCGCCGCGCCCGCCCGGCGCCCGGCAAGGCAGTGGACAGCGGCACGGAGAGTGGCCCCTTGACCATCGACGTGCACGAAGGGATCGCGGCCATCCAGGCCGTCAATGCCATCCCCGCCATCCTTCAGGTGGTGTGCGAGACCACCGGCCTCGGCTTCGCCGCCGTCGCCTGCGTGACCGAACAGCGCTGGGTGGCCGGGGCGGTGCGCGATGGCGTCGGCTTCGGCATGAAGCCGGGTGACGAACTGCCCATCGCCACCACCTTCTGCGACCGCGTGCGAAGCTCGCATGTGGAAGTGGTGTTCGACGATGCGGCGAACGACCCCGCCTATTGCGGCGATCCGATCACCCAGCTCTACGGCATCGCCAGCTACATCTCGGTGCCGATCGTGCTGGCCGATGGTCGCTTCTTCGGCACGCTCTGCGCGCTCGACAGCCGCCCGGCGCAGCTGACCACAGGCCCCACCGTGCCGATGTTCCGGCTCTTCGCCCAGCTCATCGCCCGCCATGTCGAGGATCAGATGCTGGTGGTCGCGAGCCGCGCCGAGCTCGCCGAACTGCACGAGACCCATGAGCTGCGCGAGCAGTTCATTGCCGTGCTCGGCCATGATCTGCGCAGCCCCATCGCCGCCATTCAGGGCGCGGCGCGCCTGCTGGCGCGCGAGCCGCAGAGCGCGCGGGCGCTGACGGTGATCGAGCTGCTGCAGCAGACCAGCGGGCGCATGGCGCGCCTCGTCGATCACCTGCTCGATCTGGCGCGTGGCCGCCTCGCCGGCGGGCTCGACCTCACCCAGGATGCCAGCCGCCCGCTGGCCGCGACGCTCGACCAAGTGGTCGCCGAGACGCGCGCGGCCTATCCCGGCCGCGAGATCCGCGCGCTCTGCACGCTCGATCGGCCGGTGCTGGTGGACCATGCGCGCCTCGCGCAGCTTCTCGCCAACCTGCTCAACAATGCCGTCATCCATGGCGCCGAGGACCAGCCGATCGAGGTCCGCGCCGGGCTTGATGAGGAGGGCGCCTTCCGCCTCAGCGTCGCCAATGGCGGCGCGCCGATCCCGGTGGATGTGCAGACGCAGCTCTTCCGGCCCTATTATCGCGGAAGGGGCGGCAGCAATCAGGGTCTCGGCCTCGGCCTCTACATCGCCGCGCAGATCGCCCAGGCCCATGGCGGCACGCTCACCGTCGCCTCCGACGCGCACGCCACCCGCTTCACCTTCCGCCTGCCGCTGGCGGGGTGAGGGGCCGTCGCTTCACAGCGCGATGCTTGCGCCGCTGGGCGATGAGGGTTGTCAGTACCCTCTCGAATAGGAGTAGATTTAGATGGCCGTCATTGCCCGCTGTGCCTACGCACTGCTGTATCCGCGTCAGATGCGTCACTGATATTGACCAGTTCGGCAAGCTTGGCCGCGACCTCTGCCATCGTGTCCTCTGTCGTACTAAGCCCGCTGCGCGAGCCGAGTAAGGGGCTTTCCTCGCGGAGGGCCTCGAAGGTTGTGCCGTGAACAATGGGGACGAGCTGATCACGCGCCAGAAGTGCCGACAGCTCCTTGTCTGCGATGCTTTCCCCTTTTATGCGGCGCAGAAAGTTGGAAGTAACTAGTACGATGCCAACCCTCGATTTTGCCAATCCCTTGTCTATCTCTCGAAGCAAGGATGTGCCCAATTGCACATCTTTTTCACTGAACCAGACGGAAACGCCACGTAGCTCGAGTTGATCATGCAATTCCTTTGCTGGTCCAAATCGGTCATCCCATGCATGGCAAAGGAAGAAGTCTCGAAGATCAGGTACTGTTGCTCGACTCTCAACATTACGTCGGACGGGTTCCAGAGCCCTAACTTCCGCAGGCGTATAATATACCCCCGAACTCGCCCTAGCCCACCTCGGACGGGAACTGCGCGCTGAACCGCCTCCACTAATCCGACCACTTCCGTTGCTGGATGACGATCCATACGATGAGTAAGAAGGTGAACTGTAAGCATAGCTGCCGTAACTGCCGCGGCCCCATCCTCCACCTCGACATGCAGGGCACTTCGATGCTGCGTATGACGAGCTATGGCCTCTTACTGGTGCGGTGCATCTAGCCATCTTTGGATTTCACCTCTGTAAGGTCGATTCCTTGAATTATAGCGCTTACTAGAGAATCTGCGTGCAGTATTTTGAAATTCACGCGATTTTTGAACTGATAGATGGCGTGAGCGCAAAATTGCGGCGGCCATTTGCTGGAGCGCGCTATGTTATTGATCGCTAACGATCACAACGGAACCAGATCTCGATCTGCTATCGTGCCCCGCGGAAGCAAAAGTTAATTCGGCGCCCCTACTCCGCCGCCGCGCGCGTGGCGCGCCATTGGGCGAGGAGGGCGCGCAGGGCGGCGGGGCGGACGGGCTTGTTCAGCACCTCCATCTCGGTCTCGCGCGCGGTGTCGCGCACCTTCTTCGAGCGGTCGGCGGTGATGAGCACGGCGGGCAGGCCCTGATCGAGCTTCCAGCGTAGCTGCTTGGTGGCCTCGATGCCGTCGCCCTCGTCGAGATGGTAGTCGACCAGCAGCACGTCCGGCGCGATCTTCAGCTCGCGCAGCGTCGCCAGCGCCTCGGTGACGTCGGCCGCCTTCACCACGCGGCAGCCCCAGCCGGAGAGCAGCGTTTCCATGCCGTCGAGGATCGCCGGCTCATTGTCGATGCACAGCACGGTCAGCGCCTCCAGCGTCGCGGCGGGGGCGGTGCGGGGCAGGGAGCGCGGCGCCTCGGCGGGAATGGGCGGGGCCGAGGGCACCTCCACCGCGAAGGCGCTGCCGCGGCCGGGCGTCGAGGCCAGCGTGATCGGGTGGTCGAGCACGCGAGCGATGCGCTCGACGATGGACAGGCCCAGCCCCAGCCCGCGCGCGGCCTTCGCGCCCTGGTCGAGCCGCTGGAACTCCTGGAAAATCACCTTCTGCTTGGCGGCGGGAATGCCGAGCCCGCTGTCCAGCACCTGGATGCGCAGCCGCCCGCGCCGGTGGCGCACGCCGATCAGCACCCGCCCGCGCGGGGTGTATTTGATCGCGTTGGAGACGAGGTTCTGCAGCAGGCGCCGCAGCAGCCGGCGGTCCGAGCGCACCGCCGCCGAGCTGGTGACGAAGGTGAGGCGCAGCCCCTTCTCCTTCGCCAGCGGGGCGAATTCCAGTTCGAGCTGGCGGAAGATGTCGTCGAGCCGGAAGGCGCCGACCTCGGGCTTCAGCGCCCCGGCATCGAGGCGGGAAATGTCGAGCAGCGCGCCGAGGATCTCCTCCACCGCCTCGAGCGAGGCGTCGACATTGCGGGCGAGGCGGGAATCCTCGCCCGCCTGCGCCTGCTCGACGAGGCTGGTGGCGTAGAGCCGGGCGGCGTTGAGCGGCTGGAGGATGTCGTGGCTGGCGGCGGCGAGGAAGCGGGTCTTGGAGATATTGGCCTCGTCGGCCTCGGATTTGGCCTGGGCGAGCTGGGTGTTGAGGTTTTCCAGCGCCTTGGTGCGCTCGCGCACGCGCCGCTCCAGCGTCTCGTTCGCCCGCTCCAGCGCCTCGGCGGCCTCGACGGTGGGGGTGATGTCGTTGAAGGTCACGACCACGCCGCCATCGGGCATGGTGTTGACGCGCACCTCCATCACCACGCCGCGCGGGGCGAGGCGCTCCTGGAAGGTGACGTTGCGCCGGGCGTAGCGGCCGAGCTTCTCGCGCACGATCTCCTCCACCGGCCCCGGCCCGAACACGCCGCTGGCGGCGTTGAAGCGGATCATCTCGTCCATGCCGACGCCGATGCGCACGATCTCCGGCGGCAGATCCAGCATGTCGCCGAACTGCCGGTTCCAGCAGATGAGGCGCAGATCGCGGTCGAACACGGCGATGCCCTGGCGCACATGGTCGAGCGCGGTCTGCAGGATCTCGCGGTTGTACTGGATGGCGGCGGAGGCATCGTCGAGCAGCTTCAGCGCCGCCTTGGTGGAGACGGTGCGCTTCCTCAGCATCAGCGACAGCACGAGCCGCGAGGAGGCCGCGCCGATGGCCGAGGCGAGCAAATGCTCGGCATAGCGGATGAGCTGGAAATCCGCCTCGCGGTTCGGCTCCAGCGTCAGCCCGCGCATGGCCGAGACGCTCTCGAAGGAGGCGCGGGTGCGCTCCTCGCCGAGATAGCGCGCCACCGTGCCGATCAGCTCGCCCACCGTCACCGGCGAGCGCCAGAGCCGGAAGCTCGGCGCCGAGGGCGCGCGGTCCGCCTCGACGAAGACGCTGGCCTGCAGCCGCTCGATCGGCCGGGGCTGGCGCGCCAGCGAGCCGATGAAGAAGAAGATGACGTTGACCGTCAGGCTCCACATCACGCCATGGGCGAGCGGCCCGGCGTTGACGCCCAGCAGCGCCTGCGGGCGCAGCCAGCCGAGCCCGAACGGCCCCTCGGTCAGCAGCGCGCGGGTGAACAGGCCGGAATCGACCAGGCTCGGCAGCAGCAGCGTGTAGGCCCACAGCGCGATGCCGGCGGCGATGCCGGTGATGGCGCCGAGCGCCGTGCCGCGCCGCCAGATCAGCCCGAGCAGCAGCGCCGGGCCGAACTGCGCCACCGCGGCGAAGGACAGCAGGCCGATCTGCGCGAGCTGCGCCTCGCCGGTCAGCCGGTAATAGAGATAGGCCAGCAGCAATATGGCGAAGATGGCGATGCGCCGCACGGTGAGCAGGCGCAGCCCCATATCGGTGAGCGCGCTGTCCTCGCCATAGGGGCGCGCCTCGCCGGGGCCCCCGCCGCGCCGCAGCAGTCCTGTCGCCTCCGCCCCGCGCCGCCCGCGCACGAGGAGCGGCATGAAGATGTCGTTGGACACCATCACCGCCAGCGCCACCGTCTCGACGATCACCATGGCGGTCGCCGCCGACAGCCCGCCGACAAAGGCCACCAGCGCCATCACCTTGGAGCCGGCCGAGAGCGGCAGCGTCAGCACATACATGTCGCCGTCGATGAAGCCGGGCGGGAAGGAGATCAGCCCGGCGACCGCGATGGGAATGACGAACAGGTTGATGAGCACGAGATAGAGCGGGAACAGCCACGCCGCCGTGCGGATCTCCGCTTCCGAGGTGTTCTCCACCACCGCGACATGGAACTGACGCGGCAGCAGCAGGATGGCGAGCGCCGAGAGCAGCGTCATCACCGCCCAGTTGCTGGCGGAAAACCCTTCCGTCAGCACCGGCAGCACGCCCTTGTCGGCCGCCTGCGCGAACAGGTCGAACGGCCCGGAAAACATCACGAAGGTGACGAACAGCCCGACCGCGAGAAAGCTCACCAGCTTGACGATGGATTCCGTCGCCACCGCCAGCATCAGCCCTTCCTGATGCTCGGTCGCGTCGATATGGCGGGTGCCGAACAGCACGGCGAACACCGCCATGGCGACCGCGATCATCAGCGCGAGGTCGCCGACCAGCGGGTAATGCAGGCCGAGCCCGTCGAAATCGCCGAGCAGGGCGACGAGCGAGGCTGACACCGCCTTCAGCTGCAGGGCGATATAGGGCAGCGAGCCGACGATCGCGACCACCGCCACCAGCGCGGCGACGCCCTGGCTCTTGCCGTAGCGCGCGGCGATGAAGTCGGCGATGGAGGTGATGTTCTGCGCCTTGGCGAGCCGCACCAGCCGCAGCAGGAACGGCGCGCCGAGCGCGAAGACCAGCATCGGCCCGACATAGATGGTGAGGAAGTTCACCCCCTGCGTGGTGGCGAGCCCGACCGAGCCGAAGAAGGTCCAGGAGGTGCAGTAGACCGCCAGCGACAGCGCATAGATGTAAGGCCGCCCCTTGCGCCCCCGCGGCACGCGCGCCACCCGCCGGTCCCCAAAGCTCGCCACCGCGAACAGGAAGCCGACATAGACGAGGGCGACGGTGATGATGACCCAGGCCTGAAGCATGGGGTCTCCGGGGAAAGCGCCGTCAGGGGCGGCGCGGTGGCGTCAGGCGCGATGAAACAAGATGCGCTGTATGGCAAGCGATCTGCTTTTATGCGCCGGAGGGGAAGGGCGGGCAAGCGGGAGGCGAGGGGAGGTGCGGTGGGCCACACACTGCTGAAGCGCTGAGAAAGACGCTCTCAGCACTCGAATCGGCCTCTCATTCTGCCCTCGTTTCATCGTGAGGCTGCGAGGGCGGAGCAGAACGGATGAGTAGATCGAGCGCCCTATCCGCCAACTCTCGCCTCTCGAAAACGGTGTACCCCGCGTTCCGGCGATCGAATACCTCCCAAGCGATGGAGCCTCGGCGGGAGATTAGAAATCCCGCCATGGCCCACCGATCAGGATCCTGTGGATCAAACCACTGCTCCTGATCAGGAAGGGCTCCCTTGGGATGCAGCGGGATACGATCTTTCTTCCCAAAGCCTTCCACCTTGATGTGTCGCTCGACCTCAAATTTTGCCAAGGGGACGCGAACAACGGAAAGGTCGTCGCGTAAGCGCACTCGCGATTCGATGTTGTCGCCAATGCGTCGGTCAACCAGAACCCGAAATACTTCATAGGCGTTGAGGACCCAAAGGTTCGAAAATTTTGCCTGAATGTCGGCTGCATTGAACGGTTCTTCGCCTTCAATACCCAAAAAGCGTTCGTCCTCAACTTGCCGCAGAAGCATGTCGAGCTTTCCGAGTTGCTGAATAGCTGGAATTAGGGGAAGCAAGTTCCCAGAGCTATGCCCACTGGCCTTGATCCAGCGCCGGTGCGCCTCGGCCTGCCTTGCTGTCGCAATGGCAAAGCTGGCGCAGAGGTAGCTTGTCGCTGATACCGGGCTCATCACTACCTCGGGGCTTGATAGAGTTGAATTCGAGTAGAACTTTTAGGAGACCACAATTCTCATACCATGCCTTGATGCTTCGACGCTTTGGCGCGCCGGGCGACGATAGCCAAGGTGTCGATCGTGGGATTTTATAAACAGCAATGGCGGATTTGGGTTGCTTTTGCTTATCTTGAACCTTTTGCGTCTCTTCGCGACCCATTGGTGTAGAGTATTCCCTTCCTGCACTAATGCGAGGTCTAGGTTCAGGGATAGCCTCATGCGGGTCTCGGCGGATGGAGCGCTTTTGTACGCTGCGGGCATCATGTCCCCTGGAAAGGGACGTGCTTAGTGAGGGCGAGGCTCGCTCCCCGACCCTTGCCGCCGCCCGCGTACCGCCCCACAATCCACCGGGGACTGTCGCGACGCAGGGGTGCGCATGAGCAAGGTGTTGAACGAATTCCGCCAATTCGCGGTGAAGGGCAATGTGGTCGATCTCGCCATCGGCGTGATCATCGGCGCGGCCTTCGGGCAGATCGTGTCGTCCATCGTCTCGGATCTGTTCATGCCGCTCGTCGGCGCGGTGTCGGGCGGGCTCGACTTCTCCAACCACTTCATCGGCCTGTCGTCGAACGTTACCGCTACTTCGCTCGCCGCCGCGCGCGAGCAGGGCGCGGTGTTCGCCTATGGCCACTTCCTCACGGTCTGCATCAATTTCCTCATCATCGCGTGGATCCTGTTCCTGGTGGTGAAGGGCATCAACCGGCTGCGCCGTGACGCCCAGCACGAGCCGCCGCCGCCGGCCCCGCCGAGCAAGGAAGAGATCCTGCTGACCGAAATCCGCGATTTGCTCGCGCGCAAAACGCAGTGACGCGCGCCGCGCGCAAAGCGTACCGGCGCGCCGCGCGCGAAGCCTCATCGCGTCCGACAGCGTCAGCGCGTTGGCGCCAAAATGGGCTGTCATCGCGGCTGCACAGCTTCTAATCTGAGGGGGATCGGGACCGCGTGCCGGCCCGCCCCCTTTGAGACCTGTGCCCGATGACCCTCGCCAGCCCCACCGCCGATCTCGTGCCGGAAACCGCGCCTTATCTGCACGAGCCCTTCCCGCACACGCCCTTCGACGGCACGCGCAAGCCCTTCTCCATCGCGCTCGCCCCGCTCGACCTCGCCGAGTGGATCGAGCCCGACGCGAAGCTCGCCGCGACGCTGACCGAGCGCGCCGCGCTGATGCGTGACAAGCGCGATGTGGTGTTCCGCGCGGAGGCGGGGACGGAAGACGCGCAGCGCGAGGTGCTGGAGCTCTTGGTGGAGCACCTCACCCAGCGCTTCCCCGACCAGTACCGGCTGGAGGGCCGCCGGCTCGACGTGCTGGCGACGGGGGCGCGCTTTGATCTCGACGACCCCGCGCGGCTCCCGCTCGACACCGCCAGCCACATCGTCTCCGACGATCTCGTTCTGCTCATGCCGAGCGAGGGCGGCTACCGGCTGGTGGCGGCGGCGTTGTGCTTCCCCTCGGCCTGGTCGCTGGCGGAGAAGTTCGGCCTCACCATGGACGGGGTGCATGAGAAGGTGCCGGGCTATCCGACCAAGCTCGCCCGCGTGATGAACCGCATCTTCGAGAATCTGAAGGTCGACCAGCCGGTGTGGCGGGTGAACTGGTCGATCTACCCGGACGCGGCGCTGCACCACCCTGAATCGAAGGAGCGCCCGCGCGCCTGGTTCGACGACCCCGCCAATCTCGCGCCCGAAGCCTTTGTGCGCGTCGAGCGCCAGACGCTGCGCCGCCTGCCGCAGACCGGGGCGCTGCTCTTCACCATCCGCATCCATGTCGACCCGTTCGACGCCTTCCGCCGCCACCCGGAAGGCCGCGCGCTCGCCGCCTCGCTGCGCGAGCAGATCCTGGCGCTCGACCCGGACCAGCTCGCCTACAAGGCGCTGACCGAGCATCGCGATGCGGTGGCGCGGGCACTGGAGATGATCGCTACAGCCGGCTAAGCTCACCCTTCCGTTAAGGGAGGGGCGCATGGTCTTCTGGTTTCCGCTGCTGTTCTGGGCCGCCGCCCTTCTGGTCGCCGGGGTGATGATCGGGCGCGGCCCGCGTCCCATCACCCTCGCCCGCATCCTCGAGCAGCTGCTGCGCTGGATCCTCGTCTTCCCCGCCGGCCTCATGGGGCTATGGGCGTTCTCCGGCCATGTCTTCGTGCCCGATCAGGTCGCCGCCTCCATTGGCTGGGCGCCGAGCCCGTTCCAGTTCGAGGTCGGCATGGCCAATCTCGGCATCGGTCTTGCCGCGCTGATCGGCGCCTTCCTCGGCTCGCCGGGCTTCCGCGCGGCGGTGGGGGTGATGATGCTCGGCTTCCTCGGTGGGGCGGGTGTCGGCCATCTCATCCAGATCAGCGACACCGGCAACATGGCCGCCGGCAATGCCGGGCCGATCCTCTACACCGATTTCGCCACGCCGCTGGCGGTGCTCGGCCTCTTGCTGATCCAGCGCCTCTTGGTGCGCGTACCGAAGGCGTGATCCGCGGGACGTGATCTCTGCTTGCGTCCGGCCGGGCACGCCCTATCTGCTGGGCACCCAGCGAGGCCCTCTTGTCCGATCATCCTGACACGCCCCACGACCGCGAAGGCAACCGCCTCGCCGCCCGCGCCGCCCGTTACGCCCGCGTCGGCACCCGCGTCGGCGGGGTCGCCGCGCGCATCGCCGGCACCCGCCTGTTCGGCCTCGACGACAAGACCGGCAACGCCGCCGCGCTCGCCGCCGCGCTGGGCGGGCTCAAAGGGCCGATCATGAAGGTCGCCCAGCTCATGGCGACCATCCCCGACGCGCTGCCGCCGGAATATGCCGCCGAGCTCGCCACGCTGCAGAGCCAGGCGCCGCCCATGGGCTGGGCCTTCGTCAAGCGCCGCATGATGGCCGAGCTCGGGCCGGACTGGATGTCCCGCTTCCGTGAGTTCGGCAAGGAGCCCGCCGCCGCCGCCTCGCTCGGCCAGGTGCACCGCGCGGTGAGCCTCGAGGGCGCCGCGCTCGCCTGCAAGCTGCAATACCCGGACATGCAGTCCGCCGTGGAGGCCGATCTGCGCCAGCTCGGCGTCGTCCTCGCCATTCATCGCCGCATGGACCCGGCCATCGACACCAGCGAGATCGCGCAGGAAATCGGCGCCCGCGTGCGCGAGGAGCTGGACTACAAGCGCGAGGCCGCCCATGCCGGCCTCTATGCCGAGATCCTCAAGGGGCATCCCACGGTGCGCGTGCCGCGCGTCCACCCGTCGCTCTCCACCGGCCGCCTGCTGACGATGGACTGGCTGGACGGCCGGCGCATGCTCGATTTCGTCGATCACGGGCTGGAGGAGCGCAACCGCCTGGCGCGCGCCATGTTCACCGCCTGGTGGCTGCCCTTCGCCCGCTTCGGCGTCATCCATGGCGACCCGCATCTGGGCAATTACACCGTGTTCGAGGAGGAGGGGGCGCCCGCCGGCATCAACCTCTTGGATTATGGCTGCATCCGCGTCTTCCCACCCAGTTTCGTCGGCGCGGTGGTCGATCTCTATCGCGGTCTGCAAGAGGGCGACGAAGCCCGCATCGTCCATGCCTATGAGACTTGGGGCTTCCGCGGCCTCAAGCGCGATCTGATCGAGGTGCTCAACATCTGGGCCCGCTTCATCTATGGCCCGCTGCTCGATGACCGCGTGCGCACCATCGCCGATGGCGTCTCGCCCGGCGAATATGGCCGGCGCGAGGCCTTCCGCGTGCATCAGGCGCTGAAGGAAAAGGGCCCGGTCAAGGTGCCCCGCGAATTCGTCTTCATGGACCGCGCCGCCATCGGCCTTGGCGGGGTGTTCCTGCATCTGAAGGCCGAGATGAACTTCCACGCGCTGTTCGAGGAAGCCATTGCCGGCTTCGATGTGGAGGAGGTCGCCGCGCGTCAGGCCGCCGCGCTCGGCCGCGCCGGCCTCGCCTGAGGCCCTCTGTCCCACCCCCTCCGTCTCGCCTCACCTGCGCGGTTTTTGCCGGAGCCGCGACGGCAGGTGCCGTTGCCGCTGCCCCCGTCTTCCGCTAAAGCGGAGGACCACATCATTCTTTGGGAGGGGGTCGACATGGCCGATCACGGAGCGCCCGAATACGCCACCGCCACGGGCAACGACTATGGCGCGCATAAGGGCACCTACCACTTCTTCGTGAAGTTCACGCTGGTGAGCACCGTCGCCCTGTGCTGCTTCATGATCGCCTTCGCGATTGGCGGCGTGAACGGCCATTGGGGTCTGTTCACCCTCGGCACGCTGGCGTCCTGCGCCGTCGCCGCCATCGGCCTCGCCTCGGAGAACGGCCAGCCCAAGCTGCTGTTCGGCCTGCTCGGCCTGCTGCTCCTGACGCTGATCATCACCTCCTGAGCTGAAACATGCGTATCACGATTGTCAAAGAGAGCTCTGCTGGGGAGCCACGGGTTTCGGCGTCTTTGGAGACGGTGAAGCGTTTTGTTGGTCTGGGTGCGGAGGTTGTGGTTGCGTCGGGGGCGGGGCTCGCTTCGGGCGTGAGCGATGCGGAGTTTTCCGGCGCCGGGGCGAGCATTGCGGCGGATAATGCGGCGGCGGTGGCCGGCGCGGATGTCGTGCTGGCGGTGCGCCGGCCGGAGGCGGCGGCGCTCAAGGGCGTGAAGCCCGGCGCGCTGGTGATCGCCATCGCCGACCCCTATGGCAACGAGGCGGCTCTTGCCGAGATCGCGGCGACGGGCGCCAGCCTGTTCGCCATGGAGCTGATGCCGCGCATTACCCGCGCGCAGGTGATGGACGTGCTGTCCTCGCAGGCGAACCTTGCCGGCTACCGCGCGGTGATCGACGCCTCCGCCGAGTTCGGCCGGGCCTTCCCGATGATGATGACGGCGGCCGGCACGGTGCCGGCGGCGCGCGTCTTCGTCATGGGCGCGGGGGTCGCGGGCCTTCAGGCGATCGCCACCGCCCGGCGCCTCGGCGCGGTGGTGTCGGCGACCGATGTGCGCCCGGCGGCGAAGGAACAGGTCGAGTCTCTCGGGGCGAAGTTCATCGCGGTCGAGGACGAGGAGTTCAAGCAGGCCGAGACGGCGGGCGGCTACGCCAAGCAGATGTCGGCGGAGTATCAGGCGAAGCAAGCGGCGCTGACGGCGAGCCACATCGCCAAGCAGGACATCGTCATCACCACGGCGCTGATCCCCGGCCGTCCGGCCCCCAAGCTGGTGTCGGCCGAGATGGTCGCGGCGATGAAGGCGGGCTCGGTGATCGTCGACCTCGCGGTGGAGCGCGGCGGCAATGTGGTCGGCGCGGTGCCGGGCGAAGTCGTGACGACCGACAATGGCGTCAAGATCGTCGGCCATCTCAACGTGCCCGGGCGCCTCGCGGCGACCGCCTCGCAGCTCTACGCCAAGAACCTCTACGCCTTCGTCGAGACGCTGATCGACAAGGGGTCGAAGGCCCTTGCCGTGAAGTGGGACGACGAGCTGGTGAAGGCGACGCTGCTGACCAAGGACGGGGCCATCGTGCACCCGAACTTCAAGCCGGCCGAGGCGGCCGCGAGCGCGGCCTGACCGCGCCGGCCTCTCCCAACCAGCCTTTGTCATCCCCGGGCTTGACCCGGGGATCCAGCCGGCCCGACGGGGCGACGCCGCAGGACGGTGCGCCCGGTCGTGGATCCCCGGGTCAAGCCCGGGGATGACGGCGAGAGGGCGGGGATGACGGCCGGGAGGGGCGCAGGACCGCCGAGCGACACGACATCCGGGCGGTTGCGCCCATACGACCAACATCCGGGCGGTTGCGCCCGGCACCTTCAGGGGACAGGCCGGTCGCGGCGCGGCAGACACCGCGACCCGGCGTCGAGGCTTCAGGGGATTAGGACATGGCCAATCCGGTAGCGGGCGATCCGATCGCCCAGAACGCGGTGGAGGGCGCGCGCACCGCCGCGGAAGTGGCGCGGCAGGCGGCGGAGGCGGCGCAGGCCTATGCGGACGCGGCGGCCCAGCATTATGCGGAGATCGCGGGGAACGCGGCGCACGCCTTGTCGGGCGGGGCGATCGACCCCTTCGTGTTCCGCCTCGCCATCTTCGTGCTGGCGGTGTTCGTCGGCTATTACGTGGTGTGGTCGGTGACGCCCGCGCTGCACACGCCGCTGATGAGCGTGACCAACGCCATCTCCTCGGTGATCGTGGTCGGCGCGCTCCTGGCGGTCGGCGTCGACACGGTGGCGGAAGGCACGGGCTGGGCGCGGGGCTTCGGCTTCCTCGGCCTCATTCTGGCGGCGGTGAACATCTTCGGCGGGTTCCTGGTGACCAGCCGCATGCTCGCCATGTACTCGAAGAAGAAGTGAGGGCGCCCCGATGAACGCCAATATCGTCGCGCTGCTCTACCTCGTCTCGGGCGTCCTGTTCATCATGGCGCTGCGCGGGCTCTCCAGCCCGGCCACCTCGCGCCAGGGCAACCTGTTCGGCATGGTCGGCATGACCATCGCCATCCTGACGACGCTCGCGGCCTCGCCGCCGGCGGGTCTGGGCGGCTGGGCGCTGGTGATCGGCGGCCTCGCCATTGGCGGCGGCGCCGGCGCCTATATCGCCAAGAACATCGCCATGACGCAGATGCCGCAGCTGGTCGCGGCCTTCCACTCGCTGGTGGGTCTGGCCGCGGTGATGGTGGCGGCGGCCGCGCTCTACGCGCCGGAAGCCTTCAACATCGGCCTGCCCGGCGAGATCCACGCCCAGGCGCTGATCGAGATGAGCCTCGGTGTCGCCATCGGCGCCATCACCTTTACCGGTTCGGTGATCGCCTTCGCCAAGCTCAACGGCAATATGAGCGGCAAGCCGATCCTGCTGCCGGCCCGCCACTTCATCAACATCGCGCTGGCCGCGCTGATCGTGGTGCTGATCGGCGTGCTCACCGTGACCGAGAGCCACACCGTGTTCTGGCTGATCGTCATCGCCAGCCTGATCTTCGGCGGCCTCCTGATCATCCCGATCGGCGGGGCGGACATGCCGGTCGTCGTCTCGATGCTGAACTCCTACTCCGGCTGGGCGGCGGCGGGCATCGGCTTCACGCTTGGCAACACGGCGCTGATCATCACCGGCGCGCTGGTCGGCTCCTCCGGCGCGATCCTGTCCTACATCATGTGCAAGGGCATGAACCGCAGCTTCGTCTCGGTGATCCTCGGCGGCTTCGGCGGCGACGCCGCGGCAGGCCCGGCGGGCGCGGTCGAGACGCGGCCGGTCAAGCAGGGCTCGGCGGAGGACGCGGCCTTCATCATGAAGAACGCGGCCAAGGTCATCATCGTGCCCGGCTACGGCATGGCGGTCGCGCAGGCGCAGCACGCGCTGCGCGAGATGGCGGACCGGCTGAAGGACGAGGGCGTCGAGGTGAAGTACGCCATCCACCCGGTGGCGGGCCGCATGCCCGGGCACATGAACGTGCTGCTGGCCGAGGCCAACGTGCCCTATGACGAGGTGTTCGAGCTCGAGGACATCAACTCGGAGTTCGCTCAAGCCGACGTCGCCTTCGTCATCGGCGCCAATGACGTGACCAACCCGGCGGCGAAGACCGACCCGACCTCGGCGATCTACGGCATGCCGATCCTGGACGTGGAAAAGGCCAAGACCGTGCTGTTCATCAAGCGCGGCATGGCGGCCGGCTATGCGGGCGTGGAGAACGAGCTGTTCTTCCGCGACAACACCATGATGCTCTTCGCCGACGCCAAGAAGATGGTCGAGGATATCGTCAAGAACCTCGGCCATTGAGCAAGGCTGGACGCATCGGCCAGTGGCGACACACACTGGCCTGATCGTCCACCTGACTGCACTGACACGCCACGCTGAAAACACCGAAAAGGCCGGGCCCCCGCCCGGCCTTTTTGCTGCGCGGCGCCGCCTCCCTGACGCAGCGGCACTCCGTGCTGCGCTGCCGCGACTCTTTTGATTGACGCAAAGGTGTAATGCATACCAGACTTCGACTTAAGACTAGGACGTGACCAGCCGCCGTGATCCCGAACCCTTGAGGAAACGCCATGCTCGTCGCCGATCTGATGAAGCTGAAAAGCGCCCGCGTGCCGACCATCCGCATGACGGAAACCATTGAAATGGCAGCGACTTTGCTCAACCGCGAGCGCATCGGCGCGGTCGTGGTGAAGGACGCCTGCGGCTCGGAGGGTGTCACCGTCGTCGGAATCTTCTCCGAGCGCGACGTGGTCCGCGCCGTCGCCGAGAAGGGCCTGGCGGCGCTGAAGACCCCGGTCGCCGACCTCATGTCGCGCAACATGATCTCCTGCACCATGGAGGACAGCGTCGACCATGTCCGCGCGCTGATGGACACCCATCATGTCCGCCATCTGCCGGTGCTGCAGGAGCACCAGCTGGTCGGCGTGCTCAGCATCCGCGACATCCTCTCCCACGACGTCCGCCGCGCCGCGGTGCTGGCCGATGCGTCCGCCGCGCATCTTGCGCCGCTCGCGGCGGGCGACGCGCTGCCGGCGTAAGTCACTCATCGCGCAATAAAAAAACCGCCCGGCTTGTACCGGGCGGTTGGTCGTTTTGGTGAGGCCCCGGCTCAGAAAGCGGGCGAATGGTCCTGCCGCATCGGCGCGGCTTCCATCTGGTGCACGCGGTCGATCACCGCCTTCTGCACCTTCTCGAAGGCCCGCACCTCGATCTGCCGCACGCGCTCGCGCGACACGCCGAACTCGGCGGCGAGGTCTTCCAGCGTCATCGGATCGTCCGACAGGCGCCGGGCCTCGAAGATGCGGCGCTCGCGGTCATTGAGCACCGAGAGGGCGCCCGACAGCGCGCTGCGCCGGTTGTCCATCTCCTCATGCTCGACCAGCGAAGTCTCCTGATCCTCGCGATCATCCTGCAGCCAGTCCTGCCATTCACCCCCACCGTCCAGATCGCCCCGCAACGGCGCATTCAGCGACGCGTCGCCGGACAGGCGGCGGTTCATGTCGATCACGTCCTGCTCGGTGACGCCGAGCTTGGTGGCGATCTGCTGCACCTGGTCGGGGCGCAGGTCGCCTTCCTCCAGAGCGGAAATCTGGCTCTTCGCCTTGCGAAGATTGAAGAAAAGCTTCTTCTGCGCCGCCGTCGTGCCCATCTTCACGAGGCTCCACGACCGCAGTATGTACTCCTGGATCGAGGCCTTGATCCACCACATGGCGTAGGTCGCGAGGCGGAAGCCCTTCTCGGGCTCGAACCGCTTCACCGCCTGCATGAGGCCGACATTGCCTTCGGAGATGACTTCGGAAATCGGCAGGCCGTAGCCGCGATAGCCCATGGCGATCTTCGCCACGAGACGCAGATGGCTGGTGACCAGCTTGTGCGCGGCATCGGGGTCCTCATGCTCGCGCCAACGCTTGGCGAGCATGTACTCCTCCTGCGGCTCCAGCATCGGAAAACGCCGGATCTCCGCGAGATAATGCGACAGGCCGCCCTCGGTCGACGGCAGGCTCATCGTGGAACGGGCCATAATGCACCCTCCTTCTTCTCGGTCCCCGTCATTGGGCGACCGCCTGCGGCCGCTGACGCCAACCGCAACGCTATCATAGCAGGACCGGAGCGGTTTTGCGAAAGCGCAACGCGACGACCGGTCACGAAGCGTTGAGTGGGCGTCACTGCTTGTACGGGCCATCAGCCCTCGGAGATCAACGCCGCGTGGAGGGCCGCGAGTTCCGCCGGAAGCGGGCTCTCGAAGCTGAGAAAGGCGCCCGTGCGCGGGTGCTCGAAGCCGAGGCGGGCGGCATGAAGCGCTTGACGCCCAAGGCTTTCCAGCTGTTCCCGCGCCACTAGGCCGAGCCGGTTGGCCTTGGTGCGCTGGCCCCCGCCATAAACCGCGTCGCCCAGCAGCGCATGGCCGATATGGGCCATGTGCACGCGGATCTGATGGGTGCGCCCGGTTTCCAATCGGCACTCCACCAGCGCGGCGAGCGGGCGGCCCTCGCGGTCATCGAAGCTCTCGAGCCGCGTCCAATGGGTGATGGCAAAACGCCCGCTGGCCCGCACGGCGATGCGCTCGCGCGCCACCGGATGACGGCCGAGCGGCGCATCGACCGTGCCGCTCGGCAGTTCCGGCGTGCCCCAGACGAAGGCGAGATAGGCCCGCTCCAGCGGGCCGGTGCGCCCATGGTCGGCGAATTGCGCGGCAAGTGCCTGATGCGCCCGGTCGTTCTTGGCGACCACGAGAAGGCCCGACGTGTCCTTGTCGAGCCGGTGGACGATCCCCGGCCGGCGCACCCCGCCAATGCCGGAAAGGCTGGCGCCGCAATGATGCAGCAGGGCGTTGACCAGCGTGCTGTCCGGGTTGCCCGGTGCCGGGTGGACAACCATCCCCGCCGGCTTGTCGATGACGATGAGGTCCTCGTCCTCATGGACGATGACGAGGGGAATATCCTGCGCCACCGGTTCCGCCGGCTCGGCCGGCGGCACCTCGACGGTGAAGCGGGCGCCGGTGCTCACCTTGGCCGAACCGCCACTGAGCGGGCGGCCGTCGCGGCTCACCCGGCCGTCGGCGATGAGGGCCTGGAGCCGCGTGCGGCTGAGGTCGGGAAGATGCCGGGCGAGCACGCGATCGAGCCGCAGGCCTTCATCCTCGGGCCCGGCGGTGATATCGACGCGCATCGCCACCTCGGCGGCGACCTCGTCCCCCTCGTCCAACAACTCGTCCGGTGCCAATGACTTCTCCTGTTTCAGACGACGACAAGCTCGATCCGGCGCAGGAGCGCGTGCTGCGCAAGCTGCGCGGCTTCGCGGCCGTTTCCGGCCTGCTCATGGGCTTCGGCTTTCTCGCCCTCTTCGGGGCTATCGGATACAGGGTCGTGGTCGGTTGGAAAAGCACGCCGTCCGAATTCACCGGCATGATCCAGTTGCCGAAGGGCGCCGAGGTGCGGTCCGCTGTGATTTCCGGCGATCTGATCGCGGTGACCCTGACCCGCGAAGGCCGGGTAGAGACCCGCTTCTTCGACCTCGCCACCCGCGCCCCGCGCGGCGCCATCGGCTTTGCCAGCGAGCCGTGATGCCGGGCCTGTTATCCCCAGCCCGCCGACAAAATGCGCCAGCCGGGCACGAGGCGCCTTGATCCAGCGGCCGAATGGCTCTAATAGACCGCCCTGCCTAGATGCGCCCATCGTCTAGCGGTCAGGACGTCGCCCTCTCACGGCGAAAACCGGGGTTCGATTCCCCGTGGGCGCGCCAGCATCTCGGATTGTACATCTCCGGTCCGATGTCGTTGCAGAATGCAACTGCGGTAGATATTCGTCGTCACTGTAGATGCAGCACTGCCGGAATTCGCTGGCTACCGGCGACATGGCGCTGTCATGATCGCGTTGGCGCACGTGACAGCAAACGCCACCGCCTGCTTGACGCGAACGATCCCCTGAAGCACTCGACACTCGTTTGATGAGCTTCAGACCGGTCAAAATCCCATCGCGGCCCCATCACTGCGGGGGTCTCCCGCGCCTTCGAGCGTGGCGTCGGGGCGGCGGACGATGGCGCCGGCATGGCCCATCATCGCGTCGAAGGCGGGTACCGTCTCCACATCGTGCCCAGCGTGGCGCAGGGCGGCGATGAGGTCCGGCGGGAAGCGATCCTCGAGCTTGAGCGTCACGGTCTCCGCCCCCCAGGTCCGGCCGAGCAGCCAGCGCGGGGCGGTGATCGCCGCCTGAAGCTCCTGCCCGAACAGGCCGTAGCGCGAGAACAGCGCCGCCTGGGTTTGCGGCTGTCCCTCGCCGCCCATCGTGCCATAGACCATGTGCCGGCCATCCGCGAAGCTCGCCATGGCGGGGTTCAGCGTATGGAAGGGCTTGCGGCCGGGCGCAAGAACGCGCGGCCCGTTTCCTGTCAGCGCAAAACTTGAGCCGCGATTTTGCCAGACGATGCCGGTCTGCGGCAGCACGACGCCGGAGCCGAACTCGAAATAGATGCTCTGGATGAAGCTGGCCGCGAGGCCGGTGCCGTCGATGGCGCCGAGCCAGACTGTATCGCCGGCGGAAGGCGGCGCCGGCCAGGACAGCGCCCGCGCTGGGTCGATGCGCTCCGCCAGGCTATCGAGCACGCCGTCGGTTAGGAAAGCGCGCGGGTCTTCGCTCATCGCATCGGGGTCGCCGACCACGCGGTCGCGCACGAGGAACGCCTGCTTGGTCGCCTCGATGAGCCCATGCAGATGGGCGAAGCCTTCTGCCTCCCGCACGCCGAGCCGGCTGAAAATCCCGAGGATCATCAGCGAGGCCAGCCCCTGTGTCGGCGGCGGGAAGTTGAATAGCCGGATGCCGGGCAGGTCGACATGCAGCGGGGTGACGCGCGTGGCATGGCAGGCGGAGAGATCATCGAGCGTCACCGGTGCGCCGGCGGCAGCCAGATCATGGGCGATGTCGCGGGCGAGCGGGCCACGGTAGAAGCTCTCCGTGCCCTCGCGGCCGAGCCGCTCCAGCGTCTCGCCCAGCGCGGGCAGCCTCATCGTCGCGCCGGTGGCCGGTGCGGCGCCGTCCGCGAGAAAGACATCGGTAAAGCCCGATATATCAGCGAGTTCCGGCAGCTTGTCGGCGGTGAGCTGGCTCTGGCTGGCCGTTACGGCGAAGCCGTTGCGGGCGTGCCAGACCGCATCCTCCAGAAGGCGGGCGAGCGGCAGGCGGCCGCCGCGTTCAACGCTCACCCGCAGCGCCTCGCCCCAACCGGCAACGGTGCCAGCCGTCGTGTTGGCGGCCAGAGGTCCACGCTGCGGGATCGCCGTCAGGCCCGCTTTCGCGTAGAGCTCGGGTGTCGCGGCCGTGGCGGCGCGGCTGCAGGCATCAATGCCGACCGGGGTTTCGCCCGGCGCGCCGATCAGCCAGAAGCCATCGCCGCCAATCGCCGTCATGTGCGGGTAGACAACCGCCAGGGCGGCGGCCATGGCCACCGTGGCCTCGACCGCATTGCCGCCCTCGCGCAGCACGCGCAGCCCCGCCTCGCTCGCCAGATGATGCGGCGAGGTCACCATGCCCCGGCGGGCACGCACCGTGTTCAGCATGTCACGCGCTCTCTACCAGCCGATCGCCGTGGGCAGCCAGGTGGCCACCGTGGGGAAGGTGAAGACGAGAGCGACCGCGATCAGCTGCAGCGCGATGAAGGGCACCACGCCGCGATAGATGTCGGCGGTGCGCACCTCGGGCGGGGCGACGCCCCGCAGGTAGAACAGCGCCCAGCCGAAGGGAGGCGTGAGGAACGACGTCTGAAGCACGGTGGCGATTAGCGCCGCCGCCCAAACGAGATCCACGCCGGCGTTCTGCATCAGCGGCAGGAACATCGGCACCACGATGTAGCTGATCTCGATCCACTCGATGAAGAAACCGAGCACGAAGATAATCAGCAGCATGAAGATCAGGATGCCGTCCGTCCCGCCGGGAACCAGCGCGAAGGCATCATGCACCAGCCGCTCGCCGCCGAGGCCACGGAAGGACAGCGCGAAGACCTGCGAGCAGATCAGCACGAAGAACATCATGGCGGTGATGCGGGCGGTGGATTGCACCGTGTCCACCAGCGTCTTCAGCGTGAACCGGCCGGCGACCGCGGCGACCAGGATGGAGCCGAGCGCGCCCATGCTGGCGGCTTCCGTCGGCGCGGCGATGCCGCCAATGATCGAGCCGAGCACCGCCAGCACCAGGCCGATCGGCGGCAGGCCCACCTTCAGCGCCTTCAGCCACAGCTCCTTGCGCGGCATGGCCCGCCGCTCCTCGAGCGGAATGGCGGGCACCTTGTCCGGCCAGATGATGCCGACGGCGAGCATGTAGACACAGAAGATGCCGGTCAGAAGCAGGCCCGGCATCAGCGCGGCCGCGAACAGCGTGCCGACCGACTCGCCGAGAATGTCCGCCAGCAGGATGAGGATGGTCGAGGGCGGGATCAGTTGGCCGAGCGTGCCGGAGGCGCAGATGGCCCCGCAGGACAGACTCTTGTCATAGCCGCGCCGCAGCAGCGTCGGCAGGGTGAGCAGGCCGAGCGTGACGATGGTGGCGCCGACAATGCCGGTGGTCGCGCCCATCATCATCCCGACCAGAATGATGCCGAGCCCCATGCCGCCGCGCAAGCCGCCGGAGAGATGGCCGATCACCTCCATCAGCTCGTCGGCGAGGCGCGACTTCTCCAGCATCACGCCCATGAAGACGAAAAGCGGGATGGCGATGAGCGTGTAATTGGCCGTGACGCCGTAGATGCGCGCCGGCAGCAGGCTGAACAGCGTCGTGCCGAAGCCGAGCCAGCCGAAAAAGAAGCCACTGATCGCCAGGGTGAGCGCCACCGGCACGCCCACGAACAGCATGACGAAGAAAGACGCGATGCAGGCGATCGCCAAAATTTCATTATAGGGCATTGGCGGAAACCTGCTCCGGCGGCTGCGCCGGTGGAGTGCTGACCGGGGAAAGAAGGGCGGCGAGCGCGCGGGCCGTCGCGGCGAGACTCTGCAGCAGCAGCAGCGCGAAACCCGCGGGAATCATCGCCTTGAGGATGAAGCGGTAGGGCAGACCGCCGGGGTCGGGCGAGCCCTCGCTGATCCGGTAGGACTGGGCCACATAGCGCCAGGACAGGAGGATGATGATGACCGAGAGAGCCACGACCGCGAGGGCCGAGAACAGGTCGATCCCCTGCTGCACGCGCGGCGGCAACCGTGCGAACAGGATGTCCACCCGCACATGGCCTTCATGTTTGATGGTGTAGGCGATGCACAGCAGGGTAAGCGGCGACATCAGGTGCCACTCCAGCTCCTGCATGGCCACCGAGCCGGTGTTGAAGGCGTAGCGCATCAGCACATTGCCGGCCATGACGAGGACGAGCGCGAAGCCCGTCCACGCCGCGAGCCAGCCACAGGCCTCGACGATCACGTCGAGGCCACGGGCGAATTTTTCAAGCATGGCGTTCACGGAGATTGAACTCATGAGCCCTTGCGGATCTGCGTCTGATAGACGGCTTCCGAGAGCCCGGCCCACTGGCTGTGCTCGGCGGCGAACTTGCTGAAGGAGTCGTAGACCTTCTTCACCTTCGGATCGGCAGCGGCCATGCCGTCGAGCGTGGTCTTGGTGACCTCGCGCAGCTTGTCGACCACCGCGGCGGGGTAGGGCGCGGCGATCACGCCCTGGTTCTTCACGAGATCGGTCATCGCCTCGCCATTGGTCGCCTCGCACCAGGTGTGGCTGAGCACATTGCAGGCCATGGCGGCGGCGCGGACGATCTCCTTGAGATCATCCGGCAGGCTTTCCCACGCGGCCTTGTTGATGACGAGCTCGGTGACGTTGCTCGGCTCGTGCCAGCCGGTGGTGTAGTAGTACTTGGCCGCCTTCTGCAGGCCGAGGCGCCGGTCCTGATAGGGGCCGACGAATTCGGCCGCGTCGATCACGCCGCGCTCCAGCGCCGGGAAGATCTCGCCGCCGGGCAGCAGCTTCACATCGACGCCGAGCTGCGCATAGACCTTCCCGGCAAGGCCGGGAATTCGCATCTTCAGGCCCTTGAAGTCCTCGACCTTCTCGATCGGCTTGCGGAACCAGCCGGACATCTGCACGCCGGTATTGCCGAGCGGCATCGGCACCAGGTTGAAGGGCTCGTAAAGCTCCTCCCACAGCTTGAGGCCGCCGCCGTGATAGATCCAGGCGTTCTGGCCCTGGAAGTTCAGGCCGAAGGGCACGCAGGTGAAGAACTGCGCCGCCGGCACCTTGCCGGCCCAGAAATAGGAGTTGGCGGCGTTCATCTCGACCGTGCCGGAGGACACCGCGTCGAAGCCTTCCAGCGCCGGGATCAGTTCACCCGCGGCGAAATGCTGGATGGTCAGCCGTCCGCCGGACATCTTGCCGACGAGGTCGCAGAAATAGGTCGGGCTGCCGGGCCCGGTGACATAGAAGGGCGCCCCCGGACCATAGGCGTTGGTCATCTTCCAGCTGAAGCTCTGCTGGGCGCGCGCGACATGCGGCGCGGCAATGGTGGCGACGGCGGCCGTACCGGCGAGACCGGCGCCCAGGAATCCACGACGATCCATTGTTGTTCCCCTTGTCCGGATGGCGCCACATGCGGCGCCGTGATCGGGCGCCACTAAGCCGGTGCGGCGCAGCATCGGCAATGCCCCTAAAAAGGCAAATGCGCCGTTGGCGTGATGGGGGTGTTACTTTGTAAGTATGAAAAACTCATATAATTCAATATTTTAAATCAGGATGACGAGGAATTGTGCATCGCGGAGCACTCGCGTTGCGACAAGTTTTTGTGCGCCATTCGTCAAAGTGCTTCACTGGAGATCGGGCGCCGCCTGCGCCATTTCTCGCCCATGAGTTTCGCTTCCATGAACCGAGCCGTTCCCATCTCGATCAACGCCTTTCCCGCCTCCAAGCAGGAGGCGGCATGGCGGGAAACGCTGGCCTCGCTGGGGCTCGTCGCGCAACGTACCCATGCCGACGCCTTCCATTTCGGCGAGATTTCGATCAAGCGTTCGCCCACGCAGGCGACCTTTGCCCTGCTGCGCTCCAGTGCGCAGAATCTGGCGGCCTTGGCCAAGGGGGCGCTGAAGTCACGGGAGCCGCAGGGGAGCGAGGCGGCGATTCTCATCGGCTTCGTGACCTATGGGCGCGGTCACCTCACCGATTCCGGCCGGCGCGCCGCCGAATTCGCCGATGGCGACCTCTGGGTGTGCGACCTGGCCATGCCCTTTTCAGTCCAGTTCCGCAATGATTTCGAGCTGCTGCTGCTGTGTCTGCCGCGGGAGCGGCTGGTCGGCCGGTTCGGCCGCGCCGCGACCGTGCCGACGCTGGTGCTCGGGGAGACCGTTTCGGCGGCCGTCGCCCGGCCGCTGATGCGGGCACTGGCCGCGCATTTCGCGGTGATGGAGGATGGCGACGTGATGGCCGCCGAGCCGGCGATCACCGAACTCGTCCTTTCCGCGCTGCTGGCGGAGGCGCGGCCAGAGGAGGATAACGCGACCCAGGTGCAGGCGGCGCATTTCGCCCGCATCTGCGCCCAGATCGAGGCGCGCCTGCGCGAACCGGAGCTGTCGGTGAACGATATCGCCAGCGCGGAAGGCCTTTCCGCCCGCTATATTCAGCGGCTATTCGAGGGACAGGACCGCTCCTTCTCCGATCATGTGCGTCACCGTCGGCTGGAGCAGTGCCGGCTCGATCTGGTGAACCCCCAGCATGCGGACCGCTCCATCGCCGAGATCGGCTTCCGTTGGGGCTTCGCGGATCAGGCGCATTTCAGCCGTGTGTTCAGCGCCGCCTATGGCATCTCACCCCGCGACTACCGCAAGTCTTCCGGCGCGACGGTGGAAACCCGGTGGACCCGGGGGCGCCCCATGCATTCCGGCTCACGCCCCGTCCGTCCCGCTCCAGCGGCGGCCGTCGGCGCCGATGTGCCGGACCTTCCGGCACCGGTGCGCCCGCGCGAGCTCGTCGAACCCGGTCATCATCATCTGCCTGTGTCGCGCGATACGGTGCATTGGGGCTATCTCTCGCGCACCATCCCCCCCGCCCTGCGCGTGCGCTCGGGCGCGCAGGTAACCATCGAGACCCTGACTCAGCACGCCTATGACGATCATGAGCGGATGATCGCCGGCGATCCCGGCGCGGAGAGCGTGTTTCGCTGGACCGCCGACTACAAGGCTGTCGACCGTCGCGGCGCCGGGCCGGTGAACGCGTCCATCTTCGGACGTGGCGCCGGAGAGGGCTTCGGCGTGCATATCTGCACGGGCCCCATCTTCGTCCACGGCGCCGAACCGGGCGACGTGCTGGAAGTGGAGATTCTCGACCTGAAGCCGCGCCCCAGCGCCAACCCCGCCTATGCCGGCTATGCCTTTGGCTCCAACGCCGCGGCGGCGTGGGGCTTTCACCATGACGATGTTCTCGATGAGCCGCGCAAGCGCGAGGTCATCACCATCTACCGCACCGATGCCGACGGAGAGAGCGGGTTCGCGGAGGCGGTCTACTCCTTCCGCTGGGCACCGCAGACCGACCCGTTCGGCGTCGTGCACGAAACCATCGACTACCCCGGCGTCCCCGTCGATCAGAGCCGAATCGAGAAGCGCGAGAAGGTGCTGACGGGCGTGCGAATTCCCGTCCGCCCGCATTTCGGTTTCATCGCGGTGGCCCCCCGCGAGAGCGACATGGTGGATTCGGTGCCACCCGGCTATTTCGGCGGCAATATCGACAATTGGCGCGCCGGCAAAGGCTCCTCCGTCTACCTGCCGGTGGCCGTGCCCGGCGCGTTGCTCTCCATCGGAGATCCGCATCTGGCGCAGGGCGACGGCGAGATCAGCGGGACAGCGCTGGAATGCTCGCTGACAGGCGAAGTCCGCCTCGTGCTGCATAAGCGCGGGGAGACCCAGAAATCCTTCCTCAACGGTCTTGGCGCGCCGCTGATCGAGACGCCCGACGCCTGGCTGCTGCATGGTTTCAGCTACACGAACTACCTGCGCGAACTCGGTCGCAACGCTCAGTCCGAGGTTTTCAAGCGCTCATCGCTCAGCCGTGCGCTGCGCAGCGCTTTCCGCGCCACCCGCAAATTCCTGATGGAACGCTATGGGCTCGACGAAGATGAGGCGATCTCGCTGATGTCGGTCGCGGTGGACTTCGGCGTCACCCAAGTGGCTGATGGCAACTGGGGCGTCCACGCAAAGGTCAGCAAGTCGATTTTTCCATAGAGCGCGGCGGCTTCCTACGGTCCCACTCGCAGCGGACATCGCGCCGGGCAAACTGCCGGAGACGGTGGTGGAGCAACACGCCCCCGCCGCCGCGCGTCTATGCCGCCCTGTATGGCGATATAGGTGCGCGCGCCGGCTTTCAGCAGGGCGAAGGAGAGAAGCTGTCCGGCCTTCACCGCAAAAGCAGTCCAGAGCGGCTGCTCGATGCCATTGAGGCGGGGCGGCAGCTCGGCGCCGGTGATGGCGGCGAGCGCGTCGGCGGAGAAACGGCCACAATGGGCGGACAATCTGGTGCTGCCGCACAGCTGAGGGAGATGATCGCGGCACGATCCATGATCGTGTTCCCGTCTGCCCGCGCATGCGCAACCGAGACGGTTACAACTCCGGCCGTCACATCCCAAGGAAGGTCTGTCCGGCCTCGTCACCGCGAGGCCGTCGCGCGGCGGATCCTGGCCGGGATGTAAAACGCCCGGCCTTCTCCACCTCAGCGCCGCTCGGACCAGTCCCGCAGGCGATACCAGGCCGCCACGATGGGCACGAACCAGGGATTGCCGGAATAAAGCGGCACCGCGGTGAACTGGTCACGATCAAAGGCGGTCGGTTGGTTCTGCCGCCCGAGTATCTTCTGGGCGGTCTGGTAGCCAAGATAGGACATCAGCGCGACGCCGTTGCCATTGCAGCCGGCGGCGAAGTCGGAGTTATCGCGCTTACCCATATGGGCGACCTTGTCTGCGGTCATGCCGACAAAGCCGCTCCAGGCATGGGTGATCTTGTAGGCTTTCAGTTCAGGCCAGATCTCGGTCATCCGCTCATAGATCGCCGGCGCCGCCTCACGGTCGTCGCGCTCGAAGAAACCGGGGCGCGAGCCGAACAGGATGCGGCTGCCATCGGGCGAGGGGCGGCTGTAGATCACATCGCGCCGGGTGTCGGAGATCATCCGCGCCTTCGGGATCAGGGTCTCGATGAGATCAGGGGGCAGGGGCTCGGTGGCGATCTGATAGCTCTTCACCGGTACGACGCGCCGGGCGAGCTCGGGGTGGCCGTCCTTGCGGGTATAGCCATTGGTCGCGCTGACGACATGCCGGGCGAGGATGTCGCCGCGTTCGGTCGGCACGAGCTTCATCCCGTCGGCGGCATCGCGCACCGGTCCTGCCTTGGCATGCGAGCGCAGCTTGACGCCGGCCTTGCGTGCCCTTTCTCGCAGCGCGCGATGGTACTTGCCCGGGTGCAGCCCGCCATACTCGTCGACGACCATGCCGCCATAGTAGTAATCGGAGCCGATCACCTGACGCTGCGTGCCGCGGTCGTAGAAATGGACGTTCACGCCGGTCTTCTCGGCGAGAATCCGTCCGTTCCGCCAGGTCGGCTCGACCAGCGAGCGGGCATGGGCGCCGAAGAAGCGGCCGGTAATGGCGAGGTCGGCATCGAGCCCTTCCCCCTGAATCAGGGTCTGGAGATAGTCGAAGGACGAGATGCTGTCGCCGATCATGCGGTCGAACAGTTCGGGATCTATGCCCTTGATGGCGCCGCCGACCACCAGTTTCTGACCGCTCGACACCATGCCGCCGGAGCGGGTGGAGCCGCCTTCACCGAGGCGGCCGCCATCGATGACGACCACGTCGAGCCCGGCGCGGGCGAGTTCGGTCGCGGCGTTCAGCCCGGCATAGCCCGAGCCGATAACGACCGCATCGGCGCGGGTAGGAAGCGGGTCGAGATCGGTCTCCGGCGCGGCGGCTTCCCACCAATAGGGCTCGGCCTTGAAGCCTTCCGCGAAGATGTCTGCTGCCGACATGGCACTGCCTCTGCTTGAAGGGGCGCCCGCGGCTCAACCGGCCGTGCCGCCGCCCCGATGGCGGCGATGGGCGCCCTGAATGCGGGGAAAAGCTCGCCGGCGCCCTGCATCCGGGGCCAGCCTTTCGGTGCGTCTCTCAGAGCACCTGTCCGAGGAATTCGCGGGTGCGCGCGTCCTGCGGCGCGTCGAATATCTGCGCCGGCGGGCCGCTCTCGACGATGCGGCCATGGTCGGTGAAGCAGACACGATCCGCCACTTCGCGGGCGAATTTCATCTCGTGGGTGACGAGGATGCAGGTCAGCCCCTCGTCGACCAGCTCGCGAATGGCGGTGAGCACTTCCTTGACCGTTTCCGGATCAAGGGCCGCCGTCACCTCATCGAACAGGATCACCTGCGGCTCCATGGCGAGCGCGCGGGCGATGGCGACGCGCTGCTGCTGCCCGCCGGAAAGCTGGCCGGGATAGGCATCCGCCTTGTTGGACAGGCGCACCTTGGCGAGGAGGCGATGGGCGCGCGCCTCGACCTCGCGAGGGTCGTGGCCGAGCACCTGGACCGGCGCCATCATGATGTTCTGCAGCGCGGTGCGGTGAGGAAACAGATTATACTGCTGGAACACCATCGACACCTGATGGCGCAGCGGGCGCATCTGTTTCTCGGTGCGCAGCTTGTGAACTTCATGCGTGCCGACGCGGATGCTGCCGGCGTCGATGGGGATCAGGCCGTTGATGCAGCGCAGGATGGTCGACTTGCCCGACCCCGACGGGCCGATGATGCACACCGCCTCGCCATCCTTCACGCTCAGCGAGATGCCCTTGAGCACCTGAAAGGAGCCGAAGCTCTTGGTGACGCTATCGAGTTCGATCAGCGCATCGGCGCGGTTCATAGGGCATCTCCCTTGACCGACTGTTCCATCCGGCGCGCCAGCAGCGCGATCGGGTAGCAATAGGCGAAGAACAGGAACAGGGTGGTGATGTAGAAATAGACGATGACCCGCTCGTTCTCCATCGAGAGCAGCGTATTCAGCGTCGTGACGACGTCCTGAATGCCCGTCACCGTCGCCAGTGACGTGGCAATCATCAGAAGTGCATAGAGGTTCATCCAGCCAGGGATCATCCGCCGCAAGGCCTGCGGCAGGATGATGCGGCCATAGATGGCCATGGGCATGTAGCCGAGTGCGCGCGCGGCCTCCCATTGCCCGGAATGGATCGACTGCACCGCGCCGCGAATGATCTCCGCGAAGTTCGCCCCCGTCGGCAAAGCAAGGCCGATCAGCGCTTTCGCGAAGGCCGGCACGGCGATGCTCACCCCGAACAGGCGCACATTGAACGGGATGATGTAGAGCATCGCGAAGAGCAGCACGATCCAGGGCGAATTGCGCAGGAAGTTCATGATGAAGAAGCAGGGCAGGCGCACCAGCCGGCTCTTCGCCATCATGCCGAAGGCGAGCAGAGTGCCCAGCACCGCCGCCAGGGCCATCGATCCCAGGCCGAGGAAGATGTTCAGCACGAAGCCGCCGGTCAGCGGCCAGCCATCGCCGGAGCCGGTGAGCAGCAGCGGCAGGCGCATCCACACCCGATGCCAATGCGCGGCGCCGCCGGACAGCGCGTCCGCGGTGATCCATGCCGCCAGCGTGAGCACGATGCCAAGCTGCACCAGCCGCTTCTTCTCGTGATAGCTCAGGGGCCACTGCATCTCAGTTGCCCTTGCCGTAGCCGGGGAAGGCGAGCGCGCGTTCGATACGCGAGAGGCCCCAGGAGAGAAGGCTGACCAGCGTCACATAGATGAGCAGCACGAGGATCATGACCTCGGCGGTGCGGAACGTGTCGTTGTAGATTTGCCCGGCATAATAGACGAGCTCCGGCACGGTAATCACCGAGGCCTGCGAGGTGGTCTTGAACAGGTTGGTCAGGATGTTGGTGAGGGCGGGCAGGCAAATGCGGCTGGCGATCGGCACCTCGATGCGCCGGAAGCGTGCCCAGCGGCTGTAGCCGAGCGAGCGCGCCGCCTCGGTGACGGCGCGGGGCAGGCTGTCCAACCCCGAGCGGAAGGCCTCGATGCACAGGGCGCCACCGAACAGGCTCAGAGAGACAAGGGCGCAATCGAAGGCAGAGAGCAGCGGCACGCTGAGCCCGGTTGCCGGATCGGTCACCCGCAGGCCGATGGTGCTTAGCGTGAAGTAGAAGAACAGCATCTGCAGCAGCGGCGGTGTGTTGCGAAACAGCTCGACGAACAGCTCGATCAGAGCGTCGAGCCAGGCGATGCGCAGGGTGAGGGCCAGCGCACCGAAGCCGCCGATGAGGACGGCGATCGCCGAGGAGGTGAGCGCCAGGGCGATGGTGTTGAGCGTCCCGCGGAGCAGCCACCCCTGATAGACCGGGTCGCTCAGCCAGGAATAATCGAGACCGAACACGGGCGGGACTCCACGAGGCGGGGGGTCAAGGCTTCAGCTTCGCGGCAGCGGCCTTGGCACGCTCGGCGATGTAGGCGGAGTGCGGCATGCCGTAGGTGGTTTCCCACTCCACCAGCTTGCCCTCGGCCTCGGCCTTGGTGATCGCCTTGTTCACGGCCTCGCGGAACGCGTCGTCACCCTTACGGATGCCGGCGGCCTGCGGGATATACTCATAGGGATCGACGGCGATCTTGTAGTCGGCCCATTCGGCTTCCTCGGTCTTCTTGCGCAGGGTCATGTCGTCGAAGACGAAGCCGACGCAGCGATTGTCCTTGAGCGCGCGATAGGCTTCCGGCTGCGTCTTGAAGGCGGTCAGCTGGATGCCAAGATCCTCGGTCAGGTGCTTGTTGTAGTAGGAGCCCTGAATGCCGCAGAGCGTCAGACCCTTCAGCTCTTCCCACTTGGAGAAGGTCGCGGCCTTGGAGGCGATGACCGACGGGCCCGGGGCCGAGACGTAGTATTCCGAGAAGTCGATGACCTTGGCACGGTCGGCGGTGACGCCGAGGGTGGCGAAGATGATGTCGATACGCCCGGAGTTGAGGAACTCGATGCGGTTGGCCGCCACCACCGGCACGAGCTCGACCTTGCCCTCGGGGCCCAGCAGTTCCTTGGCGACGTATTTGCCGAGCTCCACCTCGAAACCGACGATCTCACCCTTGTCGTTGAGGAAGCCATAGGGCGGATAGTCGTTCTTCACGCCGATGGTCAGCGTGCCCTTGGACTTTGCGTCGGCGAGCGTGTCGGCGCTGGCCGCGCCGATGCCGAACGTCACCGCAAGTGCAGCGGCAATGGTCAGGATGGAAGTTCTCACGTTACGGCCCTCTGGTTCTGGTTGAGCATGACGTCGCGTGGCGAGAGCGGCGAAGTTGCGAACAAGACGGCTCATCGCCGACATGATCAAAATTTGGCCGGTGTCTCGCGTGCCTGTTTTTTAAACATTGATCACGAGAAAATCTCATAATACAAGTCGTCATCTCAGCGTTTATCATCATGTGGTAAAATGACCCTCGCATCAGCCAACGGCTCCCAATTGCTGGACCGCGCGGCCCTTCTGCTGGACCTCATCGCCGATGGCGCGACCGATGGCATGACGCTCAAGGATCTGGTGCAGCAGTCGGGCCTCAACACCGCCACCTGCCACCGCATCCTCAACACGCTGGTCGGGCATCGGCTTCTGGCCCGGGACGACAAGCGCAAACGCTACCGGCTCGGCGCCAAGATGTTCGTCTATGGTGCCCGTGCCGCCCGTGGTCCGGGGCTCATCAGCCGCTGCGAAATCAGCCTGACGCGGCTGCGCAAGAAGACCGGCGAGACCACCCATCTCATGGCCCGCCACAACCACGATTCCATCTGCCTCGACCGGCGCGACGGCGAATGCGTGGTGCAGACGCTGACCGGTTCCATTGGTGGCTCCGTGCCGCTCGGGGCGGGGCCGGGCAGTATCGCCGTGCTGGCCTTTCTTGAGCGCGAGGAGCAGGACTTCATCCTGCGCGCCAATGAACCCCGTTTTGCCGCCTTCCGTGACCTGCCCCTCAGCAAGGTGGAGCGGTTGATCGGCGAGACGCAGGCGCGCGGCTTTGCGATCGACATCGGCGAACTGATCCCCGGCATTGCAGGTGTCGCCATGCCGATCCTCGATGAGGCTGGCGTGCCGGTGGCCTCGCTCGGTTTCACCTTCCTCTGCGCCAAGATCGTCCCTGGCTTCGTCGAGGCCTATGCCAGCCTGTTGCGGACCGAGATCGACCTGATCGAGAGCCGCAACTGATCTGCGTTCAGAACGATTCCTCCAGCGTCCAGTTGACCGCGAATTCGGCGACGCTCGACGTGTTCGGCAGTTCAATGAGGAAGCGGATAGCGCGGCCGATATCGGCCGGGTCGGTCAGTTCCTCGGCGCTGCGCGTGGTGAGCGGCAGTCCCATATCGGTCGCCACGAAGCCGGGACAGACGGCGGTGGCGCGAATGCCTTTGTCGAAGCCGGTGTGCCGCAACGCATGGGCAAGGCCGGTGGCGGCGAATTTGGACACCGAATAGAGGCTCGATATCGCCGACTTCACCCGCTTGCCGGAGAGCGAGGAGACGATGATCACGCGCCCACGCCCGCAGGCGGCGAGATCGTCCCAGGCCGCTTTCGCGAGACGCCGCGGCGCGGCGACGTGCACCTCCATCAGCCGGGCGAGCTCGTCGTCCTCGGCGGCGATGACGTCCTTGCGGATCATGATGCCGGCATTCGCCACCACGGCATCGATTCCACCAAAGCGTGCCCGCGCCTCGGCCACCCAACGCTCCGCCGCGCCGGGATCGGTCGCTTCATAGGCGCAGGCCTGCACCGCGCCGGGCCCCTCGCTGGCCCACGCGGGAAGCGCCGGTTCGCGCATGCCGAGCGAAACGTTCCAGCCAGCCTGCATCATCGCGCGGCCGGTCGCGGCGCCAATGCCGCGCCCGCCGCCGGAAATGAGGACGGTACGTTTGGTCATGACAGGCCTCTCAGGCGTGGGGCGGCAGGTCGGCACCCTCGCGCCGTGCCGCGCGGGTGTCGGTGTAGCGGAAGTAGCGGAGCCTCAGCTTCGGCGCGTAATCCATGTAGAAGGGCGCGGCTTCCAACGGCTCGATGCGGAGCGAGAGATCGGCCTCGGGCACGCCCATGGCCCACTCCGCGAGAATGCCGCCCAGCATCGAACCGGTTGGCACGCCGCGTCCCGACAGGCCGGTCAGCGCCACGACGCCCGGCGCCAGACCGAACAGGCGCGGCACGGTGCGCACCTGCATGTCGAGTTCGCCGTACCAGAAATATTCCCAGCGAATGGGTCCGGTGATCTGCGGGTGCAGCCAGCGCAGCCGGTCCGCCATCACCTGATGGGTGTAGGCCATGTCAGTGCCGCGCGCGCCCATCGGGAACATGGAGGCGACGATGCGGCCCTCGGCATTGTATTTGTAGACGTAGATGTCGCCGCGCCCGTCGTGCATCGTGGTGTTCTGCGGCAGCACGCGGGCGCGCAATTCCGGGTCGAGCGGCTGGGTGGCACACACGAAGACCTTGAGGATCTTGAAGCTGCGGTCGAGCTTCGGCCACGCCTTTACGGTATAGGCCCCGGTCGCGAAGATCACCTTGTCGGCGATCACCTCGCCGCCCGGCGTCCGCACCTTCCAGCGCAAGCCTTCCGGTTCGATGTCTTCGGCCGGCGACTGCGTGAAGAGCGTCGCCCCTTCCTGCAGGACGGCGCGGGCGAGGCCGCGGGCATAGCCGAGCGGATTCATGTGCCCGGCTTCTTCGTGGAACCAGCCGGCATGGAAGCGCGGGCTGCCGGTGAGCGCGGTCACTTCGTCGCGGTCCAGCAGCCGGGTGCGGGCGCCGACGGCGTTGTACTGCTCGACCTTGCCCTTGAGTATGTCGACCGCGCCGGGACGCAAGGCGCCCATGACATAACCGTTCTGCTGCCACTCGCAGTCGATCTGGTAGTCGCGGATCATCGCCGAGACGCGGTCATTGGCGCGGGTCTGGCGGTGGATCAGCCGCTCAGCCCAGGGCTCGCCGAGGATCTTGCGCAGCGCGGGGATGCTGTAATAGCTGAAGGTCGGCGTGCAATGGCCGGCATTGCGGCCGGAGCCGCCAAAGCCCGCCTCCTGCGCTTCCAGCAGCACGACCTTCACCCCCTGTCGGGCGAGCTCGAGCGCCGTGGTCAGGCCGGTGAAACCCGCCCCGACGATGCAGACATCGGCACTCACGCGCCCTTCGAGGGGCGCCGTCACCGGAGCGGAGGCTGCGGTCGCGTGCCAAAGCGTGGTGGTGAACGGAGAGAACTTGCTCATCGTCGCTCCTGCCGTGGCAGGCTCCGAAATCATGGATGTCGGTAGCCGACCATATTCCCGGCGGGAGCGCCAATATTATTCCACGATGAGAATTTCAGATGATGATATTCTTATATTGTGGAAGTTTGCCTTACCTCTGCGGCGCAAGGAGGAGGCCGGATGTTGCAGTTTCGTTGTCGAATTCGTCGCTGTCAGCCGGCGCATCAGTCGAGTGACCTCGGCCGCTCGCGTCGGTTCGGCAGTTCGTCATCCGCCTGAGATGACGTGATGGGCAGCTGTAACTTCGACTATCGGGTCGTTATCCGCCCACTGCCCGCGCGAGAGCCATCGTTGCTTTAGGTAAGGGGTTCTGGGACTATTCGGGCGCAGCTGAAGTTGATTGTGCAGATGATGCGTTACCGTTGCCGTGGCTTGAGATTGATTGCCGGTTTCACCCTGGCGCTGGCGTTCCCGACCCTGTTCGCCTTCGCGCAGAACGATCCCGCGCCGCCGTCTCCCCGCAAGGACATCGTGGTTTGGGATGTTCCGGCGTTCGATGCCCTGCCGGATGACGAGACCGGTCGGCTCGCCCGCTATGGTCGCTCCATCATCGAGGCGACCTATGCGCATATCGGCCCGGACGTCGCCGATCCCGCGGCCCGCTATGCCGGCAACAATCTGGCCTGCGCGAACTGCCACTTGCGCGGCGGGTTGAAGAAGTTTGGCCTGCCTCTGGTCGCGGCGTCCGCCGATTATCCGGCCTACAGCACGCGCAGTGGCGAGGTCGGTTCGCTGTTTGACCGGGTCAATCAATGCCTGAAGCGCAGCATGAACGGGCGGCCGATGCCGGCGGATGATCGCGCGATGCAGGCGATCCTTGCCTATCTCGACGTCCTCTCGACCAACATTCCAGCCGAGGCGAGGATCATCGGGGACGGCCCGGGCGGGATGCCAGAGCTGGATCGCGCGGCCGACCCGTCGCGCGGCGCCGCCGTCTATGCCCGCGTCTGCGCCGACTGCCATCGCCGCGACGGGCTCGGCGTCCGGCGCAACGAGGCGCTTCCGGCCATGGGCTATGCTGTCCCGCCCTTGTGGGGCCCGGACAGCTTCAACGATGGAGCAGGGACCGCGCGGCTGATCATGCTGGCCAACTTCGTCCACGACAACATGCCGAACGGGACATCCTGGGTTGCCCCGACCTTGAACCCCGAGGATGCGTGGGACGTGGCGGCCTTCGTGCTGTCGCAACCCCGGCCGCAACTGGCAGGCATTGATCGCGATTTCCCCGACCTTCTGCTGAAACCCGTCGATGCGGCCTATCCGCCTTTCGCCGACAGCTTCTCCGTCGCGCAGCACCGCTACGGCCCCTTCGCACCGATCAGGGCCGAAATCGCCCGGCTGAAAGAAAGCCGCCGGGAAGTGCCCAACCCGAACCTGCGGTGACAAGATCGGGCGGGAGGGTGCCATCCCTCGTGCCCACTCGGCGGAGGTGACCGGGGGCTCAGTAATGTTCGTAGCGCGAGCGGGAGGCGAGGGCGCCGGGCCCTCCCCCAGAACCGGATGCCCGGAGCTGCACACTCAGCCTCGCAGTGAAGCCGCTCTCGCGGCCCGCCGTGGCCAAACTGGCGCCGCCTCGCCTTAGGCCTGACCGAACGGAGCCCTGCCCGGCGTTCCTCTGCCCGCAGGCCCGCCCGGTGTCTTTATCGGCGAGGAATCAGGCGGTATGTAAAGACGATAATGAGAGTGCCGCCTGCCACGAATCTCATCGAGGCGGGTACCGCGGGGGGAGTGATCAGTTGTCCAGAGCTGCGCATGCGGCGTTCGCCGCCAGTCTGCTGTTGTGCTCAAGCGCCACCGTCAGCACCGCTCTTGCCGATTCGGTCTACTGGCAGGGCGGAACCAGTTCCGACTGGTTCACCGATGCGAACTGGGTGTGGGACGGCCATGCGCCCGGCCCCTCCGATGAGGCGCGGATCAACGAGGCCTCCCCAAATAGCCCGATCATTTCCTCGACCGGCGCGACGGCTGGCACGCTCTTCATCGGCGTGACCTCCACCACCGGCACCTTGACCATCGACGGGACCGGCGCGGCCGCCTCGCTCGCCACCACGACCACCACGCTCGGCAATACGGGGGGATCGCTCGGGTCGCTGCTCGTCACCGGGTCGCAGGCCAGCTGGACCAATAGCGGCGCGGCCTATATCGGCAATGCGGGCGATGGCACCGTCACCATCACCGGCGACGGCGCGCAGGCCACCATCCAGGACACGCTCTATATCGGCGCGGGCGGTGGCAAGGGCACCGTGACGCTGGAAGACAAGGGCGCACTGGACGTCACCAACACCCTGTTCGTCGGCTATGCCGCGTCGAGCGTCATCAGCGAACTCGTCGTCACGTCCGGCACGGTCACCAGCGGCGCGGCCACGCTGGCCGATGGCGTCGGCTCGAAGGGCTCGGCCTCCGTCACCAGCGCCGATTCCTCCTGGACCAATACCGGCCTGATGACGGTCGGCGGCGGTGGTGTCGGCTCTCTGACCATCTCCGGTGGCGGCACGGTGGATACCGGCAGCGCCGGTGTCGGCAATCTCAACAGCGCGAACGGAAGCTTCGTCACGGTGACCGGCTCGGGCAGTGCCTGGACCGTGACCGGCGACCTGTTCATCGGCAATTTCGGCGATACCACGCTGACCATCGAGGATGCCGGCAAGGTCACGAGCGCAACCTCGATCATCGCCCGTCTCGCCGGCAGCACCAGTTCGGCGACGGTCACCGGCGCGGGTTCGCTCTGGGAGGCGGGCGACCTGCGCGTGGGTGGCTTCAATGGCGCCACCTCCGATCTTGGTGGCGACGGCACGCTGACCATCGAGGCTGGCGGCAAGGTCAGCACGAGCGCGGTCAGCGCCGGCGACGTCAGCGGGGCGAGCGGCACCATCAACGTGACGGGTAGCGGCTCGCTGCTGGAGTCCACCGGCCGCATCTTCATCGGCAGCGCCGGCACGGGCGAGATCACGGTGGAGGACGGGGCCGATGTAACCAGCGTCGGCGCCAATTTCGCCAATGAGGCCAACAGCACGGCGACGGCGACCCTCACCGGCACTGGCTCGACCTGGACGAGCACCGCCAACATCTATGTCGGCAATTTCGGCGACGCCACGCTCTCGGTGCTCTTGGGGGCCACGCTTTCCGGCGTCGACGGCTATGTCGGCACCGAGCTCGGCTCCGTCAGCTCCGCCACGATCGACGGCGCGGGTTCGGTCTGGAGCAATTCTGGGGATTTCCTCGTCGGCCACAGCGCCGGCTCGGCGGGCACGGTCACCATTTCCGACGGCGGCAAGATCACTGATGTCCAGGGCCTGCTCGGCGATCTCACCGGCTCCTCCGGCACCATGACGGTGACCGGCGCGGGTTCGCGCTGGGAAAATACGAGCGATCTCAATGTCGGGCGTTTCGGCACTGGCGACCTGACCATTTCCGATGGCGGCGTGGTTGTCAGCAATCGCAGCTATCTCGGCAATGAGGAGAGCGGTTCCGGCACGGTGCTGATCACCGGCGCCGGTTCCAACTGGACCACGACCACCGGGCGCCTGTTCGTCGGCACCGATGGCGACGGCGAGCTCACCCTCACCGACAGCGGCTCGGTGACGACCCGCGAAGTCGTCATCGCCTATGGGGCCAACAGCACGGGCACGCTCAATATCGGCGCGGCGCAGGGCGACACGGCGGCGCTGGCCGGCACCATCGACGCGCCCTCCGTGGTGTTCGGCGACGGGACGGGACGCCTCGTCTTCAACTTCTCCGATGCCAGCTACACCTTCTCCTCGACCATCAGCGGAAACGGGGCGCTTTATCTCGCGGGCAACACGCTCACCCTGAGCGGCGCCAACAGTTTCAGCGGCGGCGTCACGGTCGCCGCCGGCACGCTGATCGGCAGCACGGCCAGCCTCGGCACCGGCGACATCGTCAATAACGGCACGGTGCAGTTCGCGCAGACCACCACCGGGACCTATGCCGGCGAAATTTCCGGCTCGGGCGCGCTGGTGAAGACCGGTGCGGGCACACTGATCCTGACCGGCGACAACAGCTATACCGGCGGCACCACCATCTCCGAGGGCACGCTGCAGATCGGTAATGGCGGCACGACGGGCTCGGTCATCGGCAGCATCGTCAACAATGCCGCGCTGGTGTTCTACCGGTCCGATACCTATGACTTCCCCGGCACCATCACCGGTTTGGGCTCGGTCACCATCCTCGGTGGCACGGTCAATTTCACCGGCGCCGGTGGCTATAACGGACCGATCGCGGTCGAGGATGCCAGCCTCGTTCTGGCGGCGAACTCCAGCACGGGCTCGACCTTCACCATCGAGAGCGGTGCTACGATTGGCGGCACCGGCACCATTGGCGGGCTCACCGTGCTGAGCGGTGGTACGGTCGCTCCCGGTTACTCGCCGGGTACGATCACCGTCGCCGGCGATGTCAGCTTCGCGGCCGGCTCGACCTACGCGGTCGAAATCTGGGCGGATGGCACGCATGACCTGATCAGCGCGACCGGTATCGCGACCCTGTCGGGCGGCACCGTCGCGGTGCTGGCGCAGGCCGGGTACGCGAATCCGCTGGCCACCTACACGATCCTGACCGCGCAGGGCGGGGTGACCGGCACCTTCGACAGCGTCACTACCAATTATGCCTATCTCACGCCGTCGCTAAGCTATGATTCCAGCACGGTCTACCTGACGCTGGCGCGCAACGATGTGCGCTTTGCTTCCCTGGCGCAGACGCCGAACGAGACGGCGACCGCCAACGCCACGGAATCGCTCGGCCTCGGCAATGCGGTCTATGACGCGGTGCTCCAGCTCACGGCATCCGAAGCGCCGAACGCGTTCGACCAGCTCTCCGGCGAGGTGCATGCCTCGACCCAGAGCCTGTTCATGGAACAGTCCTCGCTGATCCGCGGCGCGCTGAATGACCGCCTGCGGGCGGCGCAGGGCGGCGTCGGGGCCTCCGCCGGCACGGTGGTGAACGTCGTCGAGACCTCCTCGGGCGCGCTGGCCTATGCGGCGCCTGCCCCCTCGAAGGTGCAGGTCGCGGCGGATCTGAGCATGCCGGTGAAGGCGGCGCCCGCCCTGGCGCCGGTCGAGCGCTTCGCGCTGTGGTCGACCGCCTTCGGCAATTGGGGCGACATGAACGGCAATTCCAACGCCGCCGGCGTCACCGATTCCACCGGCGGCTTCCTGATCGGCGCCGACACATTGGTGGGCGACGGCTGGCGCCTCGGCGTGGCCGGCGGCTACAGCTACACCGATTTCTCGATCTCCGGGCGCAACTCCTCCGGCTCCAGCGACAACTGGCATATCGGCCTTTATGGCGGCAACGCCTGGGGTCCGCTCGCGCTGCGCACCGGCGTCGCCTATACGTGGCAGGACATCTCGACCAACCGCTCGGTCGCCTTCACCGGCTATTCCGACAGCCTGTCGGCCGATTACGGCGCCGGCACGGTGCAGGCCTTCGGCGAACTCGGCTACCGCATTGACGCCGCCGGCATCGCCTTCGAGCCCTTCGCCAACCTCTCTTATGTCAGCCTGCACCAGGACGGCTACACGGAAGAGGGTGGCGCGGCGGCGCTGACCGGCGACTCCCAGACCATGGACACCACCTTCACCACGCTGGGCCTGCGCCTCGCCAAGGAGGTGGCGTTCGGCTCGACGGCGGCGACGCTGCGCGGGGCGCTGGGCTGGCGCCATGCGTTCGGCGATATCGACCCGACGGTGACGCAGGCCTTTGCCGGCTCGAGCGCCTTCACCGTCACCGGCGCGCCGATCGCCGAGGACGCGGCGGTGGTGGAAGCCGGGCTCGACGTGCTGATCAGCGCCACCGCGACGCTCGGCATCGCCTATACCGGGCAGTATGGCGACGGCGTCAGCGAGAACGGCTTCAACGCACGGCTGAGCGTCAGGTTTTGAGGGGAGGCCTCGGTACCCTGACGGGGGCGGATGTCAGAGATTGTTTCAGACAATTTCATTGACGCCGCCAATGATGCGGTGTGACTAGATCACACATGGCTATGTGGTGGACAAGGCCGTCACGCTCCGAGCGTGCACGCCTTTATGGGAGTTGTCCCACGCCGTAGCCATTAAGATCTGTCCACCCGTATCGCCGAAGGCGCGCCGATTGTCCGAGCTCTTGATCCTCACGCCATGGATTTCGAGGGCGATGTCGAGGGCTTGGCGAGGCCTGATCCTCAGGTGCCACGCCCGCGGGCCGTCCTTGGCCGGCTTCGCCATTCTGATGCTTGCGCTGCACCTGCTGGGCGCGGGCGTGCCGATGGCCGAGGCCGCGCCCGATGCCGCGCCGCCGCTGGAGCTGGCAGGGGACCGTGCTTCAGTCAGCCTCACCGGCCATCTCGACGTCTTCTTCGACCCTGATGGCAGCCGCAGCCTCGACGACATACGGGCGTCGGATGCGGCTTTCCGGCCGGTGAGGGGCAGTTTCAATGCGAGCTACACCCGCGTCGGAGCCTGGTGGCTGCGCGTGACGCTGGCGCCTCAGCCTGCCGCTGCTGGCCCCTGGTGGCTGGAAATCACCGCGCCCTATACCGACCATATCCGTGTTTACGCTCCGGACATGGACGCGCAGGGGCATGTCGTTGCGATGGAGAAGGAAACCGGCGCCATCGTCGCGCCGGAAGAGCGCGAGCTCTTCACCTATACCAATGCGGTGCGCCTGCATCTGCTGCCCGACCAGCCAACGACGGTCTATCTGCGGATCTGGGGCCAGCGCTCCATCAGCGCGGATCTGACGCTGTGGCGGCCGTCGGAGTTGATGCGGCATCTGGCGGTCAGCACGGTGTTCGTCGCGCTGGGGATCGGCGCAGCCTTCATCATGTGCATCGGCTCGCTGGTGATGGCGGTGACGCTCGGCCGTTCGGCCTTCGCCTGGTACGGCGCCTATGTCGGGGCCGTCTCCTACGTCTTCCTCGGCAATAGCGGCCTCAGTCGGGTGGTGCTGAGCGGCGTGCCGCCCGATACCATCATCCTGATCCACAATGTGGTCGGCAATTTCAGCGTGACGGCTGCGGCCTTCATGCTCCGCGCCATTTTCGGCACGCGCCAGCATCATCGCTGGGTCAACGCGGTATTGATCGCCATCGCCATCTTCGCGGCGTGCTGCATGCCGGTCTCGGCCGCCGGTCACTACATTCTGATCGCACCCTATGTGATGGTCTGCATCATTGCGCTCGCGCTGATGGCACCCTGGCTGGCCATCAAGCAGCTGCGGCGTGGCGAGCGTGCGGCGATCTGGTTCCTCATGGGCTTCGGCGTTTACGCCGCCGCCACGATCTGGTTCGCCCTGGTGGTTCTCGGCATTGCGCCCCTGACCCGCTTCATGACCTGGGGCTACCAGACGGCGGGCTTCTTCCTGATGGTGGCGGTCTTCGCCGGTCTTGCCGCCGCCATGCAGGCGGGCGCGCGGGAGCGGCGGCGGCTGGAGGTGCAGCTTCTGGAGGCCTCTCGCAGCAATGAGCGCGAGCTGGAGCTGGCCGTGCGCCAGCGCACCGCTGCGCTGCATGAGGAGATCGAGGCCCGCAGCCGCGCGGAACAGGCTCTGCGCCAGGCGCTCAAGGAGCAGCGCAACTTCCTGGCCATGGTCAGCCATGAGTTCCGAACGCCGCTGGCGACGATGCGCCTGTCGGTGGCATTGCTACGGGAGGGGCTTGAGGGCGCCGCCGAGATGGTGCGCGCCGAGCGCGCCAAGATCGAGCGGGCGGTGCTGCGCATGTCGAGCCTGATCGACACTTTCCTCGCCGATGAATGGCTGCAGCACGCGGCGATGATCATCCAGCGCAAGCCGGTCGATCTCGCCCAGCTGGTGAGCGAATCTGCCGCCGAGCACGCGCTCCAGGCTCCCGGACGAATCCATGTCGCGCCCATGTCGCCGCTGGAGATTGAAGGGGATGCGGTGTTGCTGCGCACGGCGATCGACAATCTCATCGGCAATGCCGTCAAGCACACGCAGGGCGCGGTCCGCCTCTCCCTTGAGGCACAGCCCGAGGCCGCGCTGATCGTGGTCGAGGACGAGGGCACGGGCATAGCTGCGCAGGAGCGCACCGAGATTTTTGCGCGCTTCTACCGCTCGGCCGCGGCGATGAACCGGCCGGGCACCGGGCTCGGGCTGCATCTCAGCCAGATGATTGCCGAACGACATGGCGGGACTATTTCGGTAGGTGACGCTGGCGGGGGCGGGAGCCGATTCGAACTGCGCCTGCCGCGTGGCCTTGCGGGGGGCCCACCGATCACCGAGGCCATGCTGGCCCGGACCGTATGAGGATGACGATGCCCGCCCATGTTCTGATCATCGAAGACGACGGTGATCTGCGCGACAGTCTTGTTCAACTTCTGGAAGCGGATGGGTGCCGCGTCCTCGCCCTGGCCGATGGCACCGAACTCGATGCGGCGCTGCCGGGGTTTCCCGCCGACGTGGTCATTCTGGACATAAACTTGCCGGGCCAGGATGGATTCAAGCTCGCCGAAGCACTGCTGGCGCGCCCTGAGATGGGCATTATCATGCTCACTGGCCGCACCGGGGCCGAGGATCGCCTGCAGGGCCTCAGTCTGGGGGCGGACCATTATCTGACCAAGCCGGTCGATCCCGCGGAACTGCGGCTCATGGTCCGCAACCTCGCCCGCCGCGTCGCTGCCATTGCCCGGCCACAACCCGACGCCGGCGCGGACGATGTGTGGCGGTTCGTTTCGGTCCAATGGTGCCTCATCGCGCCGGGCGGCACCTCGGTGTCGCTCTCGGCGGCCGAGCATTTCCTGCTGAGCCGGCTCTTCAAAACACCGGGCCAGCCGGTCCCGCGCCAGCAGCTCGTGGCCAATGGTCGCTCCAGCTCGGCCGAGACCATCGGGCGCGGGCTTGATCTCGTCGTCTTCCGCCTGCGCCGTAAGGTGCTGCAGGAAGCCGGCGAGGCCCTTCCCATCGCCTCCGCGCGCAGCATCGGTTACGTCTTCACCGGCCGTGTGCGGCTCTCAACCGACGCCTAGCCCGCGACTTGCCGAGCACGGGGGCGTTCGCCTCCCGTAGCGTTCAGCCCTGCGCGATCAGCCGCATCGCGGCGTCGCCGTCGATGATGAGGCCGTTGACGATGCCGCTGGCGAGCAGCGCCGCGGCGGCGCGGGTCTTCTCCGGGCTCGCCACCATCAGCACAACGTTCAGGCCGCGCAGCACGTCGAAGGGCACGGCGAGAGTACGCTCATTCAGCGGGTGATCGACCGGGCGGCCCTGCGCATCGAAGAAGATGCCGTTGGTGTCGCCCACGGCCCCCGCGCGGTGCAGGCTTTCGAGGTCAGCGACGGTGAGCATGCCCTGCCGGCGCAGCAGCGCGCCTTCCTCCAGTTCGCCGACGCTGATCATGCACAGCGTCGCTGTGCCGGCGATGGCGAGCGCCTTCGCCACCTGGCGCTGGGAGAGCAGCACCTGCTTGTCCTCCACCGTGTCGGCGATGAACGGCACGGGCAGGAAATAGCCCTCGCCGCCGGTGCGCTTGGCCAGCATGTGGACCAGCTCGAACGGGTTGAAGGCGGAATTGGCGGTCAGCGAGCCCATCAGCGAGATGAACCGCGCATTCGGCGCGCTGACGCCCGCCATGTGCAGCGTCATCTGCTCGAGCGTGCGGCCCCAGCCGAGCCCGACGGTCGCCGGCTCGTCGCGGGCGAGGTGGGCGCGCAGATGATTGGCGCCGAGCAGGCCGACGGCGCGAAAGGCCACCTTCTGCGCCGGTGAGAGCCCCGCCCGGTCTCCCGCCTCGGGCGCTGATTGGCGGTCGAGGCCGAGATCGAGCGCCGGCGTCGCCTGGCAGAAATCGAGCCCGAAGCGCCGGCGCAGCGCCTCTTCCACCGGCACCATGCCGGCGAGCTGGCGGTCGACGGTGATCGAGACCACCCCTTCCTCCAGCGCATCGGCCAGCAGGCGGTTGACCCGCGCCCGCGTCAGGCCGAGCCGTTCGGCGGTCTCGGCCTGGTTCAGGCCCCCCACATGGTAGAGCCAGGCGGCCTTCACCATCAGCGTATCGTCGGTCTCGTCCATCGGTCCTCGTGCGCCGTCCTTGTGACAAATGTAATTCATCTTGACGTTTGTATCGAGCCTGAACTAGCCTCTCCGCAACGCCCGACAGAGGCGGTCGACACATCCTGCGCCAGGCCGGCGCAGTTAGGGAGAGACTGTAAAATGCCATTCCGAGCAATGAAGAACTGCGTCCTCGGCGCTGTCGCCGCCGCGACCGTGATGGCGGCGGTGCCGGCCTTCGCGCTGGACATCGCCTGGGTGCATTCCAACGCTGCCGCCCAGTCCGAGCAGCGCGTGAAGGCCGGCTTCCAGGCCTGGCTGAAGGAGACCGGCAAGTCCGACTGGCGCGTCGCCTATCTCGACAGCGGCGGCTCCGGCGAGAAGACCGCCGCCAACATCCAGGATGCCGCCTCGCGCGGCGTCGGCGCCATCATCATCTCCATGGCCGATCTGCGGGCGTCCTCGGCCGCGATCAAGGAAGCCGTGGCGCAGAAGATCCCGATCTTCACCGTCGACAGCGGGTCGGTTGACGGCACGCTGGTGGACGTGACCACCAACAATTGGGCGATGAGCGCCACGGTCTCGCCCTTCTTCCTCAACGAGCTCGGCAAGAACCCGAAGATCATCTTCCTGCGCATGGCCGAGCATCACGGCACCCGCAAGCGCGGCGAGACCATGGCGACCGTGCTGAAGGAATACCCGGACGTGAAGGTGCTGGCCGAGCACAATATCGACTACACCGCCTTCTTCGAGGACACGACGCGCACGATGCAGGACTATGTGACCCGCTTCGGCGACCAGATCGACGGCGTGTGGGCGCCGTGGGACGAGCCGGCCCAGGCGGCGCTGAACGCGCTGAAGGCGGGCGGCAACACCCACGCCAAGGTCATCGGCATTGACGGCCACCCGCAGGCGATCGCCGAGGTCTGCAAGCCCGGCAGCCAGATGATCGCCACCATCAGCCAGCCCTTCGAGAAGATGGGCGCGCAGACCGGCGAATGGATCGAGGACATCGTGGTCGAGAAGAAGCCGGCCGCCGACGTCATTCCCTCCAAGGTCGTCTATCTCGACGCCCCGCTCGTCACCAAGGCGAACTGCAAGGACTTCCTCCCGAAGTGAGCCCTTGGGACGGCCGGCGCGCCCCAGGCGCCGGCCGTTCTCTTTCGCCAGCGGAGGCAGCGGCCATGGCCATCGAACTCACCGATATCATCATGGACTATCCCGGCACGCGGGCGCTCGACCGCGTCAGCGTCGCCTTTCGCACGGATGAGGTCCATGGCCTGATCGGCGAGAACGGCGCCGGCAAGACCACGCTGGTCTCCATTCTTGGCGGCAGCCGCCTGCCCAGCGAGGGCCGGATGACGCTCGACGGCGAGGAGGTTCGCCTTACCTCGCCGGGCGAGGCGCTGGCGCGCGGCATCGCCCATGTCTCGCAGGAAGGCAGCCTCGTGCCCAGCCTCACCGGCGCGGAGAACATCCTGCTCGGCAACGAGCCGCGCTACCCCGGTGGCATCGTCCGGCGCGGTGCGCTGCGCGATCAGGCTCGCGCGCTGATGGCGCGCTGGTTCCCTGACCTCACCATCGACCTCGACCAGCCGGTCGAGACGCTGCCCTATGCCGACCAGAAGATCATCGAGATCGTCCGCGCGCTGCGCGGGCGCATCCGCGTCCTCATTCTCGACGAGCCGACCGCGACGCTGCCCGCGCGCGAGAAGGAGCGGCTCTGGGCGATCATCCGCCGCCTGCCGGCGCAGGGCGTCGGCGTCGTGCTGATCAGCCATTTCCTCTCCGAGATCATCGCGCTGTCCGACCGCATCACCGTGCTGCGCGACGGGCGCCTGATCCGCACCTTCCCGGCCGCCGGGGCGAGCGAGGGCGAACTGACGGCGCTAATGCTCCAGCGCGGGCACGGCCCCTCCGATGGCGCCGAGCGGGACCGGCGGGGCGGGGCCCTCGGCGCGCCGGTTGTCGAGGTCTCGAACTGGCGGATCCCGGAAGCCGAGGTCGGCGCCTTCCACATTCGGGCCGGCGAGATCGTCGGCCTCATCGGCCTCACCGGCTCCGGCCATTTCGCCTTCGCCCGCTCGCTCTATGACGCGCCGGACCTTATCGGCGGCACGCTGCGCCTCGGCGGCGAGGTCATGCCGCAGGTCACCGCGCATGCGATGCGCCGGCGCGGTGTCGCCTTCATCCCCGACCACCGCATGATCCACTCGCTGATCGGCGAGTGGAGCGCGCGCGAGAACCTCGCCATGGTGCATCCCGAGGCCGGCGCCTTCGGGGCGCTCGGCATCCTCAGCCCGCGCCGCGAGAGCGCCGAGGCGCGCGCGGTGATGGCACGCCTGTCCGTCAAGGCCTCCTCGACCGAGCAGGCGGTGGGCGAGCTCTCCGGCGGCAACAAGCAGAAGATTTCCATCGGCAAATGGCTCTACGGCGCCAAGGGCCGCTACCGCCTTATGATTTTCGTCGAGCCCACAGAGGGCGTCGACATCGGCGCCAAGCGCGAGATCCACGCTTTGCTGCGCGGCCTCGCCGCCGAGGGCACGGCGATCCTTGTCGCCTCTTCCGACCTTATCGAGATCGCGGAGCTCTCCACCCGCGTCGTATCCTTCGTCAACGGGCAAGCCCTCGGAGACCTCGCATGGCCCAACTTCTCGGAACAGAGCTTCATCGCGGCGATGTCGGGGGCGCGGGCATGAGTGCACCCGCCGCGACGCCGCGCACCGGGGAAACCGCCCGCCAGCGCAAGCAGCTCTTCCTGCGCTATTCGACGCTGGTCGTGCTCGTGCTGCTGTTCATCGGCTTCTCGCTGGGTGTCGACCGCTTCCTGACCACCTCGAACCTGCTGAACATTCTCCAGCAGATCTCGATGCTGACCATCGTCGCCATCGGCCTCACCTTCGGCTTCGCCGCGCGGGAGATGGACCTGTCGGTCGGCTTCATGGCGGGGCTTGCCGGCCTCATCGCGCCGACCCTGCTGGTGGCCGGCTGGTCGCTGCCGGTCGCGCTCGCCGCCGGGCTGGGGGCGGGCCTCGCCGTGGGTCTCGTCAACGCCCTGCTGGTGACGATTGTCGGCGTGCCCTCGCTCATCGCCACCCTCGCCATGGGATCGATCCTGTTCGGCGTGAACTTCCTGCTCTCCGGCGGGCGGGCGATCTATGGCGGCCTGCCCGACAGCTATCTGGTGCTCGGGCAGGGGCGGCTCTTCGGCATCCCGGTGCTCGCCTTCATCATGTTCGGCGCGGTGATCCTCGCCTGGTTCGTCATGGAGCGCACCATTGTCGGGCGCTACATCTATGCGGTGGGCGGCAACCTGAAAGCCGCCGAGCTTTCCGGCATTCGCGGCCGGCGCTACCGCCAGCTCGCGCTGGTGATCTGCAGCCTGTTCGCGGCCACCGCCGGCATCCTGCTCTCGGCCCGCCTCGGCTCCGGCCAGCCCAATGCCGGGCAGGACTATCTGCTCGACGGCCTCGCCACCGTGTTCATCGGCATGACCATGTTCCGGCCGGGCACGGCGACCATCGCCGGCACCTTCTTCGGCGCGCTGTTCATCGGCGTCATCAATAACGGGCTGAACCTCATTGGCCTCGACACCTACATCCAGAGCATCGTGAAGGGCGTCATCATCATCGTCGCCGTCGCGATCGTCTCCCGCACCACCAAGCTGAAGCTCCTCTGAGCGAACGTGCGTCATCAAGGACCAGTCCCCGTCATGACCGACACCCGATCCGCCTCCCCGCCTGCCGGGACCAACACCGATCTCCTCGGCCTGTACCGGACCATGCGGCGCATCCGCACCTTCGAGGAGCGCGTCGGCGAACTCTTCGTGCGCGGCCTCTCCGCCGGCTCCATGCTGCATCTGTCGATCGGCGAGGAATCGGCGGCGGCGGGCGTCGCCAGCGCCATGCGGCCGGAGGACACCTTCACCACCCATCACCGCGGCCACGGCATCTTCCTCGCCCGCGGCGCCGATCCGTCGCGGATGATGGCGGAGATCGCTGGCAAGGAAACCGGCTACTGCGCCGGCAAGGGCGGTTCGATGCACATTGCCGACATGGCGCTCGGCCATCTCGGCGCCAACGCCATTGTCGGCGGCGGCATCCCGGCGGTTGTCGGGGCGGGCCTGTCGGCCAAGCGGCTGAAGACCGGCAGCGTGTCGATCGCCTTCTTCGGCGATGGGGCGATGGGCCAGGGCATTCTCTATGAGAGCATGAACATGGCGGCGCTCTGGGAGCTGCCGGTGCTGTTCGTCTGCATCAACAATCAGTACGGCATGGGCACCCGCGTCGATCAGGCGACGCGCAACGAGGCGTTCGACGAGCGCGCCCGCGCTTTCGGCCTGCAGGGCGCCATGGTCGATGGCAATGACGTGGAAGCGGTGGCCGCGACCGCCAAGGATCTGGTCGATGCCGCCCGCGCCGGCAAGCCGGGCTTTCTCGCCGTCTCCTGCTACCGCTTCTTCGGCCATGCCCGCATGGACAAGAGCCCCTACCGCGCCGAGGAAGAGGAGCTCGCCGGCCGCCAGCGCGACCCGGTGAAACATGCCCGCGCCGCCCTGCTGGAGCGGGGCCTCGCCCCGGAGAGCGCGCTCGACGCGCTCGACACCGAGATCGCCGCCGAGATGGACGCGACGATTGACTTCGCCGCCGCCTCCCCGGCGCCGCCGCTCGCCTCCATGTTCCGCGACGTGTTCGCCGTCGGCGAGCCCGAACCCGAGCCTGTCCGCACCCGGCTCGACCGCGTTCTGTCCAAGGAAATCCGCTGATGGTCCAGATCACCTACCGCGACGCGCTGCGTCAGGCGCTTATCGACGCGATGGAAGCGGATGAGCGCGTCATCGTCATCGGTGAGGAAGTCGGCCGCTATGGCGGCGCCTATGGCGTGACCAAGGGCCTGATCGACACGTTCGGCGGCGACCGGCTGATCGACACGCCGATCTCCGAGCCGGCGATCATCGGTGCCGCTGTCGGCGCGGCGATGACCGGCCTGCGCCCCGTCGCCGAGCTGATGTATGTCGACTTCCTCGGCATGACCATGGACCAGCTCACCAACCAGGCGGCCAAGATCCGCTACATGTTCGGCGGGCAGATCGGCGTGCCGATGGTGCTGCGCACGCAGGGCGGCACGGGCCGCTCCGCCGGCGCGCAGCATTCGCAGAGCCTTGAGGCCTGGGTGATGCACATGCCCGGCCTGCGCCTCGTCATGCCCGCCACCGCCGAGGACGCCTATCACCTGCTGCGCCACGCGCTGACCATGCCGGACCCGGTCGTGTTCATCGAGCACAAGGCGCTCTACACCCGCAAGGAAGAGGCCGACCTCACCACCGCGAAGCTGCCCTGGGGCAAGGCGGCGGTGCGCCGCGACGGTAAGGACGTGGTCATCGTCACCTATTCCCGGCAGGTGCATTACGCGCTCGAGGCCGCCGAGACGCTGGCGAAAGAGGGCATCGAGGCGACGGTGATCGACCTGCGCACCCTCAACCCGCTCGACATGGACACGGTGATCGCGCACGTCGAGAAGATCGGCCGGGTGGCCGTGGTCTCGGAAGGCCCGCTGACCGCTGGCGTCGCCGCCGAGCTGTCGGCGCGCATCACCGAGGAATGCTTCGACTTCCTGCACGACCCGGTGATCCGCATCGCCGGCGAGGACATCCCGATCTCCGTGTCGCAGGAGCTGGAAGCGGGCAGCGTGCCGTCCCCGGCGCTGATCGGGGACGCCGTGCGGCGGCTGCTGTCATGAGCGCCGCCATTCTCACCATGCCCCGTCTCGGCGAGACGATGGAGGAGGGGCGGATCGTCGGCTGGCTGATCGCCGAGGGCGATGCCTTCAAGCGCGGCGACCCGATCCTCGAAATCGAGACCGACAAGACCGTGGCCGAGCTGCCCGCCCTGACCGATGGCGTGCTGGCCGAAAAGCTGGTCGCGCCCGGCGACATGATCGTCGTCGGCGCCCCCATCGCCCGGCTGAAGGGCGAGGACGGCGCGAGCCCCGCGCCAGTCGCCAGCGGGCGCGTCACCCGCACCCTCGCCATGCCGCGCCTCGGCGAGACCATGGATGAAGGGCGCATCGTCGGCTGGATGGTTCAGCCGGGCGCCGCCTTCAAGCGCGGCGACGGGTTGTTCGAGATCGAGACCGACAAGACGGTTGCCGAATTTCCCGCGCTGATGGACGGCACGCTCATCGAGACGCTGGTGGAGCTCGGCTCCATGGTGCCGGTCGGCGCGCCGCTGGCGCGGGTGGAAATCGCGGCGGCCGACGCCGGGATGGAAGGCTTCCTTCCCGACGCGGCCGCGGCGGTTTCGCCCGCTCCGCCCGCAACCCCACCGGCCCCCTCCGCGCCCACTCCTGCCCCGGTGACATCGGCTTCCGTGGCGAGCGGTCATGATGCGCCCGTACCGGTATCGCTCGATCCGGCCGCACCCCGGCGCGCGACCCCCATCGCCCGGCGGCTCGCCGCGCGGGCAGGGATCGATCTCGCCAGCCTGCGCGGCACCGGCCGGCGTGGGCGCATCGAGGCGCGTGATGTCGAAGCGGCGCTGGCGGGCGGGGCTGTCGCCGCGCCGGGCGCCATCGCCTTCGATCGCCATGGCACGCCGGGCGCGGCGCGGCGGGCGCTGCTGCTGCACGGCTTCGCTGGTGACCGCACCACCTTCGCCGCCTTCGCCACCCAGCTTGGCCGCGCCGGTTATGACGTGTTGGTGCCGGACCTGCCGGGCCATGGTGCGACCGCATTGGAAGCTACCAGCGCGGCCGATCTTTCCGCGCCGCTGCCGGGCTTTCTCGCCGCGCAACGCTTCGCCCCGACCGAGATTGTCGCCCATTCGCTGGGCGCCGTCGCGGCGGTGGCGCTGGCGGAGACGCTGCCGGGCGTGCAGCGCCTCACGCTGCTCTGCCCCGCCGGGCTTGAGCTCGCCATTGATGGCGATTTCATCGCCGGCATGGCCGCGCGACCCTCACCCGGCGCGCTGCGCCATTTGCTGCGGCGCCTCACCGCCCGCCCGGCCGGGCTGTCCGATGCCGCCGTCGCCGGTCTTGCCGCGACGCTCGGTGCCGGCCGGCTCACGGCGCTCGCCGATGACGCTTTCGGTCCGGGTGGCCAGCAGGTCGACATCGTCGAGCCGCTCACCCGCCTGTCCCGGCGCATGAGCGTGCGTCTCGTCATCGGGCTGGAGGACCGCATCATCCCGTGGACGCAGGTGGCCGTGGCGCCCTCGCGGGTCGCCATCCACCTCATCGCCGGCGCCGGCCACATGCCGCATTGGGACCAGCCCGGCGAGGTTCTCGCGCTGTTTGAAGGAGATCCCGCATGAGCAGCGAGCTGAAGGAGGTTCACGCCCGCCTCGGGCATTTCGCCAAGGCCGTGCCCGAGGTCGCCGCCGGCTTTCGCCAGCTGAGCAAGGCGGCGGGCGCGGCGGGGCGCTTCACCCCGGCGCAGAAGGAGCTGTTCGCCGCCGTCTTCGGCGTGGTGCGTGGCTGTGAGGACTGCGTGGTCTATCACGTCGATGCCGCCCGCCGTCTTGGTGCCGCGCGCGAGGATCTGCTCGAACTGCTCGCCGTCGCCGTGGAAATGGGCGGCGGTCCGGCCATGGTCTACGGCGCCAAGGCGCTGAAGGCCTTTGACGACGCCAACTGACCGCACGCGATAACGGGTTGCGACGGGAGATCAACTCCCGCGAGCCTCTGGAGGAAACGATATGGCCTATGTGGTCGCCGTCGACGGCGGAACCGAGAGCCTGCGCGCCGGCGTCTATGACCCGTCCGGCGCTTGCCTCGGGCAGGCGAGCCATCCCTATGGCACGGAATTCGCGCCGGGCGCGCGCGCCGAGCAGAACCCGGAGGACTGGTGGACGGCGCTCGGCATCGCCACCAAGGCGGCGCTGGCGAAAGCCGGCGTTGACCCGCAGGCGGTGGAGGCGATCTGCCTCACCACCACCTCCTGCACCGTGGTCGCGCTCGATGCTGAGGGCAACGCGCTGCGCCCGGCGCTTCTATGGATGGATGTGCGCGCCGGCGAGGAAGCGCAGGCCGTGCTTGCCACCGGCGATCCGGCGCTGGCGGCGAACGGGGCTGGGCGCGGGCCGGTCTCGGCGGAGTGGATGATCCCCAAGGCGCTCTGGCTGAAGCGCCATGAGCCGCACATTTTCGAGCGCGCCGTCACCATCGGCGAGTATCAGGACTTCATGACCATCCGCCTCACCGGGCGGCGGGTCGCCTCGCTCAACAATGCCTCCATCCGCTGGCACTACGCCACGACGCGCGAGGGCTTCGCGGCCTCGCTGGTGACGGCGCTGGGGCTTGAGGCGCTGCTCGACAAATGGCCGCCCGAGGTCGCCGCGCCGGGGGCCGTGATCGGCACGCTCACCGCGCGCGCGGCCGAGCATATCGGCCTGCATAGCGGGGTGAAGCTCGTGCAGGGTGGCGCCGATGCGCTGATCGGCATGATCGGCCTCGGCGTCGCCAAGCCCGGCCAGCTCGCGCTCATCACCGGTTCCTCGCATCTGCAGTTCGGCGTGTCGGACCGCGAGGTGCATCACCCCGGCCTGTGGGGCTCCTATCCCGACGCGGTCTACCCGGCCCGCCACATCATTGAGGGCGGGCAGACCTCGACCGGCTCGATCCTGCAATGGATGAAGCGGCTGATGGGCGGAACGATGGACCTCGACGCGCTCAACACCGCCGCCGCGCGGCTCGAGCCGGGCTGCGACGGGCTGATCGTGCAGGACCACTTTCAGGGCAACCGCACGCCCTATGTCGACCCGCTCTCACGCGGGGCGGTGATCGGCCTGACGCTGGCGCATGGGCCGGAGCACATCTTCCGCGCCATCATCGAGGGCATCTCCTTCGGCACCCGCGCCATTCTCGACCAGATGGCGGAGGCCGGCTTCCGCTCGACCGAGCTGACGGTCGGCGGCGGGGCGACCGCCTCCGAGCTGTGGTTGCAGATCCATGCCGACACGTCGGGCCTGCCGGTCTGCGTGCCCGCCTCCAGCGCGGCGCCCTCCGTGGGCGCCGCCGTGCTCGCCGCCCATGGCGCAGGTCACTTCGCCTCCATCGACGAGGGCATCGCCGCCATGGTGCGACCTGGCCGGCGCATTGAGCCCCGCGCCCGCGAGGCCACCCGCTATGACGAGATCTACCAGCGCTACCGGGCGCTCTACCCGGCGCTGAAGAACCTTCCCGCGACGTCGACCGGGGCCGCCCGATGAACGCGTTCCGGTTGGACGGCCGGCTGGCACTGGTCACTGGCGGGGCGCGGGGGATCGGCGCGGCGATCTGCACCCGTTTCGCCAGCGCCGGCGCTCATGTCATCGTCGCCGACCGCGATGTCGCGGCGGCCGAGGCGCTCGCCGGCGCGCTGCGTGCCGAGGGCGGCACGGCTGACGCCCTCGCGCTCGACGTGACGGACCGCGCCGGTATCGCCGACGCGCTGGCGAGCCTGCGCGCACGCCACGGTGTGCCGCATATCCTCGTCAACAATGCCGGCATCGTCCGCAACGCGCCGGCGGCGGAGATGAGCGTGGAGGACTGGTCGGCGGTGATCGACGTCGATCTCAACGGCGTCTTCCACTGCGCCCAGCTGATCAGCGGCGCCATGGTGGCGGAGGGGCGCGGGGCCATCGTCAATGTGTCCTCCATGTGCGGGGAGATCGTCGTCCATCCACAGCCGCAAATCGCCTACAACGCCGCGAAGGCGGGCGTGAACATGCTCACCAAGTCGCTCGCCGTGGAATGGGCGCGCCGGGGCGTGCGGGTCAATGCGGTGGCGCCCGGCTACACCGCGACCGAGCTCACTCTCGCCGGCCGCAGCAATCCCGACTGGTTCAATGTGTGGCTCGACCGCACGCCGATGGGCCGTCTCGGCGAGCCGCACGAGATCGCCGATGCCGTGCTGTTCCTCGCCAGCGATGCCGCCAGCTTCATCACCGGCGCCGTCCTCGCGGTGGATGGCGGCTACACAGCCCTTTGAGGAGACTTCCTATGGCTTCCACCGACACCGCCCGCGTCGCGCTCGTCACCGGCGCCAGCCGTGGCATTGGCCGGGCCATCGCGCTCGGCCTCGCTGAACGCGGCTATGATCTCGTGGTGAACGACATTTCTCGTCAGGCCGAGGCGCTGGCCTCGCTGGTCGGCGAGATCGAGGCGGGCGGGCGACGCGCCCTCGCGCTCCACGCCGATGTCAGCTCCAAGGCCGAGGTGACGGCGATGGTGGCTGAGGCCATCGCCTGGGCCGGTCATGTCGAGGCGGTGGTGAACAATGCCGGCATCCTCATCACCAGCCCGGTCGCGACGCTGGACGAAGGCGTCTGGGACGCGGTGATGGACGTGAACGCCAAAGGCAGCTTCCTCGTCATCCAGGCGCTGCTGCCGCATATGCGCGCGCGCCGCTATGGCCGCATCGTCAACATCGCCTCGATCGGCGGCAAGCAGGGCGCGCCGGAGCAGGCGCATTATTCCGCCTCCAAGGCCGCCATCATGGGCTTCACCCGCGTGCTGGCGCAGGAGGTCGGCGCGGAGGGCATCACCGCCAATTGCGTTTGTCCGGGCATCATCCTCACCGATATGGGCCGCACCAATCTGGAGGATCCGGCGATCAAGGCGCGCTGGACCGCCAACACCGCCATGCGCCGCATCGGCGCGCCGGAGGATGTGGTCGGACCGGTCGCCTTCTTCGCCTCCGACGATGCCGGCTTCGTCACCGGCCAGACGCTGAACGTCGATGGCGGCATCGTCTTCGACTGAGGTGCTGAGACTGAGGCGCCGCGTTTCGCGCGACGCCTCTTGGCTACCGCTTACGGAAGGTCGGGGCTGATCTTCCAGTCGCGCAGCTTGTAGACCGTGCCGGGGCGCGGGCGCGGCGTGTCGCCGCCTTCGCGCAGGCGCCGCTTGAAGCTGTGAATGGGCGTGGCGAGGTCGTCGACCCGCACTTCCACCACGGACGGTCCGTCATAGGCGAAGGCGGCATCGAGCGCCGGGCCGAGTTCGTCGGGCTTCTCGACATAGAACCCCTTCAACCCGAGCCCGCTCGCCGCCGCCGCGAAATTGGGGTGGCAGCTCTGGCTCTCCAGCAGCGCCGACTGCACGTTCTTGAAGAAGATGTCCTGCCAGAGCTGGATCCAGCCAAGCCGGCCATTGTTCAGCACGACATTGACGACCTTCTGGTTGCGCTGCGCCTGCGTCGCCAGTTCGCCGATCGTGTAGGAGAAGGCGCCGTCGCCGGCCACGGTGACGATGCGAGTACCCGGCCGGGTCTCGGCCGCGCCGATGGCGGCGGGAATGGCATAGCCGAGCCCGCCCTGGCCGCGCGCATAAAGGAAGGAGCGGCCGGGCCGGCGCGCCGGGATGTAGTTGGCGATCCAGCCGGCGGAGAAGCTGGCGTCGGAGACGACGATATCGTCCAGCTCCAGCCGCGCCGCCACCTCGTCCATGACGCGGGCGGGATGGAGCAGAAGCTGCTCGCTTTCGATCTCCGTGCGCTTCTGTCGCTCGCCTTCGGCCTTCAGCTCGGCGATGCGCGCCGCCCAGTCGGGATGTGTCTGCGCGGGGAGGGCGGCGTTGAGGAGGGTCAGCGCCTCGCGCACATCGCCCAGCAGGGCGACGGTCGGCAGGAAGGTGCGGCCATGCTCGTTGGGGTCGCAGTCGATGGTGATGGTCGCCTGCTCGGGCAGCGGCAGGGTCCAGTTCATCGCGGTGTTCTGGCTCGCCTTGGAGCCGCACCAGATGACGAGATCGGCTTCCTTGATCAGCTCGATCGCCGCCCAGGAACCGAGTGGGTTGAGCGTGCCGCCCGCATAGCTCGCCGTCTCCGCCACCGCGCCGCGCCCGGTGAGGCTGGTCACGGCGAGGCCGCCGAGCCTTTCGGCGAAGTCGGAGGCTTGCGTGCAGGCGAGCGCCCCGTGCACGCCGCCGCCGAACACCACCGCCGGGCGCTTCGCCCGTTCGATCAGCGCCACCGCCTCGGCCACGGAGGAGGACACCGGTGCCGAGCGCAGGAACGGGGCCTGTATGGCGCGCTCATCAATGCCGATGCGGATCTCTTCCTCGTTCCACTCCGCGTCGAAGATGTCGTGCGGGATGATCAGCGCCACCGGGCCGGGGCGCGGCGAGGTGGCGACGCGGAAGGCGGTGCGGATGAGCTCGGGCAGCGCCGCCTTGGAGGGCACCAGCCAGCTGTCCTTGGTGATAGTCTTGAAGAAGGAGAGCTGGTCGAAGCCCTGAGAAGCGATGCCCTTGTCCTTCAGCGAGAGCCAGTCGAGCGGCAGCTCGCCGACAATGCCGATCATCGGCACCGAGGCGTTCAGCGCCTCGATGAAGCCGGCCGGCAGGAGATTGGCGCCGGGCCCGACGGTGACATCGCACACGCCGGGCTTGCCGGTCAGGCGCGCATAGGCGTCGGCGGCATAGGCCGCGTTGCGCTCGTCGCGCATCAGCACATGACGAATGCGGTCGGTGCGGCGGGAAATGCCGTCATGCAGCGCCGTGGTCTGCCCGCCCGGCATGCCGAACACCAGCTCGACGCCGTAACGCGCGAGCATCTCGGCCACCAGATCACCCATATGGGCCATGGAACTCTCCTTGGGATCACGAAAAGCGCGCGGTCCGCGTCGGGGCGGATCAGTGCGCGCGGGCAAGTGTCGCCTTGCTCTCTGTTTGGCATAATTCAGTTACGATTGAATTTTGTCAATGGCGAGTTTCAGTGGACATTGGCATACGCCATGAGGCATGAGCCGAGAGGTGAGCCGATGGGCAGGGGAGGGGCGGCATGGCGAAGCGGATAGAGCGTGGCGGCGCGGCGGAACGCGCGCCCGAGGACACGCAATTCGCGCTCGATCCGGTGCTGACGGCGGCCTGGCTCTATTATGAGGAAGGGCTGAAGCAGGATGAGATCGCCAGCCGCTTCGGCATCTCGCGGGCGAGCGTGTTCAACCTGCTGCAGAAGGCGCGCGACGAGGGCGTGGTCAGCGTCTCGCTCGACATCGACCGCATCCGGGCGCTGCGTCTTGCCCGCACGTTGAGCGAGGCGACGGGTCTCGCGGAGTGCTACATCGTTCCCGCCGAGGGCAATGACCGGCCGGTGGCCGAGCGCATCGCCGGGCTCGGCGCGCGGCTGCTGGAGCGGCGGATCACCGCCGACAGCGTGCTCGGCGTCGCCTGGGGGCGCACGGTCATGGCGCTCTCGCAGGCATTGGCCTCTCTCAACCTGCCGAGCACCACCATCGCGCAGATCACCGGCAGCGCCATCGGCACCTATGATTTCTCGCCGGAGCTCTGCACCTCCAACATCGCGCTGAAGGTGGGCGGGCGCTGCGTGAACATGCTGGCGCCGGGCATCGTCTCCAGCGCCGAGATGAAGCAGCGCCTGATGGTGGAGCCCATCGTCGCCCAGCATTTCGCGCTGCTGCGCGCCTGCGACATCACGCTGTTCGGGGTGACCGATCTCGGCGAGGGCACCTCGCTGATGCATAGCGGCTTCATGACCGAGCCGACGCTGGCCGATTACCGCGCCCATGGCGCCGTCGGGTTCGTCTCGGGCTACTTCTTCGATCAGGCTGGCCGTCCGGTGCTCACCGGCCTCGACGACCGGCACCTCTCCATGCCGCGCGAGGATTTCCTCGCCGTGCCCACGCGCATCTGCGTCGGCGGCGGTCCGTCCAAGGTCGAGGCGATCGCCGCCATGCTGCGGGGCGGATATGCCAATGTGCTGGTGACCGACGAGACCACCGCCCGCGCCGTGCTGGCGGCCTGAGCCGGGGCGGTCATTTCACAATGAAATGCAGCCGCGCCTGATCGGTGCGGTAGACCGCCGTGTAATACTCCACCGGCTCGTCGGTCTGCATATAGGTGACGGATTCGATGGCGATCACCGGGGAGCCGGCGGGGATTTCCAGCAGCTCCGCCTGTTCCGGCGTCGCGGTCGCCGCTTCCAGCCAGCGCTCGGCGCGCTTCATGGTGATGCCGTAGCGCCGGGCCAGCGTGTCATAGAGAGAGCGGTTGTGCATCGGCACCTGCTCGAAGCCCGGCGTCAGGCGCTGGGTGATGAAGGTGTGCACGAGAATGCGCGGCATGCCGTCGACGCTCAGCACGCGGTCGAGCGCCACCACCGGCTCCTCCGGCCCGAGACGCAGCATCTGGCGCACATGGTCGGTCGGGCTCACCAGCTCCTGCCGGAGAATCGTGCGGCTGACCGAGTGGTTGGTGTGATGCAGCTCGCCGGAGAAGCCGATATTCGAGCCGAGGAAGCCGTGATCGTCGCGCTTGGCGGCGACAAAGGCGCCCTTGCCCTGGAGCTTGTAGATCACCCGCTCGGAGACGAGCTGGTTCAGCGCCTCGCGCACCACGGTGCGGGAGACGCCCAAGCTCTCGCATAGCTCGGATTCGGAGGGCAGACGGGCATTGTCCGGCAGCTTCTCGGTGACGATCAGGTTCAGCAGCGCCGCCTTGACCTGCGACCAGAGCGGCAGGCCGGAGCCATTGCCGCGCAGGCCGTTGTCCCGCTCCGCCAGACTCCGCAGCGTCGGCAGAAGATCGGTCTCGGGGCTGGCGGAACGGCGACGCGGCTGGTTCATAAGGTCCTTTCCGGCAGAGAATGCCGCGTGGCGATCAGCGCGTCGGTGGCGACCACCTCCTCGGCGATGCGCGCCTGCGACCAGCCCAGAGCCGCACCGGCCACCGCGCCGAGTTCGGCGATGGCGGCGTGGCTCGCCTGGCCCAGCAGCGCGATCTGCGTGCGGCGAAGCACGATGTCCTCGAGCCGCACCACGCGCTCCTCGCGGGCGATGGCGGTGATCTCCTGATACGAATAGTCGGGAAGCGTCGTCAACGGAATCTCGACCGCCGGCACGATGCCCTCAAGGCGCGCGGCAGCGGCGGTGCCGTAGCGCTCGAACAGCACCTGCGCGCGGGCGGGCGTGATGCCGAAGCGGTTGGCGAGGCCGGCGATGTGGCGCTCCACATCGCGCGGCCAGTCGGCGCCGCCGCCAATGGCGAGTCCGGCCGTGCCGCGCTGCCGGGGGCGACCCAGATGCTCCAGCACCTGATCGGCGATCTGCTCGGCGCAGGCGCGGAACGTCGTCCATTTGCCGCCGACCAGCGATAGCACGGGGAAGGGGCGCCCGGCCTCCGGCGGGAAGACGCGGATCGAATGATCCCGGCTGATCGCCCCGGCAACGCCCTCGCTGGCGGGCAGCGGGCGGATGCCGGCATAGGTGTGGACGATTTCCTCACGCGCAAGCCGCATGGACGGCATGACCAGCGCCATCACCTCGAACAGATAGTCGATCTCTGCGTCCGAGCAGACGGTGTCGCCGGGATCGTCGGTCCGCAGATCCGTGGTGCCGACCAGCGCGTGGTTGTCGTCGAGCGGATAGGCGAGGCAGATGCGGTGGTCCGGGGTCTCGAAATAGATCATGCAGCCGGCGAGGCTCTCGACCAGGGCGCGGTTGCGCAGCACGAGATGCGAGCCCTTGGTGCCGCCGATCAGCCGCTCGCCAATGCCGAAGCGCCCGTCCACCTCATCGACGCGGGCGCCGGCGCAATTGACCACCAGCCGGGGAGTGACGCTGAAGCGCTCCCCGCTCAGCACGTCTTCCAGCTCGACCTGCCCGCCCTCGCGCCCGGCGACGCGCAGATAGGTGGCAGCGGCGGCGCCGGGGCAGGCGGCCTCGGCCTGTGCGACGAGTTCAATGCCGAGGCGCTCGGGGGCGGTGAGGCGGGCGTCGTAATATTCGGCGACATAGCGCGTGGCGGGCGCCAGCGCCGGCATCTCAGCACGGAACTCGCGGCGCGGCACCATGCGGTGATTGGGCATGGTCTGGTCGCGCCGGTTGAACAGGTCGTAGAGCCTGAGGCCGAGCGCCACCACGAGCGCACCCTTCGGGCCCGGTGTCTGGATCCAGCCGAAGAAACGCCCGATCGAGGCCAGCGCACCGCTGAACTGGTCGGCGATGGGCACGCGCACGCGGATCGGCCGGACGAGATGCGGCGCGTCGAGCAGCAGGCGGTTGCGCTCCTCCACCGACTCGCGGACCAGCGAGAACTCGCCGATTTCGAGATAGCGCAGCCCGCCATGGATCAGCCGGGACGAGGCGGCGCTGGTGGCGGAGCAGATGTCGCCCATGTCGACGAGAAGCGACGGCACGCCCTGCAGCGCCAGATCGCGGAACACCCCGACGCCATTGATGCCGGCCCCGATGATCAGCACCTCGGGCGCGATCTGGCCGGAGCGCAGAGCGGCGAGAATGGCGTCACGGGACTGCATGGGGCGCTCCTGTTGGGCTCGGCCGGCGGGAGTGGCGGTTCCGGCCGCCGCCCTGCCGGCAGGGTGGCTGTCATTGCGCCAACTCATAATGACAAGTGAGAACGACCATAACGGCGCTGTCCTGTCAATCCGCGCGTTTCATCGGATAAATACGCTGCATTGCATCATTTTTAGAGTGCGGTGAAAGCAGTTGACGGCCGAAGCGCCGTCGATATGATCAAACATGTAATTACGTGTTGAGCTTCGGCAAACGAAGCCGCGCCGGCTATGTTCGGCTCCTGGAGGACGCCATGAGGGAACGCCTGATCGGCATTGATGCCGGCGGGACGATGACGAAGGCCGCCCTGTTCGATCTGGACGGCCGCGAACTCGCCTGTGAACGCCGACCCAACCAGATGCTGTTTCCCGGGCCCGGCCACACCGAGCGCGATCCCGAGCGCATGTGGCAGGCGGCGTGCGAATCCATCGCCTCGGTGCTGGAGACCACCGGCACCTCGCCCGACGACGTGCTCGGCGTGTCCTGCTCGGGCTATGGCAGCGGCATCTACCTGACCGACCGCAACGGCGACCCGGTGCGGCCCGGCGTCGTCTCCACCGACAGCCGCGCCGCCGATCTAGTGGCCGAGTGGGAAGGCAATGGGCGGGCGGGGGTGACCGCCCGGCGCATCCAGCAGCGCGTCTGGCCGGGACAGGCCATCGCGCTGATGGCATGGTTCTCCAAGCACGAGCCGGAAACGGTGGCGCGCACCGAGCGCGTGCTGTTCTGCAAGGACTTTTTGCGCGGGCGGCTGTGCGGCGATTTCTCCACCGACCCGACCGATGCCGGCATCGCCGGCGCGATCGACGTGGAGCGCGGCCAATATGCCCGCGAGATGTTCCGTGATCTCGGCATCGCCGGCTGGCTCGACGTGATGCCGGAGATCGGCCCCTCCGCCGAGGTGGTCGGTCGTGTCACGCAGGGCGCGGCGCGCCAGACCGGCCTCAAGGAAGGCACGCCCGTCATTCGCGGCGTGGTCGATGTCGCCGCCGCGGCGCTGGCCTCCGGCGTGGTGACGCCCGACCGCCTGTCGATGATCGCCGGCACGTTCAGCATCAACTCGACCTTGCATGGTGAGCCCCGGCTTTCCGTGCCGCCCTTCCTGCAAATGCCCTATCCGGTCGGCGGGCAGGTGCTGGCGACCGAAGGGGCGGCGACCTCCGCCTCCAATTTCGAGTGGTTCTGCCGCGAGATCCTCGATGCCGAGGCGGCGCGCGCGCTGTCCAACGGCGCCTCGGTCTATGACGTGTGCAACGACTATGTGCGTGACGCGCTCGACCGCGAGAACGACATCCTGTTCCTGCCCTATCTGTTCGGCGGGCCGGGCGGGGCTCCGGCGGGCCTGCTCGGCCTGAAGCGCTCCGACAAGCTGGGCGACGTGCTGCGCGGCATCTTCGAGGGCATCGCCTATGCCCATCGCGTCGATATTGAGCGCCTGCTCTCGGGCTATGACGCGGCGACGCCCACGACGATCCGTCTCGCCGGCGGCGCCTCGCGCAGCGCGATCTGGGCACAGATCTTCGCCGATGTGCTCGGCTTGCCGGTCGAGGTGACCGATGGCACCGAACTCGGCGCACGCGGCGTCGCCATCGCCTCGGCGGTCGCGATCGGCGCCTACCCGAATTTCGAGACCGCCATCGAGCGCATGGTGCGGGTGCGCGAGCGCTGGGAGCCGTCGCCCGCCCAGCATGACGTCCATGACCGCAAATATGCGCGTTTCCTCGGCCTGACCCGCGCTCTGGCGCGGGACTGGCCGCCGCCTGAGCGCCGGTAGCCCTTAGGGCCCACCGGCCCCGTGCCGCGCGCGACAAGGCGTTGCGCGCGTGTGAACCGTCATGCCCCCACACCGGCGGGATGGCGAGCCGTCAGACACGTCCCCCGCAATGAGGCGCAGATGTCGTTGTCGCTCCAGCAGATTTCATTGACGGTCGGTGGGCAGGACCACCTGCGGGACATCGACCTGACCCTGGGACGGGGCACGGTCAACGTGCTGCTGGGCCCGACGCGCGCGGGCAAGACCTCGCTTATGCGCGTCATGGCCGGGCTGGATCCACCCACGTCAGGTCGTCTCATCGCCGATGGGCGCGACGTTACCGGCCTGCCAGTCAAGAAGCGCTCGGTGGCGATGGTCTACCAGCAGTTCATCAATTACCCCGCGCTCAGCGTCTACGAGAACATCGCCTCGCCGCTGCGCGTGCGCGGCGCGCCGAAGGCCGAGATCGATCGGCGGGTGCGCGAGGCCGCCGCGATGCTGAAGCTGGAGGCGCATCTGAAGAAGACGCCGCTTCAGCTCTCCGGCGGCCAGCAGCAGCGCTGCGCCATTGCCCGCGCCGTCGTCCGGCAGGCCGATCTCGTGCTGCTCGACGAGCCGCTGGCCAATCTCGACTACAAGCTGCGCGAGGAACTGCGCGAGGAATTGCCGCGCATCTTCGCCGAGACCAACGCCATCTTCGTCTACGCCACCACCGAGCCGTCCGAAGCGCTCATGCTCGGCGGCAACACTGCCTGCCTGTCGCAGGGGCGCCTGTTGCAGTTCGGCCCGGCCGTTGAGGTCTATCGCCGCCCGCTCACCCTCGCCGCGGCGCAGACCTTTTCCGACCCGCCGATGAATGTGGCCGACGCGCAGAAGCGCGACGGTCGGCTCCTTCTGCCCGGCGGCACGGTGCTGCCGGCGGAGGGCGCGCTGGCCGCGCTGGCTGATGGCCCTTACCGGATCGGCGTGCGCGCCCATCATTTGCGGCTCGCGGCGGGGGCGGGGAACCTCACCGTCACGGGAACGGTCGACGTCACCGAGATCACCGGCTCGGAGAGCTACATCCACATCCATGCCGGCCCGCTGCGCTGGGTGGCGCTGGTGGCCGGCGTTCATGAGCTCGAGCCGGGCGCGCCGATCGCCGTGCATGTCGATCCGGCCCGGCTCTTCGTTTTCGATCCCGACGGTCGCGTGGTCATCACCCCCGACGGGGCGGCCGATGGCGCAACCCCGCGCATGGGAGGCTGACATGGCCCGCATCGAACTCGTCGATCTCGCCCACGCCTACTGGACGCACGCGCAACCCTCGGACTACGCGCTGAAGCCGATGACCACCACCTGGCGGCAGGGCGGTGCCTATGCGCTGCTCGGGCCTTCGGGTTGCGGCAAGACCACGCTGCTCAACATCATCTCCGGGCTGGTGACGCCCTCGCATGGGAAGGTGCTGTTCGACGGCGTCGACGTCACCCACATGCCGACCGAGCGGCGTAATATCGCTCAAGTGTTCCAGTTCCCGGTCGTCTACGACACGATGACCGTGTTCGAGAACCTCGCCTTCCCGCTGCGCAATCGCGGGCTGGACAACCGGGCGGTGGACGCCCGCGTGCGCGAGATCGCCGGTCTGCTCGACCTCACGCCCGAGCTTGGCCGCCGGGCCCGCGGCCTCGGCGCCGATGCCAAGCAGAAGATCTCGCTCGGGCGCGGGCTCGTGCGGCCGGACGTGGCGGCGGTGTTGTTCGACGAGCCGCTCACCGTCATCGACCCCGCGCTGAAATGGGAGCTGCGCTCCAAGCTCAAGGCGCTGCATCGCGCGCTCGACGTCACCATGATCTATGTGACGCACGACCAGACGGAGGCGCTGACCTTCGCCGATACCGTCGTGGTGATGCATGACGGCGCCATCGTGCAGGCGGGGCGGCCGGATGAACTCTATGACCGCCCCGCCCACACCTTTGTCGGCCATTTCATCGGCTCGCCCGGCATGAATTTCCTGCCCGCGCAGGTCGAGGGCGCGCGGGCGCGGGTAGGCGGGGCGACGCTTCCGCTGGCGCGCGACTATCCCTCGCTCAGGGCGGCGACGAAGCTGGAGATCGGCATCCGCCCCGATCATCTCAGCCTCACCCCGGCCGGCGGCCATCCCGCCAAGCTTGAGCGCGTCGAGGATCTCGGCCGCGTGCGCTACGCCCGCGTTCTGTTCGAGGGGCGCCGGCTCGCCGCGCTGGTACCCGAGGGCGAGCCCCCGCCGAACGGGCCCGAGGTGCGCATCGCCTTCGATCCCGCGCGCATCCACGTCTATGCCGACAACCTGCTGGTGGGCGAGCCATGACCAAATCCGTCGACAACCGCGCCTGGTTTCTGGTGCTGCCGGTGTTCGCGCTGGTGGCCTTCAACGCCATCCTGCCGCTGATGACGGTGGTGAACTATTCGTTCCAGGACTCCTTCGGCAACAATCAGTTCTTCTGGAACGGCATCGGCTGGTATCAGGAGTTGCTGGACCCTTCGAGCGAGCTCGGCGGGCGTTTCTTCGACGCGCTCGGCCGCTCTGCCGCCTTTTCCCTCGGCATTCTCGCCATCGAGGTGCCGCTCGGCATCCTCGTCGCGCTCTGCATGCCGCGCGAGGGCACGCAACTCGCCATCGGCCTCGTCATTATGGCGCTGCCGCTGCTGGTGCCGTGGAACGTCGTCGGCATGATCTGGCTGCTCTACACGCGCAGCGACATCGGCCTGTTCGGCTGGCTCATCAACGCGGTCGGCATCGACTTCAACGCCACCCGCAGCGCCGCCCAGGCGTGGCTGGTGCTGGTTGCGATGGATGTCTGGCACTGGACGAGCCTTGTGGCGCTGCTCTGCTTCGCCGGGCTCAAGTCGATCCCCGACGCCTACTACCAGGCCGCGCGGATCGACGGCGCCTCGCGCCTCGCCATCTTCCGCTACATCGAGCTGCCAAAGCTTGGCCGGGTGCTGATGATCGGCGTGCTGCTGCGCTTCATGGACAGCTTCATGATCTACACCGAGCCCTTCGTGGTGACCGGCGGCGGCCCCGGCAATTCGACCACCGTGCTCTCCATCGACCTCGTCAAGATCGCCCTCGGCCAGTTCGACCTCGGCAAGGCGGCGGCGATGTCGATCGTCTACACCCTCATCGTGCTGACCGTGTGCTGGGTGTTCTACACGGTCCTCGTCACCCGCGATGGCCCGACCCAAGACAGCCCGGAGGCCCGCTCATGACCCGCCGGATCATCTTCTACGCCTATCTCGTCTGCCTGATGCTGCCGCTCTACTGGCTCATCAACCTGTCCTTCAAAGGCAACATTGAAATCTCGACGACCATGACGCTGTGGCCGAGCGAGCCGACGCTGCGCAACTACGCCATCATCTTCACCTCACCGGAATGGTTCGACGGGTTCCGCTTCTCGCTGACCTATGTCGCGCTCAACACGGTGATCTCGATCAGCGTGGCGCTGCCGGCGGCCTATGCCTTCTCGCGCTACAGCTTTCTCGGCGACAAGCACCTGTTCTTCTGGCTGCTGACCAACCGCATGGCGCCGGCGGCGGTGTTCGCGCTGCCCTATTTCAACCTGTACTCGTCCATCGGGCTGTTCGACAGCGTGTGGGCCGTGGCCCTCGCCCACTGCATCTTCAACGTGCCGCTGGCGGTGTGGATCCTGGAAGGCTTCATCTCCGGCGTGCCGCGCGAGATCGACGAGACCGCGCGGATCGACGGCTATTCCTTCCCGCGCTTCTTCGTGAAGATCTTCATGCCGCTCATCGCCAACGGCATCGGTGTCGCGGCCTTCTTCTGCTTCATGTTCTCCTGGGTCGAGCTATTGCTCGCCCGCACGCTGACCAACAGCAAGGCGATCTCCTCGATCATGACGCGCTCGGTGTCGGCCTCCGGCATCGACTGGGGCCTTCTGGCGGCGGCCGGTGTGCTGACGCTGATCCCCGGCGCGCTGGTCATCTGGTTCGTGCGCAACCACATCGCCAAGGGCTTCGCCCTCGGGCGGGTGTGAGGGAGGCCATCATGCAGGCAATCCTCGATTCCATCGCCGAGAACACGCAGTGGATGGCGTGGACCTGGCCCACCGGCCTGTTCTTCATCGCCCTTGCCATGACGCTCGCCGGGATGACCTGGCTGGCGGCCGCCCGGCCGGAAGTCGGCCGCGTCGGCGTGCTACGCTTTGCCACCACGCGCGGTGATCGCCTGTTCGTCGCGCTGCTGGGCGCGGCCTTCATCCATCTCGGCTGGATCGCGCTTGTCGGGCCCGATCTCGGCTGGGCCACCGGCCTGTCGTTTCTCTGGGCGCTGGCCGTCTTCCGCTGGGTCTGACACCCCGACGGCCCGAGCCTTCCAAGGACTGGCGGATGCGCTGACCGCCAGCCCGATACAAGAGCGGCGCCCCCCCCCCCGGAACCCAAGGAAACGGCCAATGAAGACCATGTCACGCCGAACGAGACTGATGGTGGCGGCCAGCGCGCTGGCGCTGCTGGCCTTTGCCGCGCCGGTGCTTGTGTCATCCGCGCGCGCGGATGAGGCGGCGGCGAAGAAGTGGATCGACGCGGAGTTCCAGCCCTCGACGCTGTCCAAGGACGAGCAGCTGAAGGAACTCCAGTGGTTCATCAAGGCCGCCGAGCCCTTCAAGGGCATGGAGATCAACGTCGTCTCCGAGACCATCACGACGCATGAATACGAGGCCAAGGTCCTCGCCAAGGCGTTCTCCGAGATCACCGGGATCAAGCTCACCCACGACCTCATCCAGGAAGGTGACGTCGTCGAGAAGATCCAGACGCAGATGCAGTCGGGCAAGAACATCTACGATGCGTGGGTGAACGATTCCGACCTCATCGGCACGCATTTCCGCTACAAGCAGGCGGTGCCGCTGACCGACTGGATGGCCGGCGAGGGCAAGGACGTCACCTCCCCGACGCTCGACCTCAAGGACTTCATCGGCCTCAGCTTCACCACGGCGCCGGACGGCAAGCTCTACCAGCTGCCCGACCAGCAGTTCGCCAACCTTTACTGGTTCCGCTACGACTGGTTCACCAACCCGGACTACAAGGCCCGCTTCAAGGCCAAGTACGGCTATGAGCTCGGCGTGCCGGTGAACTGGTCGGCCTATGAGGACATCGCCGACTTCTTCACCAATGATGTGAAGGAGATCGACGGCGTCAAGGTCTATGGCAACATGGACTACGGCAAGAAGGACCCCTCGCTCGGCTGGCGCTTCACCGATGCGTGGCTGTCCATGGCCGGCAATGGCGATCGCGGCCTGCCGAACGGCAAGCCAGTCGATGAATGGGGCATCCGCATGGAAGGCTGCCGCCCGACCGGCTCCTCGGTGGAGCGCGGTGGCGACACCAACGGCCCGGCGGCGGTCTATTCGATCGTCAAGTATATCGAGTGGCTGAAGAAGTACACGCCGCCGCAGGCGCTCGGCATGACCTTCTCCGAGGCTGGCCCGGTGCCGGCGCAGGGCACCATCGCCCAGCAGATGTTCTGGTACACCGCCTTCACCGCCGACATGGTGAAGCCCGGCCTGCCGGTGATGAACGCCGACGGCACGCCGAAGTGGCGCATGGCCCCCTCGCCGAAGGGCGCCTACTGGAAGGACGGCATGAAGCTCGGCTACCAGGATGTGGGTTCCTGGACGCTCTTGAAGTCCACCCCGGTGGACCGGCGCAAGGCGGCCTGGCTCTATGCGCAGTTCGTGACGTCGAAGACCGTGTCGCTGAAGAAGAGCATGGTGGGCCTGACCTTCATCCGCGAGAGCGATATCTGGTCGCCGGCGATGACCGAGCGGGCGCCCAAGCTCGGCGGCCTCGTCGAGTTCTACCGCTCGCCGGCCCGCGTGCAGTGGTCGCCGACCGGCTCGAACGTGCCGGACTACCCCAAGCTCGCGCAGCTGTGGTGGCAGAACATCGGTGACGCGTCCTCGGGCGCCAAGACCCCGCAGGCGGCGATGGACGCGCTGGCGGCGGCGCAGGACTCGGTGATGGAGCGCCTGGAGCGTTCCGGCGTGCAGGGCGAGTGCGGCCCGAAGCTGAACGCCAAGAAGCCGATGGAGTACTGGGTCGAGCTCGCCAAGAAGGAAGGCAACCTCGCCCCGCAGCCCAAGCTCGCCAACGAAAAGCCCAAGGGCGAGACCATCGACTACGACGCCCTCATCAAGTCCTGGCCCGCAACACCCCCGACCAAGAACTGAGCTTCCTGACGTGACGCACGCCCTCTCCCCGCATGGGGGGAGGGCGCTGCCTTCTGGGGCAGGCTTCCCCGGTGAGCGCCGTTCAGGTGCCGACGAAGACGCTCATCTGCCGCACCAGCATCATGCCGACGGTCGCGCCGGCATCCTGCAGGCCGACCGTCTTCTGCTGGAAGGCGGCGGCCTTGCCGTGCTGGGCGACCATGGCCTTGGTGCGCTCCAGCGCCGCCGCCGCCTCGTCCGCCGCCGCCTTCAGCGCCGGGCCGAGCGCGGCGCCGCTTGCGGCCTGCGCTTCCAGCACCCCGGCGACGGGATCGAGCACGTCGAGAATGGTCTTGTCGCCGAGCTTGGCCTTGCCGCGCTCGGCGATGCCGGTGGCATAGGCGCGCCAGAAGGCGGCGGCCTCGGCGGTGCCGATAGCGTCCTTGCCTTCCAGCACCTTGGAGCCGCGCAGGAAGCCGGTGGCGGTGAGCGTGCCCATGGTGGAGGGCGCGGTCTTCGCCATGATCGCCCCGGCCGAGCGCAGCAGCTTGGAGAGGCCGGCGCCGGCGCCTTCCACGCTCACCGTCTCGGCGGCGGCGGCGAAGGACTTGGACATGGTGATGCCGAGATCGCTGTCGCCCACCTTGCCGTCGAGCGCGATGAGGAAGTCGCGCTCGGCCGCGAACAGGTCGCGCCAGCTCTGAAACAGGCCGATCAGCTCCTCGGCGCGCAGGGTCTCGTGAGCCATCGTCTCAGCCCTTGTAATGCGCGAAGAACGGGGTGTTCACCGGGGCGGCGATCAGCGGGTCGAGCTCGGCGTCGAGCTTGAGCACGGAGATCGAGGCGCCGGCCATTTCCATGGCCGTGGCGAACTCGCCGATCCAGACATATTTCACCTTGGAGCCCTTCGCCTCAAACAGCTGCGAGACGCGGCGGAACAGAATGTAGAGTTCTTCCTTCGGCGTGCCGCCGAGGCCGTTGACCAGCACGGCGAACTCGTCGCCGGCGCCCGCTTCCACTTCCGCGAAGACGCGGGCCATCATCTGGTCCACCACTTCGTCGGCGGGCGCCAGTTTGGAGCGGCTGATGCCGGGCTCGCCATGGATGCCCATGCCGATCTCCATCTCGTCCTCGCCGACGGAGAAGGTGGCGTGGCCGACTTCCGGCACGACGCAGCTCGACAGCGCGACGCCGATGGTGCGCACATTGGCGCGGGCCTTGTCGGCGATGCGGTGAACCTCGTCGAGCGACAGGCCATTGGCCGCCGCCGCGCCCGCCGCCTTGTAGACGAAGAAGATGCCGGCGACGCCGCGCCGCTTGTGCTCCTCGCCCACCACCGAGGAGGCGATGTCGTCATTGCCGACGACCTGCATCACGCGGATGCCGTCGAGATCCGCCAGTTCGGCGGCCATGTCGAAATTGATGATGTCGCCGGTGTAGTTGCCATAGATGTAGAGAACGCCGGCGCCCTGGTCGATGTACTTGGTCACCTCGTGCATCTGGTCGGCGCTGGGCGACTGGAACACGCCGCCGACGGCACAGCCATCCAGCATGTTCTCGCCGACATAGCCGAGGAACAGCGGCAGATGGCCCGAGCCGCCGCCGGTGGCGATGCCGACCTTGCCGGCCTTGGGCTTGGCGACAACAAGGCAACGCCGGTCGTCATTCACATAGGTGACTTGCGGGTGAGCCCGGTAGATGCCGTCGAGCATCTCGTCGACGAAGTGCGCCGGATCGTTGAGAAACTTCTTCATGGGATCCTCTTCAGAGCTCGAATGGGGGCGCGGGGACGGGTCAGGACTTCTTCTGGCAGAACATGAAGAAAGCGGCGGCGAGCAGGATGAAGGCGCCGACCACCACGCGCTGCCAGGTGGAGGGAATGCCCACCATCACCAGCACGCTGTTGACGACGACCACCAGCAGCACGCCCAGCAGCGTGCCGATCACCGAGCCGGTGCCACCGGTGATGCGCGCGCCGCCCAGCACCACGGCGGCGATGACGTTGATCTCGCTGCCGACGAGATCGAACGGGTTGGACTGCCGGTTGGCGCAGGTGTGGATGATGCCGGCGAGCCCCGCGAGGCCGCCCGCATAGGCGAACAGGAAGATATGGATGGTCTTCAGGCTGTAGCCGAGCCGCTCGGCCACGCTCGCATTGCCGCCTAGCGCGAAGATGGCGCGGCCCATCAGCGTGCGGTTCAGCATCCACCAGGTCAGCAGCGCCGCCGCCGGCAGGACGAGGAAGTAGAACGGCATGGTGATGGTGCGCCCATCGCCGGATTCGAACTGGAACAGCGGCATGCGGCCGAAGGCGCCCATCTGCGGCGGCAGCGACATGATCCAGACCGTACCGATGAAGGCGAGCAGGATGCCGCGAAACAGATATTGCGTGCCGATGGTGACGATCAGCGAGGGCACTTTGAGGTGATGCACCAGCAGCCCGTTCACCACGCCGAGCAGCGCCCCGCCGAGCACCGAGAGCGGCAGGATGACCGCGATCGGCAGGTCCGGCAGGTGGTTCTTCACCAGGAGCGTCATCGAATACATGGTGAAGGCGGCGATGGCGGTGAAGGACACGTCGATGCCGCCGGCCGCCAGGATGATGAACACGCCGAGCGCGAACAGCCCCATCACCACGCTGGCGCGGCCGATATCCACCAGCGAGGAGGGCTGGAGGAAGGCGGGATTGAGCAGGGAGACAGTGACGCAGATCGCCACCAGAAGGATGAAGGTGATGATCTCCGGCCGGCGGCGCACCAGCTCGATCAGCGGGTTGATGCGCGGGGCGGTGGCGCCGCCCTCCTGAAGGTCGATCGCGCTCATCGGGCGGCCTCTGTCGCAAGGCCGGGCTTCGACGCCAGCATGGCCTGGTAAATCTGGTCCTCGTCGGTCGCGGTCGCATCGAAATCGGCGACGATGCTGCCGGCATTCATGACGAGGATGCGGTCGCAGTTCTGCAGCAGCTCGGGCAGGTCGTCGCTGATGATGACGAGGCCCATGCCGGCCTCCGCGAGCTGCTGGATTACGCGGTAGATCGTGTCCTTCGAGCCGACATCGACGCCCACCGTGGGCCCGTGCAGCACGAGCAGCTTCGGTTTGATCGACAGCCAGCGGCCGATGAGTACGCGCTGCTGGTTGCCGCCCGAGAGGGAGCTGACCGGCAGGTCGATATTGCGGGTGTTGAGGCGCATGTCCTGCGCGATCTGGTCGGCCAGCGCCCGGCCCTTGGCCTTATCGACGATGCCAAGCCCGTTGGCGAGGTCCCGCACCACGAGGGCGATCTCGTTCTCGAAGATCGACTTGTCGAGGAACAGCCCTTCCGCGAGGCGGTCCTCCGGCACATAGCCGATGCCGAGCCGGATGGCGTGGGCGGGGTGGCCGATGGTCTCGGCCCTGCCGTCGATGCGGATGCGCCCCTCGCTCGCGGGGGTGACGCCGGCCATGGCGGTGGCGAGCTCGTTGCGGCCGGAATCGGCGAGGCCGGTGATGCCGAGGATCTCGCCCTTGCGGACGGTGAAGCTCACCCGGCCGAGATTGGGCGGCTGCGCCAGTCCTTCGGCGGCGAAGAGTTCCTCGCTGCCCGGCGCTCCGGTGCGGTAGCGCGCGGCGTCGATCTGCCGACCGGTCATCAGCTCGGCGAGGTCGTGCTTGCTGTAATCGGCGAGCGGGCCCTGCGCGACGCATTGCCCGTCGCGGAACACGATGGCATGGCCGCCGATGCGGTAGCACTCCTCGAGCTTGTGGGTGACGAACAGCACCGCCACGCCCTCCGCGCGCAGGCGCTCGACCACGAGGATGAGATTGTCCACCTCGCGGCGTGTCAGCGAGGTCGTCGGCTCGTCCATGATGACCATCTTCGCCTTCGTGGCGATGGCGCGGGCGATGGCGACGAGCTGGCGCTGGGCGAGCGGCAGGTCGGAGACGATGGTGGAGAGATAGGTCCGCGCGGTCGGCAGGCCGACGCGGGCCAGCGCCGCCTCGGCGGTCTGGCGCAGGCGCGTGCGGTCGAAAAGCCGCGCGAGGCGCCCGCCGCTGGCGACGAGCTGCTCGTTCAGCGCGACATTCTCGGCGACGGTGAGGTTGGGCAGCAGCGACAGGTCCTGATAGACGGTCTCGATGCCGGCGGCGAGCGACTGGATCGGATTCAGCGCGCGGTAGCTGCGCCCGTCGAGGATGATCTCGCCCTCATCGGGGGCATGCGCCCCGGACATGATCTTGATGACGGTGCTCTTGCCGCAGCCATTCTCGCCGAGCAGGTGATAGGCCTCGCCGGGCCGGATGGTGAAGCCGACGCCGCGCAGCGCGTGGACGCCGCCGAAACGCTTGTGGATGCCACGCAGCTCCAGAAAGGGGCGCGCGGGATCGGCAGACCGGACGGGGGCGGTGGAAGCGTGGGACACGGGGCTTTCCCTGACACCGGGTGCGGCGCGCGCCATGGGCGCGGGCGGAGAGCACGGGAGATGGCGCGGGGAGCGCGCGATCACGCTCCCCGGCCGGTCGGTCTCGGCGATCAGAAGAGGTATTCCTTGTAGTTCGCCTTGTCGGCCAGGACCATGCCGTTGCCGATGATCAGCACGCCGACGCCCGGACCCTTGGTGACCTTCACCTTCTCATAGCCGGGCACGCCGAGATTGGCGCCGTCCTCGATCTTCTTGCCGGCGATCAGGCTCTTGGCGACCGAGTTCATCGCCATGCCGGCCTTCTGCGGATCCCAGAAGCCGATGGCGGTGATGGCCCCGGACTCCAGCAGGTCCGCCGAGGGGTTGGGCAGGCCGGTGCCGACCAGGCACACCTTGCCGGAGAGGCCGGCCTCGTCGATGGCACGGCCGACGCCGAGCACGTCATTGCCGGCCGAGGTCTGGAAGCCCTTGATGTCCGGATGCTTGCGCAGGATTTCCTTGGCCTTCTCATAGGTGGCGTTGGCGTCGTCGAAGGACTCGTTATTGGCGTCCACCAGAACCATGTCCGGGTGCTTGGACTTGGCATTGGCCTCGCCCGCGCCGACCCACTGCATGTGGGTGCGGCTGCCGACCGAGCCGACGAAGGTGGTCCACTTGCCCTTGCCGCCCATGCAGGTGGCGAGGCGCTCGTTCAGCGCGCGGCCGTAATCGGCATTGTCGAAGGCCTCGACATCGGCGTGGGTGTTCTTCTGGTTGTCGGCCTCATGGGTCACGACGATGATCCCGCGGTCCATGGCGCGCTTCAGCGTGCCTTCCAGCACGGACGGGTCCATCGGCACCACGGCGAGACCGTTCACGCCCTTGGCGACGAGATCGTTGACGATCTGGAGCTGCTGGGCCGCGTCGGCGGTGGCCGGGCCATACTGGGTGGCGACGACGTCCGGGTTGTCCTTCTGGAACTGCTTGACGCCGGTTTCCATGCGGTCAAACCACGGAATGCCGCTGATCTTCACCACGGTGGCAATGACCGGCTTGTTCTGCGCCATCAGCGCGCCGGCCGAGCCGGCGACGAGGGCGAGCGCCACGGCGGAGCCGAGCAGCACCTTCTTCGAGAGAGCTCCCATAGATTCCTCCATTATTGTTGTCACCCTCATGATCCGTTTCGATGCGTGAGGGGTTCGCATCACACGAGCTTCTTGCTCTTGTTGGGGGTCAGCAGGCCGACCACGTTGTAGCGGCCGACCGCCAGGAAGGTCAGAAGCAGCGCGCCCCAGGCGAAGTCGCGGACGAAGTTCGACAGACCGCCGAAATTCAGCATGCTCGACATGAGCTGGAGCGCGATGGTCGCCATGACCACGCAGATCACCCGGCCATAGCCGCCCTCGGGGCGCACGCCGGCCATGACCGCGATGAGGATGGCGATCAGCAGATAGGACGTGCCGTAGTCCCACTTCACATTGACGTTGCGGGCCGCGATCATGATGCCGGCGAGGCCCGAGAGCAGGCCGCTGGTGGCATAGGTCGCGATCAGCACGCCGGTCTTGGGAAAGCCGGCATAGGCCGCCGCCTTCGGGTTGGTGCCCATCAGCATCAGCCACAGGCCGAACGGCGTGAATTTGAGCGCGGCGGCGATCAGCCCGGCGACGCCGACGAAGATCAGGAAGCTGTAGGGCACGCCGAAGACGAGGCCGTTGCCGATCTCGGACAGCAGCTCCGGGCTGCCGACCGCCACCGCCCGGCCATCCGACACCACCACGGCGATGCCGGTGAACAGCATCTGCGTGCCGAGCGTGCAGAGGATCGGCGTGATGTTCATCCGGCTGATCAGCAGGCCGTTGATCGTCCCGCCGATGAGGCCGATCGCCAGCGCCCCGGCGATGAAGGCGAGCGAGAAGGCGGTCTCGCTGTCGGTGCTCGACAGGACCGAGCCAACCAGCACGGCGGAGGCGACGCCGGAGAGATTGGCGAGCGCGATGCCGGAGAGGTCGATGCCGCCATTGCCCGCGCACATGGCCAGCATCACGCCGATGGCGAGCAGGCCAATCTCCGGCAATTGCCCGGCCATGGACTGCAGATTGAACGGGGAGAGGAAGGTGCCGCCGGAAATGGCCGCGCCGAGGGCAAGCAGCGCCGCATTGATGACGACGAGCATGACCAACTGGCCGCTGGTTGTCCTCATGGCCTCCTCCCGGGGAGTTGTCTCACTGGTTCGGTGCGGGATCGATTTAGTAAAATATGTCCCGCTTCACTAAATCCGTAGCAAAGGCTTTCGAGCCGCGCAAGCCGCCTTCTGGGGGCGGTCGTTCACGTTCGCGGCGAGCGTGTCAGGGCTCCGCCGGTCCGGATGTCTGAGGCCTGCCTGTTGCCCGATTGAGAGGCGTGCCCATCCTTCGAGCGTCCTTTCATGGCTAAAAACGCTTGATAGGTCAGCCTTTCTCACCGATTCTGGCTGGCGCGGCGGTTGCAGGGTGTCAAAGTGGGTTGTGGTCGCCCGGCGGGCGCCTCGTCCTCGGGGGTATCAGAGGGCAGTGTCGCCGGCGGCGCCTCGCCTCGGGCGTGGAAGGCTGTTGCGCCACCGGATTTTTTGGCTTACCCCTCGTAAAAGGGCTTCAATGTTTACTAAACAAAATGCGCGTTCCGTCGCGTAGGGCCCAGAGGACAGACGCCCGACCATGACCCGCAAGTCCTTCACCATCCGGGACATCGCCACGGCCGCGGGGGTTTCGCCGGCCACGGTGTCGCTCGTGCTCAACGGCAAGGGCGAGATCTCGGCGGATACGCGCACCCGCGTGCTGGAGGCCGCCGCGCGGCTGAACTATGTGCCGCGCCTCGTGCGGTCCGGTCCGGCCAAGCCACGCACGGACGGCGCCGGGACGATCCGCTTCCTCAAGATCGCCCGCCACGGCCACACGGTGAACCGCGACCACAACGTCTTCATCTCCGACTATATCGACGGCATGTCGGCCGAGGCGACGCGGCGGGGCTACACGCTGGAAGTCGTCACTCATGAGGGCCAGAGCGCCAGCGCCATCGCCGAAAGCCTCGCCTCCGCCCCGGCCAGCGGGGTGATCGCGCTCGGCACCGAAATGTCGGAGACCGATATTCGCGTGCTGCAGGGCGTGGGCCGGCCCATCGTGTTCATCGACACGTTCTTCGACGTGATCGAGGCCAATTTCGTCAACATGAACAATGAGGATGCCGTCCATCAGGTGCTGGCGCGGCTGCGCCAGCAGGGCTTCCGGCGCCTCGGCTTCGTCGCCAGCCCGGTCGACACGACGAATTTCCGGCTGCGGCAGGAGGCGTTCCACCGCAACATGGCGCGCCTCGGCGTGCCCGTGGACCCCGCCCATATCCTCGCCGTCGAATCCACGCTCGACGGCGCCTACGCCGATGCGGTGGCGGCGCTGACGCGGGGCATCGCGCTGGCGGACGCCTATTTCTGCACGAATGACGTGATCGCCTATGGCTTCATCAAGGCGCTGCGCGAGTTCGGCGTCCGTATCCCCGAGGATGTCGGCGTGGTCGGCTTCGACAATCTGCCGGTCGGCGCGACCATGGACCCGGCGCTCACCACCATCGACGTGTCGAAGCGCAAGATCGGCAATCTCGCCGTCACCGTGCTGGACGATCTCATCCACGCCGCCGAGCCGCCCCCGCCGGTGAAGATCATGGTCGGTGCCCGCCTGGTGGCGCGGCTGAGCGACCGTGGCCCCGCCGATCCGCGCCCGGTGCCGACCGCCGTGCGCCGGCGCGGCATCACCGAAACGGCATCAGGTTCCCGATGAGCAGCCCCACCACCCACCGTCTTGCCCTTCTCCACACTGTCCCGGCGCTGGCGCCGGCGCTGCGCCCCCGCCTCGAGGCGGCGCTGCCGGGCTGGAGCTTCACCGACATCGTCGATGAAAGCCTGCTGGCCGAAACCATTCGCGAGGGGCGCCTGACCGAGGCGACGAGGGCGCGGCTGGGGCAGCATCTGTCCGCCGCGAGCGGGCAGGCCGACGCCATCCTCGTCACCTGCTCGACGCTAGGCGAGGCGGTGGACGCGCTGGCGCCGCGCATCAGCGTGCCGGTGTTCCGCATCGACCGCGGAATGGCCGAGGCTGCCGTGCAGCGCGCGCGGCGCATCGGCGTGCTCGCCACGCTGCCGACGACGCTCGGCCCGACCGGCCGGCTCATCCGTGACGCCGGCCGCTCCGTCGAGGTGACCGAGCATCTGTGCGAAGGCGCCTTTGCGCGCCTCGCCGCCGGTGACCGCGCCGGCCATGACGCGATGGTGCAGGCCGGTTTCGCCGCGCTCGCCCCGCAGGTCGATCTCGTCGTGCTGGCGCAGGCCTCGATGGCCAACGCGCTGGCGGGGCACGAGGGTGATGTCCCCGTGCTCACCAGCCCGGCGCCCGGCATCGCCGCCGTCGCCGCCGCGCTGACCTCGCTTTCGGCCTGAACGGCCGCACCGACAAAAACACCGGGAGACGCCAGATGAAGTACCGCACGCTCGGCCGCTCCGGCCTCAAGGTTTCCGCGCTCTCCATGGGCACCTTCTCCTTCGGCGGGGTCGGCGCCTTCGCCAAGGTGGCCAATCACGGCGTGCCGGAAGCGCGCCGGCTGGTCGATACCTGTATTGATGGCGGCATCAACGTCATCGACACCGCCAACATGTACTCGCTCGGCCGCTCGGAGGAGATCGTCGGCGAGGTGCTGGAAGGGCGGCGCGACCGGGTGCTGATTTCGTCCAAGGCGCGGATGCGCATCGGCGACGGGCCGAATGACGAGGGCGTCTCGCGCTATCACCTGATCCGCGAATGCGAGCGCAGTCTCAAGCGCCTGCGCACCGACCATATCGACATCTATTTCCTGCACGAATGGGACGGCATCACTCCGCTGGAGGAGATGCTCTCGGCGCTCGACGCGCTGATGCGCGCCGGCAAGATCCGCTATATCGGCTGCTCCAACTATTCCGGCTGGCATGTGATGAAGGCGCTCGGCATTGCCGAGGCGAAAAACCTGCCGCGCTTCGTCACCCAGCAGATCCACTACACGCTGGAAGCCCGCGAGGCGGAGTATGAGCTGCTGCCGATCGCCGTCGATCAGGGCGTCGGCGTGATGGTGTGGAGCCCGCTGGCGGCCGGCCTGCTCTCCGGCGCCTTCGCCCGCGACAAGTTCCCCGCCGATTCCCGTCAGGCCGCCGGCTGGACCGAGCCGCCGATCCGCGATGCCGAGCGGTTGTGGTCCATCGTCGACGTGCTGAACGAGATCGCGGCGGCGCGCGGCGTCACCGCGGCGCAGGTCTCCATCGCCTGGACGCTGTCGCGGCCCGGCATCGCCTCGCTGGTGGTCGGCGGGACGCAGGAGAGCCATTTCCGCGACAACATCGCCGCCGTCGATCTGGAACTGACGGGCGACGAGCTGGAGCGGCTGAACCAGGTCAGCCGGCCGCCCTATCTCTACCCCTATTGGCACCAGCACAATTTCGCCCGCGACCGCTTCAGCCCGGCCGACTGGGCGCTGCACGCCAGCTATGAGGATCTCGGTCAGGTCTGACCGAAACGCGCGAGGCTCCGCTCAGGGGAGGGCGTGGGTCGAGCCACGCTCGATCAGCGTGCCGGCGAGCAGGATGGTGCGCGTCGGCGCGGTGGGCGCCTTCAGGCGTTGGAACAGCAGCGCCATCGCCTCGCGCCCGAAGGTCTCGACCGGCTGCTCGATCACGGTGAGGCCGGGCTCGACGAGCTCGGTCCACGCCTCATTGTCGAAGCCGGCAATGGCGAGGTCGCGCGGGATGGAGAGGCCGAGCCGGCGTGCGGCGCGGCACAGGCCGAGCAGGAACAGCCCGTTGCTGACGATGATGGCGTCCGGCCGCTCGGCCTCGCCGAGCCACGCGACGGCGGCGTCCTCGGCCGACTGCGCCAGCGGTGTGATCATCCGCGCCTGTGGGGCAAGCCCGCGCGCGCTCATCGCCGCGACATAGCCCGCCTCGCGCTCAAGGCCCGTCGTGCTGGTCGAGCCGAACAGCCCGCCAATGCGCCGGTAGCCGCGCTCGGCGAGGTGATCCACCAGCCGGGCGCTGGCGCCGCGATTGTCCAGCACCACCGTGTCGAACTCGCCGGAGGCGGCGGCGCGGTCGATCAGCACCACCGGATAGTCGAAATTCTGCGCCCGCAGCCCGCCAATGGTCGCGCGGGTGGGGGCGAAGATCAGCCCGGTCACCCGCTCTTCCTGCATCAGCCGCAGATAAAGCGCCTCGCGCTCGGGATCCTCGCCGGTATTGCACAGGATGACCCGCATCCCCGCGCCATAGGCGGCGTCCTCCACCGCGCGGCTGACCGCCGTGAAGAACGGGTTGCGGATGTCGGCGACGATCAGGCCGATGGTCTGGCTGCGCTGCGAACGCAGGCGTCGGGCGGAAAGGTTGGGGCGATAGCCGGTGGCCTTCACCGCCGCCTCGACCTGCCGGCGCACTTCCGCGCTCACCGGCCCCTTGCCCAGAGCGCGCGAGACGGTGGACACCGAGACGCCCGCCAGCCGGGCTACGTCCTTGATATTGGCGGTCATCACTTGAGAACGATTTCACTGAAGGCCCATTATCCTAGGCCGATTGGGCCGGCGATCAAGCGATCAGACTCCTGTGAATCCGACTTATGACAGCGAAAATTGCCCAGAATCCTTTTGACAAGCGTTGTGGAAACGATACCACTTCACGCAAAGAAAATTCTGGGAGGATGACAAATGTCCATCGCCGCCGCCCGAATGATGTCGCCCGCCGGCAGTGAGCTGCTGCCGATCACCATGATTCGTCTGGCCGCTCATCCGGCCGACAAGGACGCCGCCATCGCCGAGGCCGCGCAGATGCTGGTCGCCGCCGGCTATGTCGAGGCCGGCTATGCCCAGAGCATGGCGCGCCGCGAGGCGGTGGCGAACACCTTCCTCGGCCATGGCGTCGCCATCCCGCACGGGCTCGGCGAGGACCGCCACCTCGTCCGCAAGAACGGCCTCGCCATCCTTCAGGTGCCCGCGGGCGTGACGTGGAATGACGGGCAGACCGCCCATCTCGTCGTCGCCATCGCCGCGCAGTCCGACACGCACATCACCGTGCTGCGCCGCCTGACCCGGCTGTTGCAGGACAGCGAGTTGCTGGCCCGCCTCGCCACCACGGACGATGCCGCGCTGATCGCGAATGCGCTCGGCTCGGACGAGCCCGCGCAGGCCGCGCCGGCGCAGGCGGCCACCGATCTCGCGATCTCCTTCGACTGGACGGTGGATTACCCCACCGGCCTGCATGCCCGCCCCGCGAGCGCCTGGGTGGAGACCGCCCGACGCTTCGGCGCGCAGCTGCGCGTGCGCAATGGCGCGGTTGCTGCCGACCCGAAGAACCTTATCGCGCTGCTCCAGCTCGGCCTGCGTGCGGGCGAAGCTGTGACCATTTCCGCCGAGGGCACGGACGACGAGGCGGCGCTCGCCGCGCTGCGTGCCACCATCACCAGCCTCAGCGCGCAGGAAAAGGCCGATGCGGCTGTTGCCGCCAGCCGTGCCAAGCAGTCCGCGCGCGCCGGCTGGACACCGCCGGCGGGGCTTTCCGCCCTTAGCGGCGCCCCCGCCGCGCCGGGCCTCGCCATCGCTCCCCTCCATGTCATCGCCGCCAGCGCGACCGAGATCCCTGATCGCCCGGTCGCCCTGACCGAGGGCGCGGCGCTGCTTCAGGAAGCGCTGACCCACACCCGCCAGCAGCTTCAGGCGCTTGCCGATGACACCGCCCGCCGCCTCGGCGCGACGGATGCCGGCATCTTCAAGGCGCAGGCCGAACTGTTGGGGGATTCCGACCTCATCACCCGCACCTGCCAGCTCATGGTCGATGGCCATGGCGTCGCCTTCGCCTGGCACGCCGTCATCGAGCAGGTGGCGGAAGAACTCGCCGGTGTCGGCAATCCCGTGCTTGCCGCGCGCGCGGCCGATCTGCGCGATGTCGGCCAGCGCGTGCTCGGCCATATCGACCCGGCGCTGAAGGCGGGCTCGCTGCGCGACCTGCCGGACGAGCCTTGCATTCTCGTCGCCGCCGATCTCTCGCCCTCCGACACGGCCGGGCTCGACCCGGCGCGCGTCGTCGGCATCGCCACCGCGCAGGGCGGGCCGACCTCGCACACCGCCATCCTCGCCCGCACGCTCGGCGTGCCCGCGCTGGTCGGCGGCGGGGCGGCGCTGCTCGATCTGCCCTCCGGCACGCCGGCCATTCTCGATGGCGGCGCCGGCCGGCTCTATCTCCAGCCGGACGCGGACGCCCTTGCCTCGGCCCGCGCTTTCGATGCCGCCCGCGCCGCCGAGCGCGCCCGCGAGGAAGAAGCCCGCGCGCTGCCGGCCCGCACCACCGATGGCACCGAGATCAGCATCGGCGCCAATATCAACCTGCCGGATCAGGCGGCCTTCGCGCTCGCGCAGGGCGCGGAAGGCGTCGGGCTGATGCGCACCGAGTTCCTGTTCCTCGAGCGCAGCGCCACGCCGAGCGAGGACGAGCAGTACGCGATCTACCGCGCCATGTCGCAGGCGCTGGGCGGGCGCCAGCTCATCGTCCGCACGCTCGATATTGGCGGCGACAAGCAGGTGGCCCATCTCAATCTGCCGCATGAGGAAAACCCGTTCCTCGGCGTGCGCGGCGCCCGCCTGCTGCTGCGCCGGCCGGATTTGCTGGAGCCGCAGCTCCGCGCCCTCTACCGCGCGGCGAAGGACGGCGCCGAGATCCTCATCATGTTCCCGATGATCACCTCGCTCGGCGAACTTCTCGCTTTGCGCCAGATCAGCGAGCGCATCCGCGAGGAACTCGATGCCCCGACCGTGCCGCTCGGCATCATGATCGAGGTGCCGGCCGCCGCCATCCAGGCGGAATCGCTGGCGGCGCATGCCGACTTCTTCTCCATCGGCACCAACGACCTCACCCAGTACACCCTCGCCATCGACCGGCAGAACCCGCAGCTCGCGCAGGAGGTCGACAGTCTCCATCCGGCGGTGCTGCGCCTCATCAAGGCGACGGTGGATGGCGCCCGCGTGCATGGCCGCTGGGTCGGCGTGTGCGGCGGCATTGCCGGCGAACCCTTCGGGGCGGCGCTGCTGGCAGGGCTGGGCTGTAGCGAGCTTTCCATGACCCCGCGCGAGGTGCCCGGCGTCAAGGCGCGGCTGCGCGCCGCCTCCATGACCGACCTTGCCGCGCTGGCGGAAAAGGCGCTGGCCTGCGAGAGCGGCGAGGAGGTGCGCGCGCTGGACGGGGGGCACGCATGAGCCCCGCCGCTGCGCCCGATATCGTCACCCTCACGCTCAACCCGGCCATCGACCAGACGGTGACGGTGGAGCATCTGGCCCCCGGCCATGTCCACCGCGCCGTCGCCGTGCGCTATGACGCGGGTGGCAAGGGCGTGAACGTCGCCGCCTGTCTCGCCGATTGGGGGCTGAAGGTCGCCGCCGCCGGCCTGCTCGGCGCCGCCAATGCCGCCCCCTTCGAGGCGCTGTTCGCCGCCAAGTCCATCGCCGACCGCTTCCGCCGCGTGCCGGGCGAGACCCGCACCAATATCAAGCTGCTCGACCGCAGCAGCGGCGAGACCACGGATGTGAACCTGCCGGGCTTCCCGGCCGAGACCAGCGCGCTCGCCGAGGTCGAGGCCGATCTCGCCCGTCTCGCCCGGCCGTACGGGCTGGTCGTGCTCTCCGGCAGCCTGCCGGAAGGGGCGCCGCCGGACATCTATGCCCGCCTTGTCGCGCGCCTGCGCGGGGAGGGCGCCCGCGTGGTGCTCGACACCAGCGGCCTGCCGCTCACCCATGCGCTGGCCGGTACGCCGCCGACCCTCGTCAAGCCGAACCGGCGCGAGCTGGAAGTGTGGGCCGGCCGCCCGCTCGATGACCGGGCGGACCTGCTCGCCGTGGCGCAGCGCCTTTGCGCCGCCGGCATCACCTATGTCGTGGTCTCGCTCGGCGCCGATGGGGCGCTGTTCGTCAGCGCCGACGAGGCGTTGCACGCCCGCGCGCCGGAAGTCACCGGCGGCAGCTCGGTCGGTGCCGGGGACGCCATGGTCGCCGGTCTCGTCGCGGGTCTGCATGAGGGGCGCGGCCTTGAGGGTCTCGCCCGGCTCGGTACCGCCTTCGCGGTGGGCAAGCTCGGCCTGCCCGGCGCCAACCTGCCCGCCGCCACGGTGATCGAGAGCATCGCCGCCGCCGTCGCCATCCAGCCGGCCGCCATCTGGGCGGCCGCGCACGCCGCCATCGCCTGAACCCGCATCCATCATCGCCGCACCGGGCACAGACCCGACGGAACACGGGCAAAAGCCCGCAGGGGAGGACATCATGACAGCCTTGATCGCCGTGATCGGCGCGCAGGAGACGACCGTTCACGCCACCCTCGCCGCCGAGGCGCTGCGCAAGGCCGCGCGCAGCCTCGGCCAGGCGCTGGTGGTCGAGCTGCGCGGCACGCCCGCCCGGCTCTCGGCCAATGAGATCGCCGCGGCGAGCGCGGTGCTGCTGGTCGGCAATGGCGATCTCGATGAGAGCCGCTTCGGCGCGCTGCCGCGCCTCACCGACAGCGTCGCGAACGTGCTGGCCGATGCCGGCGGCGTTCTCGCCCGTCTGGCGGCGAGCGCCGCGAGCAACCCGGCCGTCCCCGCCCCGGCGGCCGCTCCCGCCGCCTCGCCGGCGGCGAGCGGCCCGAAGAAGATCGTCGCCATCACCTCCTGCCCGACCGGCATCGCCCACACCTTCATGGCGGCCGAGGGCCTGCAGAACGCCGCCAAGGCGCTCGGCCATTCCATCCGCGTGGAGACGCAGGGCTCGGTCGGCGCGCAGGACGCGCTGACGGCGGAGGAAATCGCCGCCGCCGATCTCGTCATCATCGCCGCCGACAAGGTGGTGGAGCTCTCCCGCTTCGGCGGCAAGCGCGTCTTCCAAACGCCGACCAAGCCGGCCATCACCGACGGGCAGAACCTCGTGCGCCGCGCCTTCGAGGAAGCGCGCCTGCAGGCCGCCCCCGGCGCGGGCCTCGCCGATGCCGCTGCCGCCGCCAAGGCCGAGCGTGCGGTGAAGACCGGCCCCTACAAGCACCTGATGACCGGCGTGTCCTTCATGCTGCCCTTCGTGGTGGCGGGCGGCCTGCTGATCGCGGTCGCCTTCGCGCTCGGCGGCATCTACGCCTATGACGACGCGCATAAGGGCACGCTGGCCTACGACCTGTTCCAGATCGGCGCCAAGGGCGCCTTCGCGCTGATGGTGCCGGTACTGGCCGGTTATATCGCCTTCTCCATCGCCGACCGGCCGGGTCTCGCGCCGGGCATGATCGGCGGCATGGTGGCGGCCAATCTCGGCGCCGGCTTCCTCGGCGGCATCGTCGCCGGCTTCATCGCCGGCTATGGCACCGAGTTCCTCAACCGCTCCATCAAGCTGCCGCGCAACCTTGCGGGGCTGAAGCCGGTGCTGATCCTGCCGATCCTCGGCACGCTGCTGACCGGCCTACTGATGATCTACGTGGTCGGTGGTCCCACCGCCCAGCTGCTGACGGCCGTCACCGAATGGCTGCGCAGCATGCAGGGCACCAGCGCCATCATTCTCGGCATCATCATCGGCGGCATGATGGCCTTCGACATGGGCGGGCCGATCAACAAGGCGGCCTACACCTTCGCCACCGGCCTCATCGCCAGCCAGGTCTACACGCCGATGGCCGCCGCCATGGTCGCCGGCATGACGCCCCCGCTCGCCCTCGCCCTCGCCGCCCAGCTCTTCCCCAACCGCTTCACGGCGGAAGAGCGCGAGGCGCGCAGCGCTGCCTCGGTGCTTGGCCTCGCCTTCGTGACGGAGGGGGCCATTCCCTTCGCCGCCCGCGACCCGCTGCGCGTCATCCCTTCTCTGGTGGTCGGCTCTGCCGTGGCCGGGGCGATCTCCATGGCCATCGGCGCCGAGCTGCGCGTGCCCCATGGCGGCATCTTCGTGCTGCCGATCCCCAATGCGGTGAGCCATCTCGGCGGCTACATCGTCGCGCTCGTCGCCGGTACGCTGGTCACCACGGCCCTGCTGCGCGTGCTGAAGAAGCCGATCGCCGCCTGAGCGCGGTGCCTCTTATTACCCGCCGGATTCCAGCGTCCGGCGGGTGACCTGCCAGCCCTTGAGATGATGGGTACGCAGGATTTCCCGCAGCAGCGCGCCCTCGCGCTGCTGCAGCGCGTCGAGGATCTGCGCATGTTCCGCCACCGCCCGCGCCCAGCGCTCGGGTGAGCGGTTGCCGGCGAAGCGGTAACGGCGGATGCGGGCGCTCTCGGTGCGGTACACCCGCGACAGAGCCGCATTGTGCGCGCCATCGACGATGCGCTGGTGAATGTCCTGATTGAGGTGGAAATAACCCATCAGGTCGCCCGCTCTCTGGCACGCAAGCATGCGGGCGTGCAGCCCGGCGATGGCCTCGATCTCCTCCGGCGTCGCCCGCGCGCAGGCAAGTTCCGCCGCCACGCTCTCCAGTCCGATCAGCACCTCGATCGCCGCCTCGACCTCGGCGAGCGACAGCGCCACCACCTCCGCGCCCCGATTGGGCACGATGCGCACCAGCCCTTCCGCCTCCAGGATCTTGAACGCCTCGCGCAGCGGCGTGCGGGTGACGCCGAGTCGCTCGGTCAGCATGCGCTCGGAGATGCGCGCCCCGGCCGCCAGCTCGCCGGCGATGATCATGTCGCGGATGCGCTCGACCACCCGCATCGCCGCCCGGCCGCGCGGCAAGGCGGAGGTGGCGACGTCGTCGGCGGTGTCCGGGGCTTCATCGTCAAGTTGCATGCAATAGGTCTCTCATATCTGCCTTTTGACGTCCACCGACTTGACGCATCGGTACAATTGCATTCAATATGACGGAAAGAAGCGATGAATAAGGCTCCTGCCCTGCCTTTGGCGGGCTGATTGCCGACAAAAATCGCTGGGAGAGGGCAGGGGACCGGTTTCCATCAGGCCGGACGTCGCCTGCTGCATGCAACGCCAACGCCGCGCGGGATTCGCCTCACGCCTCAGTCCGGCGCGCGCGGGTGACAAAGGGACGGCCATGAACTTCCACCGCTACTTCGCCACTGAGCGCCCGCCGGTCGAGACCTGCATCGTCGGCACGGGCGGCTTTGGCCGCAGCTTCCTGGCGCAGGGCCTCCGCGTGCCGATGATGCGGGCGCGCGTGGCGGTGGACCGCGAGGCGGACATTGCCGCCGCCTCGCTCAAGGCGGTGGGCATCGCGCCGCGCCGCATCCATATCTGCCGCAGCGCCGCCGAGGCCAAAGCCGCCTATGAGGCCGGCGATTTCATCGCGGCGGATGATCTCGCTTTGGTGCTCGATCTGCCCATCGAGGTCGTCGTCGAGGCGACCGGCCACCCGGAGGCGGGCGCCCGCCATTCCCGCCTCGCCATCGAGGCCGGGCGCCATCTCGCCCTTGTCTCCAAGGAGGTGGACAGCGTCATCGGCCCGGTGCTGGCGCATCTGGCGGCCGAGCGCGGGCGCGTCGCGACGCCGGTGGATGGCGACCAGCCGAGCCTGCTGATCGGCCTCATCACCTGGGCGCAGACGCTGGGGCTGGAGATTATCGCCGCCGGCAAGTCGAGCGAATATGACTTCACCTTCGATGCCGCCAGCGGCCTCGTCACCAGCAATGGCCGCACGCTGGCCGCGCCGGGCTTCCGCGACGCCTGGGCGCTGGGCGAGCGCCCGGTGGCGGACATCGTCGCGGCCCGTGCCGCCGCTGCTGCCGCCTTGCCGCAGCGGGCGGTGCCGGATCTGTGCGAGCTTCTTGTCGTCGCCAACGCCACCGGCTTCACGCCCGACCGCCCGGACCTGCACGCCCCCATCGCCCGCATCCCGGAAGTGCCCACCGTGCTCTCACTGGCGGAGGAGGGCGGTCTGCTCGCCGGCGAGCGGCGGCTCGACGTGTTCCATTGCCTGCGCGCGCCGGATGAGGCGAGCTTCGCCGGCGGGGTGTTCGTGCTGGTGCGCTGCACCGATGCGGACAGCTGGGCCATGCTGGCGGAGAAGGGGCATCCGGTGAGCCGCAGTGGCCGCACGGCGATGATCTACATTCCCCGCCATCTGCTGGGCGTCGAGGCGGCGACCAGCGTGCTGGAGGCGGCGCTGCGCGGGGCTTCCAGCGGCGGTCTCGCGCCACGCCCGCATCTCGATCTCGTGGCGCGGGCAACGCGCGATCTTGCCGCCGGCAGCGTGCTGGAGATGGGCGGCCATCATCACACGATCGAGGGCACGCAGGCCGAGCTGGTGCCCGGCGCGCCGCTTGAGGAGGATACGCCCGCGCCCTTCTACCTCGCGGCCAATTGCCGTCTGGCCCGGCCGGTGGCGCGTGGGCAGGCCATCACCTTTGGCGACATCGAGGTGCCCGAGGGGTCCGAACTTCTGGCGCTGCGTCGCCGGCAGGATGCGCTGTTCTTCGGCGCACCGGCACCGGCACCGGCGCGCGTCGCGGAGGCGGTGTGATGGCGAGCGCGGCCCGGCGGGTCGTCGCCTCAGAGCGCGGCGCGGGTCTCCGGGCGCAGCTTCATCGCCTGCAGCGTGGTCTCGTGCACGCGGGTGATGTGCCGGTTCATCGCCGCTGCCGCCGCATCCGCGTCATGCGCGGTCAACGCCGCGAGGATGAGGCGGTGATCGTCGATCGAGACGCGCACCGCGCCCGGCACCAGCAGCGCCACGCGGCGATAGGCCAGCGCGTAGCCATAGGCATCGACCAGGAAATGCGCGAGCAGCTCATTGCCGCCGGCACGGTAGATGAGCTGGTGAAACTCGGCGTCGGAGATCTGGAAGCGGACGGGATCCTCGCTCATCGCGTCCTGCGCCTCGACGAGGCCGGCGAGGCGCTGCAGCGTATCGGCATCGATGCGCGTCGCCGCCTCGCGCACCACGAAGCCTTCGACCAACTGGCGGGCGCGGTAGACATCTTCCGCGCCATAGCGCGACAGCTCGGTCGCGTCGGCGAATTGCGAGTGGCCGAAGCCTTCCGTGCCGATGATGCGGGTGCGCGCGCCCTGCGAAATCTCCACCATGCCGATGGCGGCGAGCATCTGCACCGCGCCGCGTACCGTCTCGCGGCTGACATCGAGCATCTGCGCCAGCTCGCGCTCGCTGGGCAGCTCGTCGCCCACCCGCAGCAGGCCGGACTGGATCATATGCGCGATGCGCTCGGCGATCTGCTCGCGCATGGTGCGTTTGGACAGTTGCTGCTTGAGAGCCGGCAAATCCTGCAACATGCGCGTGTACGTCCCCCCGGTCGTGTCTCGGCCTGTTTCGTGGCGCGCCTTGGCGGGCGACGCTCGCGAATAGTAGCCCGGCGCGGGCTCCTGTCATTATTCTAAACATTTTTTGCGATTGGTCTACTGGACTGGTGACCGGTCCAGTTGACAAGTTGGACGACCCTAGCCAGATTGGCGCTCACAACGGCGCCCAAGACCGTTTCGGATGGAAACCACCCAAGGAGATCTGCGATGCGCCTCACCATCGCGACGGCCCCCATGGCCGCGTGCCTCGCTGCCGCCAGCCTTGTCGCCACCAGTCTCGTAGCCGGCTCAGTTCCTGCCGCCGCCGACTGGCAGCCGAACCGCCCGGTGGAGTTCATCGTCGCCTCCGGCCCCGGCGGCGGCACCGACCAGTTCGCCCGCCTGATCCAGTCGATCATCCAGAAGCACGAGCTGATGAGCGTGCCGGTGGTCGTCTCCAACAAGGGCGGCGGCGCCGGCTCGGAAGCCTTCGTCTATGGCAAGGGCGCGGCTGGCGACGCCACCAAGGTAGTCTTCGGCACCAATAATGAGTGGCTGCTGCCGCTGGTGACCAAGGTCGGCTACCAGAGCAGCGACCTGCGCCCCGTCGCCTCCATGGCGGTGGACGAGTTCATCCTGTGGACCAACACCGAGACGCCCTACAAGACCGCGGCCGAGTTCATCGCCGCCGCCCGCACGCAGGAAGGCGGCCTCAAGGTCGCCGGCAGCCAGTCCAAGGACACCGACCAGATCCTGGTGCGGCGCCTGGAGAAAGCGGCGGGCGTGAAGTTCACCTATGTGCCCTTCAAGTCCGGCGGCGAGGCGGCGGTGCAGCTCGCCGGCGCGCATGTGCAGGCCAACACCAACAATCCGCAGGAGAATGTCGGCCAGTGGAAGGCTGGCAAGGTGCGCCCGCTCTGCGTCTTCGCCCCGCAGCGGCTCACCTATAAGGAAGTTGTCGCCGACAACATGTCCTGGGCCGACATCCCGACCTGCGTCGAGGCGGGCATTCCGCTCGAAAGCTACCAGATGCCGCGCACCGTGTGGCTGCCCAAGGACACCACCGACGAGCAGGTCGCCTATTACGCGGGCGTGCTCGACAAGGTGCGCCAGGCGCCCGAGTGGAAGGACTGGCTCGCCCGCACCTCGCAGAGCGAATCCTTCGTCACCGGCGCCGCGCTCGCCGACACCATCAAGCAGGACGAGGCGAAGAACCGCGTCCAGTTCGCCGAGGATGGCTGGCTCGTCAACTGAGCCCGCCGGCCGCTCCTCCCGCGGAGTCTTCTCGGCACAGCCCCCTCGTGTCGAGCCAGTCGCGTCTGGAGCCCTTGGGTGCCGGCCCGTCCGGCACCTCCTTTATCCCGCGCGGGACACCGCGCCCCCTGTCATGACCCGGACCCTGAGCGATGCTGGCACGACGGCGATCGATGGAACTCGGCACCGCGGTGGCGGTCGCCATCTTTGGCGGCATCGTCGCCACGGAGAGCCTCGGCCATGACACGGGCTGGGGCGAGACCGGGCCGGGCGCCGGCTATTTCCCCTTCCGCATCGGCCTCCTCCTGATCGCGGTCAGCGTCGGCATCTTCCTGCAGGCGCTGAAGTCGGACCGCGAGGAGAGCTTTGTCTCCCGCGAGGAGCTGGCCTCCAGCCTCGCCGTCTTCGTCCCGACGGCGGTGCTGGTCGCCGTCATGCCGTGGCTCGGCTGCTACGTGCCGTCTTTCGCCTATCTGGTCTTCATGATGCGGCGCCATGGCGGCTATCCGTGGCTGCGCTCGCTCGCCACCTCCGCCACCGTCATCGCCGTGTTCTTCGCCGTCTTCGAGCTCTGGTTCCGCGTGCCGCTGGCCAAGGGACCGCTCGAAAACGCCCTCGGCATCTACTGAGGACGCTGGCCTATGTCCGATTTCGCCTCGCTCCTCGTCGGTTTCCAGACCGCCTTCACCACCTATCATATCGCCATCATGGTGGGTGGCGTGCTGCTCGGCATCCTGGTTGGCGTGCTCCCCGGCCTCGGCGCGCCGAACGGCGTGTCGCTGCTGCTGCCGCTGACCTTCTCGATGGATCCGGTCAGCGCCATCATCCTGCTCTCCTCCATGTATTGGGGCGCGCTGTTCGGCGGCTCGACCACGTCGATCCTGTTCAACATCCCCGGCGAGCCGTCCTCCGTCGCCACGACCTTCGACGGCTACCCGATGGCCCGCGCCGGCAAGCCGACCGAGGCGCTGGCCACCGCCTTCAGCGCCGCCGGCTTCGGCGCGCTGGTCGGCGTGATTCTGGTGACGCTGCTCGCCAACTCCATCGCCGGCATCGCGCTGCGCTTCTCCTCGCCGGAATACTTCGCCGTCTATCTTCTCGCCTTCTGCAGCTTCATCGGCATGGGCGGCGGCAACCCGCTGAAGACCGCCGCCTCGCTGCTGATCGGCCTGTCGCTGGCGGCGGTGGGCATGGACACGGTGTCCGGCGAGATGCGCCTCACCTTCGGCAGCGACCAGCTGATCAAGGGCGTCACCTTCCTCGTGGCGGTGATCGGCCTGTTCGGCATCGGCGAGATCCTCATCACCGTCGAGCAGGGCCTGAAATTCGACGGCATCCGCACCAAGGTCGATCTCGCGACCGTGTTCCGCACCATGGCCTCCATGCCGCGCCACTGGCTGGCGCTGATCCGCTCGACCATTATCGGCTGCTGGATGGGCATCACGCCGGGCGGGCCGACGGCGGCCTCCTTCATGTCCTATGGCGTCGCCCGCCGCTTCTCGCGCCGGCGCGATCATTTCGGCACTGGCGAGCCCGAGGGCATCGTCTCGCCCGAGGCGGCCGATCACTCGGCCGGCGTCTCGGCGCTGCTGCCCATGCTGGCGCTCGGCGTGCCCGGCTCGGCCACGGCGGCGGTGATGATGGGCGGGCTGATGATCTGGGGTCTCCAGCCCGGCCCGATGCTCTTCGTCGAGCAGCATGATTTCGTCTGGGGCCTCATCGCCTCCATGTACCTCGCCAATATCGTGGCGGTGGTGCTGGTGCTGGCGACCGTGCCGCTGTTCTCCTCGATCCTGCGCATCCCCTTCGCCATCATCGGGCCGCTGATCATCGTGGTCTGCCTCACCGGCGCCTACACGGTCTCGAACAGCATGTTCGACGTGGTGCTGGCCATGGTGTTCGGCGTCATCGGCTACGTCTTCAAGAAGCTCGACTACCCCATCGCCCCGCTCGTGCTCGCCATGGTGCTCGGCGACAAAGCGGAGGATGCGTTCCGCCAGTCGATGATCCTCTCGGACGGCTCGCTCGGCGTGTTCTGGAGCACCTCGATCGCCGGCACGCTGACCACGCTCGCCTTCGCCCTCGTTCTCTGGCCGCTCGCCGCGCGCTGTGTCGCCTGGCTGGCCGCCCGCCGCTCCCTTGCCTGAAGGAGATCCTGATGAAGCCCCGCATTGCCGTCGTTCTCGGCGACCCCGCCGGCATCGGTCCCGAGCTGGTCGCCCGCCTCATCAGCGACCCCGCCAACCGCGAGCGCGCCGACTTCCTCATCATCGCCGACCGGGCGGAGCTGGAGGAGGGGATGCGCATCGCCGGGGTGCGTTTCGACTACACGCTGACCACCGATCCGCGCGCCCATGACCGCGCGCCCGAGACCGCGCCCGGCACGCCGGTGCTGTGGGACTTCCGCGGCGCGGCCAACGCCCCGTTCGAGCGCGCCGTCGCCACCGCCAATGGCGGACGCTATGCGCTCGACACGCTGCAACAGGCCATCGACCTCACCGTCGACGGCGTCACCGATGCGGTGTGTTTCGCCCCGCTCAACAAGCATTCCATGCATCTGGCCGGCCTCGCCCATGCCGACGAGACCCACTGGTTCGCCGAACTGCTCCAGCCCAACGGCCCGTTTGGCGAGCTCAACACGCTGGACGGGCTGTGGACCAGCCGCGTCACCAGCCATGTGGCGCTGAAGGAGGTGTCGGACCTCATCACCGAGGAGAAGATCCTCGGCGCCATCCGCCTCGCCAGCACGACGCTGCAAAAGGCGGGCGTGGCCGAGCCGCGCATCGCGGTGTGCGGGCTCAACCCGCATAATGGCGACAATGGCAGCTTCGGCCGCGAGGAAATCGACGTCATCGGCCCCGCCGTCGAGGCCGCAAAGGCGCAGGGTTTCCCGGTCATCGGCATGTACCCGGCCGACACGATCTTCCTGCGCGCCAAGGAGGTCGACGCTATCGTCACCATGTATCACGACCAGGGCCAGATCGCGATGAAGCTCATGGGCTTCTCGCGCGGCGTCACCGTGCATGGCGGCCTGCCCATTCCCATCGCCACGCCCGCCCATGGCACCGCCTTCGACATTTATGGCGAGGGCAAAGCCAATGTCGGCGCCACCCAGGCCGCCTTCGACATCCTCTGCGCCATGGCGCAGACCCGCCGCGCCACCCCGCGCGCGGCCTGAACCCTTCCCGCTCCGCCAACGCTCCCCGTGTGTCCCATGAAGATCAAGAACGTCCGCACCCGCGTCTTTGAATGGAAGGGCAAGGTCGTCCCTCCGGCCCGCAACTTCTGCACCAACGCCGCCGACCAGCTTTTCGAGCGCGGCGACAATATGGGCAGCTTCCGCTTCCATGGCTGGCTGGTCTGCGAGATCGAGACCGAGGACGGCACGGTCGGCATCGGCAATGCCGCGCTCTCCCCGCGCGTCACCAAGGCGGCGATCGACGAGTATTACGCCCCGCTGCTCATCGGCGAGGATCCGTTCGACAACGAGTATATCTGGCAGAAGATGTACCGCCGCTCGCATGCCTGGGGCCGCAAGGGCGTCGGCATGACCGCGATGAGCGCCATCGACATCGCCATCTGGGACCTGATGGGCAAGGAGGTCGGCAAGCCGGTCTTCAAGCTGCTGGGCGGGCGCACCAAGGAGAAGATCCGCTGCTACGCCTCCAAGCTCTACGGCCAGCCGCTGGATGACCTCGCCCGCGAGGCGCAGTCCTATGTCGATCAGGGCTTCGACTCGGTGAAGATGCGCTTCGGCTGGGGCCCGCAGGACGGCCCGGCCGGCATGAAGAAGAACATCGACCTGGTGCGCACCGTGCGCGAGGTGATCGGCCCCGACCGTGACCTCATGTGCGAATGCTACATGGGCTGGACCTTCGAATACGCCAAGCGGATGCTGCGCCTGCTCGAGCCCTTCAACATCCGCTGGCTGGAAGAGCCGGTGATCGCCGACGACATCGAGGGCTACAAGGAGCTGCGCAAGCTCGGCGTGCTGCCGATCTCGGGCGGCGAGCATGAGTTCACGCTGGCCGGCTTCCAGCAGCTCGTCGACCAGCGCGCGGTGGACGTGATCCAGTATGACACCAACCGCGTCGGCGGCATCACCGCCGCCCGCAAGATCAACGCGCTGGCCGAGGCCTATTCGATCCCGGTCATCCCCCATGCCGGCCAGATGCACAATTATCACCTGACCATGTCGACGCTCGCCTCGCCCATGGCCGAGTTCTTCCCGGTGCATGACGTCGAGGTCGGCAACGAGCTGTTCTATTACATCTTCAAGGGCGACCCGCAGCCCGAGAACGGCTTCCTCCAGCTCGACGACAACCTGCCGGGCCTCGGCATCGAGCTGTCCGACGAGCACCTCAAGGACTTCAACATCATCGAGTGACGCGCGCCAACGCGGCACGATCTCGGGCGCGCCCTCGACGGCGCGCCCCCATCCATAAAGGGGAAACGCCAATGCTCCGTCTCGATCGCCGTACCTTCCTCGCCACCGGCGCCGCCGCGCTTGCCGCCGCCGGTGCCGGCTCCCGCGCGCTGGCGCAGGCGCCCATCAAGCTGCGCTTCGGCCATCCGCACCCGGAGGTCGATTCCTGGCACCGCGCCGGACTGCGCTTCGCCGAACTGGTCAAGGAGAAGACCGGCGGCGCGGTCATCGTCGAGGTCTACGCCAATGGCGCGCTCGGCAACGACCAGACCATGATCGCCGGCACGCGCGGCGGCACGCTCGATCTGTGTCTCACCGGCAACCCGTTCTTCACCGGCCTCGCCCCGCAGCTCAACGTGCTGGACCTGCCCTATCTGTTCCACGACCGCGCCCATGTCGCGCGCGTGCTGGACGGGCCGATCGGCAACGAACTGCGCGCCCAGCTTGAACCGTCGGGCCTCAAGGCGCTCGCCACCTGGGAGGTGGGCTGGCGCAACGTCACCAATAACCGCCGCGCCGTCACCGTGCCCGCCGACATGAAGGGCCTGAAGATCCGCACCACGCCGAACCCCGCCCATATCGAGGCGTTCAAGCTGCTCGGCGCGGTGCCGACCCCGATGGCCTTCACCGAGCTGTTCACCGCGCTGGAGATGGGCTCCATCGACGGGCAGGAAAACCCGGTCACGCTCATCCTCAACGCCAAGTTCTACGAGGTGCAGAAGAACCTCTCGCTGACCAGGCACGCCTTCACCACGGCGCCGCTGGTGATGAACAAGGCGAAGTTCGACGGCCTCACCGAAGCGCAGCGCGGCGCCATTCTCGCGGCGGCTGCCGAGGCGGCGACGATCCAGCGGCAGATGAACGTCGATGCCGAGGGCACCAGCCTTGCCGCGCTCAAGGAGCACGGCATGAAGGTGGTCGAGACCGTCGACATCCCCGCCTTCCGCGCCATCGTCGCCGACAAGGTGAAGGCGGACTTCATCGCCAAGTTCGGGCCCACCCTGCCCGAGCAGATCGCCGCCGCGGCGAGCTGACGGAAGGCCGGTCCGATGCGCATCGTCGATCTCAGCATGCCCGTGGAAAGCCATTTCCGCTGGGCGCCGGAAGTCCTGGTAAAGGGCGACATCGCGGCGGGCGACCAGTTCCGGGTCACCCGCCTCGCCACCACCTGCCACGGCTTCTCCCATGTCGATGCGCCCGCGCATTTCGTCGCCCATGCCCCGACCATCGAGGCCACCCCGCTGGACCGGGTGGTCGGGGCCTGCCGGGTGCTCGACCTCTCGGCCTGTGCCGACGACGCGCCCATCGGACCGGAGGCGCTGGCGAGCGCCGATCCCGGCGGGGCGGAGGGCGAGATCCTGCTGCTCGCCACCCGCTGGAGCGCCCGGCGCGACTACAAGACGCCGGAGTTCTGGACTGAGGCGCCGTGGCTGACGCGCGAGGCGGCGGAATGGCTGCTCGCCCGCCGCCCGAGCGCGGTCGCCTTCGATTTCCCGCAGGACTACCCGATCCGCCTGCTGCTCAAGGGCGAGAGCGTGCCCTCGGCCGAGCATGTCACGCATGACGTGCTGCTGCGCGCCGGTGTCACCTTGATCGAGTACGTCATCAACACCGCCGAGCTGCGCACCCCGCGCGTTCTGTTCAGCGCCGCGCCGCTGCTCATTCCCAATGCCGACGGCGCCCCCGCGCGCATCTACGCCATTGAGGGCCTCGATGTCTGAGCCCCGCTCCCCTCAGACCCGCCAGCTGCGGCGCGCGGTCGATCTCGGCTTTCGCGGCATCGAACTGCTGCTGGTTGGCCTGCTCGGCGTCATGGTCGTGCTGGTCTTCGGCAATGTCGTCATGCGCTATGTCTTCGACAGCGGCATCACCATCGCCGACGAGATGTCGCGCCTGCTTTTCGTCTGGATCACCTTCCTCGGCGCCATCACGGTGATGCGGCAGAAGGGCCATCTCGGCGTCGACATGTTCGTCGTCGCCCTGCCGCGCGCCGGGCGCTGGCTCTGCCGCATCGTCGCGGACCTTCTCTCACTCGCCTGCGCCGTGCTGCTGGCGGTCGGCGCCTATGACCAGACGCTGCTCAATCTCGGCAATCTGCTGCCGGTGTCCGAACTGTCCACCGCCTATGTCTACGCGGCGGCGATGGTTTCCGGCGTGGGGCTGACGCTGCTCATTCTCGGTGATCTCATCGAGGTCATCCTCGGCGGGCCCGGTGGTCCGGCGATGGATCCCAATGTGGCGGAGGGCGTGTCGTGACCGTCGCGATCTTCTCCCTCGTCCTACTGGGCTCGATCTTCCTCGGCATGCCCATCGCCTTTGCGCTGATCATCACCGCCGGCGCGCTGATGTGGCATCTCGGCGCCTTCGACTGGCAGCTCATCGCGCTGCAGATGGTCAATGGCGCGGACAGCTTCCCGCTGCTCGCCATCCCCTTCTTCCTTCTGGCGGGCGAAGCGATGAATGCCGGCGGCCTGTCGCGGCGGCTGGTCAATCTCGGCCTGGCGCTGGTCGGCCATCTGCGCGGCGGGCTCGGCTATGTCGCCATCATCACCGCCATCCTGCTCGCCTCCATGTCCGGCTCGGCCATCGCCGACACGGCGGCGCTGGCCTCCATGCTGCTGCCGGTGATGCGGCAGGCGGGCTATGATGTCGGGCGTTCCTCCGGCCTCATCGCCTCCGGCGGCATCATCGCCCCGGTGCTCTCGCCCTCCATCGGCTACATCGTGTTCGGCGTGATCGGCGGCGTGTCGATCACCCGGCTGTTCCTCACCGGCATCGTGCCCGGCCTGCTGCTCGGCCTCGCGCTGGCCGTCGCCTGGTGGATCGTCTCGCAGCGCGACAAGGTCGCCATCCTGCCGCGCCAAAGCTGGGGCGAGGCGGGCCGCGCCTTCCTCGACGCGCTGCTGGCGCTCGGCCTGCCCATCATCATCATCGGCGGCCTCAAGGGCGGCATCTTCACCCCGACCGAGGCGGCGGTGGTGGCGGCGGTCTATGCCGTGGTGGTCGGCAGCTTCATCTATCGCGAGCTGACCCCGGCCAAGCTCGTCCACGCCATGCTGATGGCGGTGCGCACCACGGCGGCGGTGATGTTCCTCGTCGCGGCGGCCTCGGTCTCGGCCTATCTCATCGCCATCGCCAACATCCCGGCCGAGGTGACGGCGCTGCTGGAGCCGTTCCGCGACAACCCGATCGAGCTGATGATCGTCATCATGCTGCTGGTGGTGATCATCGGCACGGCGCTGGATTTCATCCCCACCATCCTCATCCTCACCCCGGTGCTGATGCCGCTCGTCAAATCGTCGGGGATTGACCCGGTCTATTTCGGGGTATTGTTCGTGATGAACAACGCCATCGGCCTCATCACCCCGCCGGTCGGCACGGTGCTGAACGTCGTCTCGGCGGTGGGCAAGGTGGATCTGGCGCTCGCCATCAAGGGCGTGTGGCCGTTCCTCATCGCCCAGCTCATCGTGCTGGCGCTGCTCACTCTGTTCCCCGCGCTGGTGCTGGTGCCCGCGCGCTTCCTCTACTGACCGCGCCGCGCGGCGAAGGACTGACCATGAGCGCTGTGTTCCGCAATTTCATCGGCGGTGAATGGGTCGAGGGCTTTGAAGCCGTCGCGAACATCAACCCGTCCGACACCGGCGACGTGATCGGCCATTACGCCCGCACCGACGCCGCCGGCCTCAACGCGGCGGTGGAGGCGGCGAAGGCGGCCTTCCCCGGCTGGTCGCGCAGCGTGCCCTATGCCCGGCACGAGATCCTCAAGAAGATCGCCGACGAGATTTTCGCCCGCAAGGACGAGCTCGGCCGGCTGCTGTCGCGCGAGGAAGGCAAGACGCTGGCCGAGGGCATCGGCGAAGTCACGCGCGCCGGGCAGATCTTCTCCTTCTTCGCCGGCGAGTGCCTGCGCCTTGCCGGCGAGACGCTGGCCTCCGTCCGGCCCGGCGTCGGGGTGGAGGTGACGCGCGAGCCGCTCGGCATCATCGGCCTCATCACGCCGTGGAACTTCCCCATCGCCATTCCCGCCTGGAAGATCGCCCCGGCGCTGGCCTATGGAAACTGCGTCGTCTTCAAGCCGGCCGAGCTGGTGCCGGGCTCGGCCTGGGCGCTTGCCGACATCATTTCCCGCGCCGGCGTGCCGGCGGGCGTGTTCAACCTCGTCATGGGCTCGGGCTCCAAGGTCGGGCAGGCCATGCTCGACCACCCCGACATTGCCGGCATCTCCTTCACCGGGTCGGTCGGCACGGGCCGGCGCGTGGCGGCGGCGGGGGCGGCGCGCTTTGCCCGCGTCCAGCTCGAAATGGGCGGCAAGAACCCGCTGGTGGTGCTCGACGATGCCGAGCTCAGCGTCGCCGTCGATTGCGCGGTGAATGGCGCTTTCTTCTCCACCGGCCAGCGCTGCACGGCGTCGAGCCGGTTCATCGTCACCGACGCCATCCATGACCGCTTCATCGCCGCGCTCACCGAGCGCCTTGCCGCGCTGAAGGTGGACGACGCGCTCGACGCCACCACGCAGATCGGCCCGGTGGTGGATGAGAGCCAGCTCGCGCAGGATCTCGACTACATCGCCCTTGCCGCTAAGGAAGGCGGCCGCCTTGCCTTTGGCGGTGCCCGGCTCGAGCGCGCCAAGCCCGGCTTCTACCTCCAGCCGGCGCTGTTCACCGAGACGACCCCCGCCATGCGCATCAACCGCGAGGAAGTGTTCGGCCCGGTCGCTTCCGTCATCCGCGTTGGGGATTACGAGGAGGCGCTGGCGGTGGCCAATGGCAGCGAGTTCGGCCTCTCGGCCGGCATCTGCACGACGAGCCTCAAGCACGCCACCCATTTCAAGCGCAACGTCGAGGCCGGCATGGTGATGGTGAACCTGCCCACCGCCGGCGTCGATTTCCACGTCCCGTTCGGCGGCCGCAAGGGCTCGTCCTATGGGCCGCGCGAGCAGGGCAGCTATGCCCGCGAATTCTACACCGTGGTGAAGACCGCCTATACGCTCGCCTGACCGGAGCCCGCCTCATGAAGATCCTCATCCTCGGCGCCGCCGGCATGATCGGCCGCAAGCTGCTCGACCGCCTTGCCGCCCAGCCCGTGCTGGGCGGCACCGCGATCACCGGCGCGGTGCTGCATGATGTGGTGGAGGCGGTGCCGCCCGCCGGCCTGCCCTTCGCCACCGAAGTGCTGACCGGCGATTATGCGGCGCCCGGCGTCGCCGAAAAGCTGATCGCCGGCCGCCCGAGGGTGATCTTCCATCTCGCCTCCATCGTTTCGGGCGAGGCGGAGGCGCGCTTCGAGGAAGGCTACCGCATCAATCTCGACGGCACGCGGGCGCTGTTCGAGGCGATCCGCGCGGTCGAGGGTTACACGCCGCGCCTGATCTACACCTCCTCGCTCGCCGTGTTCGGCACGCCCTTCCCGGCGGTGGTGGACGATGATTTCCTCACCGCGCCGGCCTCCTCCTATGGCGTGCAAAAGGTCATCGGTGAGCTCCTGCTGGCGGATTATTCCCGCAAGGGCTTCCTTGACGGCGTGGCGCTGCGCCTGCCGACCATCTGCGTGCGGCCGGGCAAGCCCAATGCGGCGCTGTCCGGCTTCATCTCCGGCATCATCCGCGAGCCGCTGAACGGCGTGGAGGCCGTGCTGCCGGTGGAGGAGAGCTTGCGCGTCTGGATCGCCTCGCCGCGCGCGGCGGTGGGCTATCTGCTGCATGCCGCAACGCTCGACACCGCCCCGCTCGGCGCCCGCCGCAGCCTCAACATGCCCGGCGTCTCCGTCACCCTTGGCGAGCAGATCGAGGCGCTGCGCGCCCATGCCGGCGAGGCGGCGGTGCGGCTCATCCGCCGCCAGCCCGACCCGGTGGTGGCGCGCGTGGTCGGCGGCTGGCCGCAGGCCTTCACGGCGGCGCGGGCTCTGGCGCTCGGCTTCACCGGGGATGACGGTTTTGCCGGCATTCTCGACGCCTATCTCACCGAGGATTTCCGGTCGGCCGCCTGAGGCCCGCCTTCCTCGTCCTCATCCTTTGATCCCGTCCCGTGTCCAAGGTGCCCATCATGCCCGCGTCTCCTCGCTACTCCGGTGTCTTCCCGGTCGCGCCCACGGTGTTCGATGCCGCGGGGCGGCTTGATCTGGAGGGCCAGAAGCGCGCCGTCGATTTCATGATCGACGCCGGCTCGCACGGGCTGTGCATCCTCGCCAATTTCTCCGAGCAGTTCGTGCTCACCGATGACGAGCGCGATCAGGTGATGAGGACCGTGCTGGAGCATGTCGCCGGCCGCGTGCCGGTGATCGTCACCACCACCCACTTCTCCACCTTCGTCTGCGCCGAGCGTTCGAAGCGCGCGCAGGAGATGGGCGCGGCCATGGTCATGGTCATGCCGCCCTATCACGGCGCCACCTTCCGGGTGCCCGAGGCGCAGGTCTATGAGTTCTATCGCGGGGTCTCCGACGCGATCCGCATCCCGATCATGGTGCAGGACGCCCCGGTCGCCGGCACGCCGCTCTCCGTGCCGTTCCTGGCGAAGATGGCGGCCGAGATCGAGAACCTCGCTTATTTCAAGATCGAGGTGCCCGGTGCCGCGAACAAGCTGCGGGCGCTGATCGAGGCGGGCGGGGCGGCGATCGAGGGTCCGTGGGACGGCGAGGAGGCGATCACGCTGATGGCCGATCTCGACGCCGGCGCCACCGGCGCCATGACCGGCGGCGGCTACCCCGACGGCATCCGCGCGATTATCGACCCGTATGTCGCGGGCGACCGGGAGGCGGCGGTCGACGCCTATATGCGCTGGCTGCCGCTGATCAATTACGAGAACCGGCAGGCGGGGCTGGCGGCGGCCAAGATCCTCATGCAGGCGGGCGGGGTGATCCAGCACGACACGCTGCGCGCCCCGCTGCCGCCGGTGCACCCGGCGACCCGCGCCGGCCTCCTGGAGATCGCCCGCCGCCTCGACCCGCTCGTGCTGCGCTGGGGGAAGTGATGGGCGAGATCAGACCGCACAGACTGGCCTCATCGGCCTGATCGTCCACCTCACTGCACTGACCAGTCACGCTCTCAATAGAAGGGCGGGCCCCACGGGGCGTAGTCAAAGGCGGCCTGCTGGTTCAGCATCGCCGCCATTTCCTGCTCGCTGGCCAGCCGCTGCTGAAGAGCAAGCTGCTGGTAGGCCGAGTAATTGTCCATGGTTCCATAATACAGGCAACCGCAGATCGTTGGATCGGGATAGACGAAGACCGGCTGGCCGTTCTTGTTCAGCACGGAAAACTTGTTCGGCGGCAGCTTCTTCAGCGAGGCGATGCGGGCCGGAGTGTCGGCCGGGCGCAGCTGGAAACCGGCTGCCGCGAGCAGGTTGTCCTTGTTCTGGACCTCCGCCTTCTGCGTCGACGCACACCCGGCCACCGCGAGGCCGAGCAGGGCGATGGCGGCAAGTGATTGACGTTTCACGCGATTATCCTCCGGCGGCGGTTGGCTGTCGGCCATGCTAGGCGCGGGCAGGTGCCGTGTCGATCCATGGATGAGGTGTCATGATACGGATTTGCCGATTATGGTTACGGTCGTCGCCGCACACAATCGCGCGACAAGCAGGGCAAGTGTTCACTAGCCGACATTCGCCGTGGGCCGCTCATGTTAGCTTTCATCATGACACAAAATACGGAGCTACGCGCCCGCGCACTCTGCGCCGTCGACCTTCTGGCGGCGGAGCGGCGGCCGGCCGATCTGGTGGCGGCGGTGGAGCGCTACTGGCCTGTGGTTGCTCGCGAAATCGAGGCGGGCATCTGCGACGCCGGCCTCCCGCCGCCGGAGGATATGGAGCGGCGCGCGGAAGAATATCGCCGCTTGATCGGCTGACGCGGCGCCCCTGTCGGCCGGCGTCCTGTACCTCTCACCCGGCATTTAGCCGTCTGTAGACCTCTCTCCTGCAGCAAGACTTGCCTGAAGCTTGCGGTGCCGACGACAGGGGCCTTGTTCTGCCCACAATGACGCACTACATCATGCAGGTCGACTGATCGACACGCGCGGCTCCTTTCGGTGATGCCGCTGCTTTTTCTGACAATTCCGAGAGAGACGCCGAGCACGCGCCCGATGGGCTTCGCGCCGGCATTAGGATTCACGTGACCACGACCACTCTGCGCGGCGCCCTGCGTCGCCCCACGTTTGCCGCTTCCCAGCCCCGCTCGCCGGAAGACTGGAAGCCCGAGCCCTGCCTGCTCACGCGTGAGCAGCTCCGGGCCATCATCATCGAACAGCTCGGCTGACGCGACGGGCGGCGGGCGCTGTCGCGCCCCCGCCCCACGCTCACTGATCGCGCGCAGGAATGCGCGCATCACGCCTTTTCATGGCCCAAGGCGGGCCTCTCCATGGGCGCGGCCCGGCGGATACGCTATCCTGCCTCCCCCGCTTCGCGTTCCATGAGCCTCCCATGCCGGCCTCCGCCTCGCCCTTCCGTCCCGCTCCCTCCCTGCTCGACCATATCCGCCCGCAGGCCCTTGCCTTGCCGGAGAGCGGCATCGTCGAGGTGATGAACTATGGGCGTCGCCGCGAGGGTCTCATCCCGCTCTGGGCGGGCGAGGGCGATTTGCCGACCCCCTCCTTCATCAGCGAAGCCGCGACGCGCGCGCTTGCGGCGGGCGAGACCTTCTACACCTGGCAGCGCGGCATCCCCGAGCTGCGCGCCGCCATCGCCGCCTATATGACGCGCATCTATGGCGTGCCGGAGGATCTTGAGCGCTATCATGTGACCGGTTCGGGCATGCAGGCGATCCAGATCGCGCTGGCGCTAACCCTTTCGGCCGGCGAGGAAATCCTCATTCCCTCGCCCTCCTGGCCGAATGCCGCCGCCGCCGCCGAAGTGATCGGCGCCCGGCCCATTCCCGTGCCGCTGTCCTTCGATCCCGCGCGCGGTTTCTGGCTTGACCTCGACCAGCTTGAGGACGCGATCACCCCGCGCACGCGCGTCATCTTCATCAATTCCCCGGCCAACCCGACCGGCTTCGTCGCGCCCACGCAGACGCTGCGCGGCGTGCTCGACATCGCCCGTCGCCACGGGTTGTGGATCATCGCCGACGAGATTTATGGCCGCTTCTATTTCGAGGAGGGCGGGCTGGCTCCGTCCTTCCACGAGGTGATGGAGCCCGAGGACCGTATTCTGTTCGTGCAGACCTTCTCGAAGAACTGGGCGATGACCGGCTGGCGGCTCGGCTGGATCGAGGCGCATCCCTCGCTCGGCCAGGTGCTGGAGAACCTCATCCAGTACTCCACCTCAGGCGTTGCTGCCTTCATGCAGCGCGCCGGCGTAACCGCGCTGGAGCGCGGCGAGAGCTTCCTGACCCATCAGATCGAGCGGGCGCGGCGCGGGCGCGATATCGTCGCGCAGGGCCTCGCGACCTCCAACCGCGTGCGCTTCGCCAGCCCGCCCGGTGCCTTCTACATGTTCTTCGCCGTGGAGGGCGAGGACGACACCCGCAAGCTGGCGCTGCGGCTGGTGGACGAGGCCGGCATCGGCCTTGCGCCGGGCACCGCCTTCGGCCCGGGCGGCGAGGCCTATCTGCGCATGTGCTTCGCGCGCGGCGAGACTCAGATCACCGAGGCGACCGACCGGCTGGTGACGTGGCTCAAGAAGTAACACCGCACCGGAAACGCGACCTTGCGTTGTAGGAAGCCGAAAGAACAGGTTGCCCCCGGCTGGCGGCGATAGCAGACTGACCCCATGCGTGATTTCAGTTCGTCGCCCGCCCAGCGCGATCTGCCGACGGTTTCCGATGCGCGTCTGGCGTCCGTGCTCGACACGGCGGCCGACGGCATCATCGTGATTGATGATCGCGCGCGCATCCTCGTCTTCAACAAGGCGTGCGAGCAGATGTTCGGCATCTGCGCCGCCGATGCGGTCGGGCAGAACGTCAAGCTGGTGATGCCGACCGAATATGCGGCCGATCACGACCAGTATGTCGCCAGCTACATCAGCACCGGCGTGAAGAAGATCATTGGCATCGGCCGTGAGGTGCGCGGCCGGCATGCCGACGGCACGGTGTTCCCGCTGGAGCTTTCCGTCGGCGAGGCGGCAACGCCGGACGGGCGGCAGTTTATCGGCATCCTGCGCGATCTGCGCCCGCGCAAGGAAAGCGAGCAGCGTCTCGCCGATCTGCAGAGCGAGCTGGTGCATCTTGCCCGCGTCTCCGCCATTGACGAGATGGGCGCGGCCATCGCCCATGAGCTCAACCAGCCGCTGACGGCGCTGATGCTCTATCTGCAGGCCATCCGCCGGGCCCATTCCAAGGGCGTCGACATCAACAGGATGGTCGGCGACATCCTCGACAAGGCGACGGGCGAGGCCGAGCGCGCCGGCCACATCATCCAGCGCATGCGGCAATTCGTCGAGAAGCGCGATCCCGAGCGGCATCTGCGCAATCTCGATCCGCTGGTCGACGAGGCGATCGACCTCACCTTGCTCGGCCAGACCCACCGCGTGCGCATCATCCGCGAGACGTCGGGCAACCTGCCGGATGTGTCGGTGGATCCGGTTCAGATCCAGCAGATCGTGGTCAATCTCGTGCGCAACGGCATCGAGGCGGCCGCCCAGACGAGCGAGCCGGCGCTGCGCGTCAGCACGCGCGTGGCGGACGGGGCGGTGCGGATCGAGGTGCAGGACAACGGCTCCGGTATCGCGCCGGAGGCATTGCCGAAGCTGTTCGAGGCCTTTGCCAGTTCAAAACGTCGCGGCATGGGGCTCGGGCTTGCGATTTCACGGACGATCGCCCAGAACCACGGCGGAGACCTGATGGTCGACCCCGGTGGCAACGGCAAGGGGGCATGCTTCGCCCTGGTGCTGCCGGTAGCCCGGCCCGCGGCGCCAGCCGAGGTCGGATAAAGGGGAACGAGATGGCACAGATGGGTGAAGTCTTCATCGTGGACGATGATTCGGCCGTCCGCGATGCGCTGTCGCTCGTGCTCAGCCTTGAGGGCTATCACGTGCGCGGCTTCTCCGATGGCGCGGCGTTCCTCTCCGTCGCCCGCACCCATGTTCCCTCCTGCGTCGTGCTCGACGTCCACATGCCCGGCCGTTCCGGCCTCGACATTCTGAAGGAGCTGGAGGCGGACCGTTACCCCGCCCCGATCTTCATCATTTCCGGCCAGGGCGATATTCCGATGGCGGTGGACGCCATCCGCCATGGGGCGCTCGATTTCATCGAGAAGCCGTTCGACGCGGATACCGTGGTCGAGCGCGTGCGCGACGCCATTGACGCGCATCAGCGCCGCACCTCCGCCGAGCCCGCGGACCTGCTCTCCGCGCATTTCCCCGGCCATGACCTGCTGACCCCGCGCGAGCGCGAGGTGCTCGTGCAGATCGCCTCCGGCGCGTCGAACAAGGAAGCCGGCCGCGTCCTCGGCATCTCGCCGCGCACCATCGAGGTGCACCGCGCGCGCATCATGGAGAAGCTCGGCGCCAAGAATGCGGCCGATCTCGTGCGCATCGTGCTGAAGGACATGCGTGCCTAGCATCAGGTAATATACGGCCATCTACGCATCCCTACGAATGGCTAAACGGGAAGGACTTCCGCACCTTCAGGGGCAAATTGCGGGAGAACGCCCTGTGCGAGTTCATGTTGTTGAGGATGATGCGGGCGTGAGCGATTCGCTCGGCCTGATCCTCGCCAACCTCGGCTACGAGGTGGTCTCATACCCCGACGCGGAAAGCCTGTTCCGGGCCTCGCCACCGGCGGGAAGCGACACGGTGATCGTCGATCTCAGCCTGCCCGGCATCTCCGGCGGACAGGCCGTGCGCTGGTTGCAGAAGCTGGCCGAGCCGCCGAGCGTGGTGGTCATCAGCGGCCAGTCGCAAAGCGCCATCGACCACCAGTTGCGTGGGCTGAAGCCCGTCGGCGTGGTCCGCAAGCCGCTCAATGTCGAAAGCCTCGCGCGCGCCATTCCCACCCACTGAGCCTTCAAGCCGTCAGTGAGCGCTCACGTCCGGCCGCCGGATCGCGGGCCCGTGCCTGTGCTTTTGCCCGGTGAGCGCCGCCCTTTAGGGAATGTCCTTACGCAGCCCACCGAACTGTGTGACGCCCCGGTGCTCTCTAAGGTTGATCCAGATCAGCTGCGGAGGGCCAGATGCGCCAGATCATCGAAGAACGCACCGGTAGCTATTCGCGCCACGCCGCCGCGCCGGAGACGCATACCGGGCATCTGCGCGTGGCCCCGCATGTCACCGTGCTGCATGAGGGCGATACCGCCCGCCGCATCATGGAAGTGGTGGAAGGCGCGGTGATGCTCACCAAGCTGCTGCCGGACGGGCGCCGCCAGGTGGTCGAACTGCTCGGCCCCGGCGACGTGTTCGGCCTCGCGGCCTGCGATGTCTATGCCTGCTCGGCGGAGACGCTGACCGCCGCCGTCATCACCACCCATGACCGGGGTGCGCTGGAGCGTGACCCCATGCTCGCCGCCCGCCTGCTGCGACGCTTCGAGGCGCAGCTCTGCGCGATGCACTCCCACGCGCTGGTGCTCGGCCGCATGTCGGCGCTGGAGCGCGTCGCCTTCTTTCTGCTGCGGCTGATGCCGGAGGGTGTCGTCGGCGGCACGCTGCACCTGTCCATGACCCGGCAGGAGATCGCCGACTTCCTCGGGCTGACGCTGGAAACCGTCAGCCGCGCCTTCTCCGAGCTGAAGCGCCGGGGTCTGGTCGCGCTGCTGCGCGCGGACGAGGTGCAGATCAATGATCGCGGCAGCATGCGCCGCCTTGCCGGCGCCGCCTGAGACCGGCGCCGCGCCTTCCTCCTCAAGCGGCCCTTCAGAACCAAAAGGCCCCGCCAGATCGGCGGGGCCTTTTTTGCTGGCTAGATGAGCGTGCGGCGTGTTCAGACCGCGACCGAGTGCCGGGCGCCGGCCTGCAGCCGCGCGTCGAGGGCGGCGGCGGCGAGACGGACGAAAGGCCGGCCGAACGACGTCATGGCGATGCGCTTTCCCTCGATCTCCAGCAGCCCGTCCGCCACCAGCGGGGCAAGGCGCGGGGCGGCCTCGGCCAGCGTATAGGCGTCGAGATCGACCGCGAGGTCGCACATCAGCCGCTCGATCAGCGCGCCGCGCTTCACATCATCCGGTGTGAAGGCGATGCCGCGCACGGTGGAGAATCTTCCGGCGTCAATCGCGCGGATGTAGGAGGCGGAATCCGGGGCGTTCTGGGTGAATCCCTGCGGCAGCCGGCTGATCGCCGACGCGCCGAGGCCGATGAGCGCATCGGCCGCGTCGACCGTGTAGCCCTGGAAGTTGCGATGCAGCCGCCCCGCCGCCGCCGCGACCGCCATCGGATCGTGCGGACGCGCAAAATGGTCAAGCCCCACAGGTACATAGCTGGCCGCCACCAGAACCTCCCGCGCGGCTTCCGCCTGGTCGAGGCGGGTGGCGGCGCCGGGGAGGGCGGTCTGGTCGATGAGTTTCTGATTCGGTCGCACCCACGGCACATGGGCGTAGCCGAACAAAGCGAGCCGCTCGGGCGCGAGCAGCGTGGCGAGTTGCGCGGTGCGGCGCACATCGCGCTCGGTCTGGTGCGGCAGGCCGTACATCAGATCGAGATTGACCGCGCTAACCCCCGCTTCCCGCACGAGTTTCACCGCCCGCTCGACCGTGCCGAAGGGCTGCACGCGGCCAATGGCGGACTGCACATGGACGCTGAAATCCTGCACGCCGAAGCTCACCCGGTCGACCCCGATGGCGCCCAGCGCATCGGCGAGGGCCTCGTCGGTCTCGCGCGGATCGAGTTCGATGGCGTGTTCGATCAGGCCAGTGAGATCAAACTCGTCATTGATCCGGTCGAACAGGCGCTTCAGCGCTTCCGGCCCGATCAGGCTCGGCGTGCCCCCGCCCCAGGCGATGTGCGTGACCGTCCTCCCGCCGGCCGCGGCGGCGACGAGGCCGATCTCGCGCTCCAGCCGCGCGGCATAGGCGGCGACCGGCGCGGGCCGGCGCGTCGCCTTGGTGGTGCAGCCGCAATAGTAGCAGAGCGAGGGGCAGAACGGGACGTGGAGGTAAAGCGACAGCGTCGCGTCTTCCGGCAGCGCGGCGAGCCATTGCGCGTGCTCGCTCGCCCCTATGGCACCGGAGAAATGCGGCGCCGTGGGGTAGGAGGTGTAGCGCGGAACCGCGCGCTCGGCATGGAAGAGAGCTGAACTATGCATGATCGAGATTTGACCCCGCCGCCGGTTGGGCGCATTGATCCGGCGCAAATCCCCCGCCCGCTACGCATTCGCGCGTAGTCCTCCCGCGCGCCGTTCTCCTCGTTCCATGCCGCTGATTCCAAAGCTCTCGCGTCCCGGCTATTCCCCTCGCGACTTCCTGTGGTGGGCCCTCACCCTCGCCCTCGCCTTTGCCGGCGGCGCGCTGTTCGCTGGCGTCGGCATGCCCGCCGGCTGGCTGTCGGGCGCGCTGGTGGCAACGGCGGTGGCGGCGCTGTTCGGCGCGCCGGTGGGCGTGGAAAGCAATGTGCGCGTGGTCACCTATGTGCTGCTTGGCACCTCCATGGGCTCGGCCATCACGCCCGAGACGCTGCACGGCCTGTCCACCTGGCCGGTGACGATGGTGGTGCTGCTCGTCTCCGTGCCGGTGATGATGCTGGCGGTGACGCTCTATCTTGAGAAGGTCGCCGGCTGGGACCGGCGCAGCGCCTTTTTCGGCGCCGCGCCCGGCGCGCTCTCCACCGTGCTGATCATGGCGGAAAGCTCGGGGGCGGATACGCGCCGCGTGGTGTTCAGCCAGTCCTTGCGGCTCTTCGTGCTGGTGGCGCTGCTGCCGGCGGCGCTGGGCGGGCTTGGCCATCAGCCGGCCGGCACGCTGCCGATCAACCCGGTGGTGCCGGACTGGACCAGCTTCTTTCTTTCCATCGGCGTCGGCGTGCTCGGCGCCTTCCTCGCGGAGAAGGCGCGTTTTCCCGGCGGCACCATGGTCGGGGCGATGCTGGCGAGCGGCGTCGTTCACGGCGCCGGGCTGATTGAAGGCCGGCTGCCGGATCTCCTGCTGATCGTCAGCTTCGTCATTCTCGGCGCCAATTCCGGCAGCCGCTTCGCCGGCACCAAGGCGCAGACGCTGCGCCGTTTCTTCATCGACGCGCTGGGCGCGCTGGTGGTCGCCATCGCCATTTCGGTCGCCTTTTCGGCACTGGGGGCGTGGCTCTCGGGCGAGCCGCTGGCGAAGGTACTGGTGGCCTATGTGCCCGGCGCGCTGGAGGCGATGACCATCATGGCCTTCGTGCTCGGGCTCGATCCGGCCTTCGTCGCCGCGCACCACCTTGCGCGCTTCGTCGGGCTGGCGCTGCTGATCCCGGTGATCGCCCGGCTGTTCTTCGGCCCGCCGGTGGCGCCGGTCGTCTCCGAGGATGAGGCGCCGCCGCTCGACGAGAGCGAGCCGAAGGACTGAGGGCGGCCGCCCTCCTAAGAACGCGGCCTATTCGGCCGGGTTTTAATCGTTAAGGGAAAGCGGCCTATTCGGCCGCTTGCGCCTGCGCGACGAAGGGCAGGCCGAGCCGGGTCCACACATCCACCAGCGCGCTCGCCAGATGCGCCACCAAGGCATCGTCATGGAACGGGCCAGGGGTGATGCGCAGCCGCTCCGTGCCGCGCGGCACGGTGGGGTAGTTGATCGGCTGGATATAGATGCCGTGGTCTTCCAGCAGCATGTCGCTGGCGGCCTTGCAGGCGGTGGCATCGCCCACCATCACCGGCACGATATGGGTTTCGGTCACGACCTGCGGCAGGCCAGCGCGGTCGAGCGCACGCTTGACCTTGGCGACCTGCGCCTGCTGGCGAGCGCGTTCAGTGCCGGAATTCTTGAGGTGACGCACCGAGGCCGCCGCCGCGGCGGCGACCGCCGGGGGCAGGGCGGTTGTGAAGATGAAGCCCGGCGCGTAGGAGCGCACGGCATCGACCACCGCGCCGCTCGCGGCGATATAGCCGCCGACCACGCCAAACGCCTTGCCCAGCGTGCCCTCGATCACATCGACGCGGTGCATCACCCCGTCGCGCTCGGCAAGGCCGGCGCCGCGCGGGCCATACATGCCGACGGCATGGACCTCGTCGAGATAAGTCATCGCGCCATAGCGCTCGGCGAGGTCGCAGATCGCGCCGATGGGGGCGACATCGCCATCCATCGAATAGACGCTCTCGAACACGATGAGCTTGGGCCGATCGCCGGCGGCGCGCAGCAGCTCTTCGAGATGGGCGAGGTCGTTATGGCGAAAAACCTGCTTGTCGCGGCCCGCCTGGCGCACGCCCTCGATCATCGAGTTATGGTTCAGCGCATCCGACAGGATGAGGCAGTCGGGGATCAGCTTGGCGAGGGTGGAAATGCCGGTCTGGTTCGACACATAGCCGGAGGTGAAGACCAGCGCGCCGTCCTTGCCGTGCAGGTCGGCAAGTTCGGATTCCAGCTCGACGATGGCGTGGCTGTTGCCGGAAATGTTGCGCGTGCCGCCCGCGCCCGCGCCGGCCTGCCGGGCGGTGGCGCACATGGCCTCGACCACGCTCTCATGGCAGCCCATGCCGAGATAGTCGTTCGAGCACCAGATGACGATGTCGCGGGCGCCTTCCGGCGTGTGCCACACCGCATGGGGGAAGCGGGCGGTGTCGCGCTCGATCTCGGCGAAGGTGCGGTAGCGCCGCTCGGTCTTGAGCGTCTCGACGGCGGTCTCGAACAAGCGGGCGTAGTCGGAAGGTGCGTAAACCATGGGCATCCACTCCGGCGCTCGCGCTCTGATCGCGAGCACCTGTCGAGGGCACCATGAACTTTGGAGGCGTTCCGATCAACCCGCGAAACCACGGACGCGGCGATCGGGCGCGCTTAACCGAAAGGCCGCCGCCTCACGTCTCCGCGAGCGCGCGCACCTGCGCCAGCGTCAGCGGCAGGGAAGTGCGGCCGTCGAAATAGACGAAACGCAAGGTTTTCCGGCGGGAGGTCATGGCCGCCGGCAGCGGGTCATAGCGGAAGGTTCCCCCGCCCAGATGCGGCATGACCGCGCCGACATCGGTGGTCTCGCTGGTCTCGACGCGCAGCAGGCTCACCCGCACGCCCTCCGTCGTCACCGCGTCGAACGGCACGCGGGCAAGGCGCAGGAAGCTCGTCGGATCGCTCGCGCTGGCGAAGCTTTCGACGAACGCTTTCTCCACCAGATCGAGATCGGGCTCGACATGGACATGGTCGTCCGCCTCGGGCGGCTCCGGCAGATGCGGCGTCTGCCACTGCGCCGTGCGGCGCGGGCCATGGCCGTGATTATGGCCGGCGCTGTGGGCATGGGCGTGCGACTCGGCGTGCGCGTGGGAGCGGCCTCCCGCGCCATGGTCGTGATGATGGTCGTGCCCGCGATGCATGGCGGTGCTCCTCAAGAGTGTCGTCATCCCGGATGCAGCGCCCATCGGGCGCGGAAATCCGGGATCGCGCGCCGAAAGCGGCGCCCTTTGTCCTGGCCGCGATCCCGGATCGGCCCGGTGGGCCGTCCGGGATGACGACAATGGCGCTCTAGAAACTCACCGGCTTGTCGATGATGTGCTTGTGGCTGCCGAGCTTGCCATGGGCGAGCATGGAGCCGAGCGCTTCCACCACCACGCGGGTGCCGAACAGGGCGGTGATGTCCGAGGTGTCGTAGGGCGGGGACACTTCCACCACTTCAAGGCCGCACAGCCCCTCGGCGGCGACCAGGCCAAGAATCTTCAGCGCCTCGCGCGGCAGGAAGCCGCCCGGCTCCGGCCAGCCGGTGCCCGGCACGAAGCCGCAGTCGATGCTGTCCACGTCGAAGGAGATATAGACCGCGTCGGCGTCCTTCCAAGCGAGTTCGAGGGCGATCTCGGCCGCCTTCTCAAGACCTATCTTCTCGATGTCGTCGATAGTCAGCACGTTGGTGCCGCGCTTGCGGGCCTCCTGCACGCCGTAGCGCGGAACCTGCCAGCCGCCAATGCCGAGCTGGACCAGGTTCTTCGGCGAGACGTTGGGCAGGTTCGTCGCCCAGTACCAGGGCGTGGTGTGCATGCGCTCATCGAGATCCTTTTCCTGGATGTCGATGTGGCGGTCGAAATGGATGATGCCGATGCGCTTGGAGGTGCATTCGGCGATGCCGCGCACGCAGGGGAAGCCGATCGAATGGTCGCCGCCGAGCATGATCGGCAGCGCGCCCGACGAGAAGACGTGGCTGACGCCCTTGGAGATCTGGTCGAAGCTCTTTTCCAGATTCGCCGGAATGGTGAACACGTCGCCGACATCGCACAGCGTCATCTGCTCGCGCAGGTCGACGCCGAGTTCGTAATTATAGGGCGTGTAGAGCGCGGAGATGCGGCGGATGCCCTGCGGCCCGAAGCGCGTGCCCGGCCGGTAGGTGGTGCCTGAATCGAAGGGAATGCCCATGACGGCGGCGTCGTATTTGCCGACATCGCGGACATTCTCGACGTAAGGGGCCTTCATGAAGGTGTTGATGCCGGCGAAATGCGGCAGCTCGCCGCGCGCGAAGGTCGGGATCGACTTGTCGTTGATCGATTCCGCGCCGGGCAGGCCCATGTCGAGGGCCCATTGCTGCTCGCGGCGCCAGCCATCCTCGGAGAGCTTCTCCTCGGATTCCAGCGCCTTCCAGCCCTGCGTTCCCTTGATCTCGAAATTGGGGTGGTGGCGGCGGGCGCGGTCCGGCGTGCCGGCAAGGCCGGCGATGCGGTGGGCGCGGGTGGGATGGGCGCGGCTGGAATGGGAACGCATCCGGCGTCTCTCCTTGCGATCAGTCCTTCGGCACGACCGCACCCTGTGGCGGCGCGGTCCATTCTGCGAGGAAGTCTCGGAGGAGGCCTGAACTGCGAAAGGCCTCCGCCGCGATCCCGTCGCGCGAGCCTCCCGGGCTTTTGTCCCGCCGTGGACCCGGCGCATGTGGTGGGACGCATCCCGCCGCCGGGCTGTCCCTCTCGGACCAGCCGCGCCAAAGATGCATGATCTTGCGGCGCCGGAACCCTAGGGACATTTTTCAGGATAGAGGGGCTCCCGGCGGACCGGAAGCCCGGATTCTGGTCAGCGACCGCTGAAAGTTTCGGCGCTCAGATCACGCCGGTCAGCAGGCCGACGCCAATCAGCGCGACGCCCGCGCCGAGCGCCTGGGTGAGGCGCGGCGCGCGGGCCGAGCCGATCAGCGTGCCGAGGCCGATGCCGGCCATGTGCAGGAGAGCCGTGGCCAGCATGAAGCCGGCGGCATAGGCGAGGCTAGATGCATCCGCCGGCATTTCCGCGCCATGGGCGTGGCCGTGGAAGATGGCGAACACGCCGACCACCGCCATGGCGGCGCCGAGCGGCCAGTTCTTCCAGCCGAGCGCTACCGCCCCGCCGAGCACGACGATGGAGAGGGTGATGCCGAGCTCGACGAAGGGCACGTCGATGCCCGCCATGCCGAGGAAGCCGCCCAGCGCCATCAGCGCGACGAAGGTGGCCGGTACCGCCCAGATCGCGCGCCCGCCGAGCTGCGCGGCGAAGATGCCGACGGCGACCATGGCGAGCACATGGTCGAGCCCGCCGACCGGGTGCATGAAGCCGTGCACCAGCCCGTCGGCCTCGCCATGGCCGGTGTGGGCGAAGGCGAGCGAGGGGACGAGGGCGAGCGCGCCGGCAAACGTGGCGCGGACCAGAGCGAGCCGGGAGAATTTCGGGGCGAGGTTGGACATGACGTTCCCTGTTGCAAGGGCAGGCCGCCTTCGGGTCATCCCGGTGCGTACGTCTGCAAAGGCCGAATGAACACGCGGCAGGTTACGCGGTCGCGGCGCGCGTTCAACCCGCCGCGACCTGTCCTGCCGCCTTGTCCCATACAAGCTTCGTGCCGTGTGGGTGGTCCGGGCTACCTACTTCGTGCCGAAGATGCGGTCGCCGGCATCGCCGATGCCCGGCACGATATAGCCGTGGTCGTTGAGGTGGCTGTCCACGGCGGCGGTGTAGACGGTAACGTCCGGGTGCGCGTCGTGCAGCGTCTTCAGGCCCTCGGGCGCGGCGATCAGGCAGACGAACTTGATCGACTGGCAGCCCGCCGCCTTCACCTCGGATACCGCCGCCGCCGCCGAATTGCCGGTCGCCAGCATCGGGTCGAGCACGATGGCGGTGCGCTCGGAAATGTCGCGCGGGAGCTTGAGATAATACTCGACCGCCGCCAGCGAGACCGGGTCGCGGTAGAGCCCGACATGGCCGACGCGCGCCGCCGGCAGGATTTCCAGCATCCCTTCGAGAATGCCGCCGCCGGCGCGCAGCACCGAGACGAGGCAGAGCTTCTTGCCCGCCACCACCGGCGCCATCATCGTTTCCAGCGGGGTCTCGATCTCCACCAGCTCCAGCGGCATGTCGCGCGTCACCTCATAGGCGAGCAGCATGCTGATCTCCCGCAGCAGCAGGCGGAACTCGTTCGCCGGCGTGCGCGAGCGGCGCATCAGGGTGAGCTTGTGCTGGATGAGCGGGTGATCGACCACCACGGTGGTCGGCGGCAGCTCGCGGGTGGCGGAGGAGGGCGTAACCGGTGTGGGCGCGTTCATGGGCGGCGAACTCGTGTGCAAGGGGCGTGGCGGGTTCGGCGGACGCCGACAGGCCAGCCGCCAGCTTCCCACAGCGTAGCGGAAAGCGCGACGGTCGATACAAGAATCGGACCAGTTCGTCTGAAATTTTTTGCGCCGACCCCCATCACCCCCTTGCGGAGCGGCGCGAATGGCGCTCACATTCAGTGCTTCCCGAGAGCCGGCGCCCGGCCGGACGAGAAGCGAGCTGCCCATGTCCGTCAATGCCAATGCAGGCGGTCGTCCCCGCAACCACATCGTTCTCACCTCGCATGGCGCGCCCACCGGCGTTGCCGCCGGCGGCCCCGTCCTGAACTGGGGCGCCCCGACGCCGGCCGAGCGCGGTCCCGTCGTCGCCACCCTCACCGATCCCAAGCACCGCAACGCCATCGGCGCCCATGCCGGCGGCTATTCGGTGTACCGTGCGCTGGCCATTGCGGCGGGCGCGCTGCCGGCGGATTTCCGCGCCGACCTGACAAACACCGCGCCGTCCGACGCCATCGGCCCGCACCCGCAATGGGGCGATGCCGGCAAGATCGTCTCGCTCGATCCGTGGGGGCACCTCACCGGCGAAGTCTTTGGCGCCGAGCTGACGGCGGGCATGGATGTGCGCCCGAGCATCGCCATCACCCGCGCGCATATCGACATGCCGGAAATCCGCGACGCGCTGCGCGCCGGCCGTCTGCAGGTCGATGGCGACATTATCGGGCCGAAGGGCGATGTGCGCGTCACCAAGGCGGCGATCGAGCCGGTCTGGTATCTGCCGGGCATCGCCGAGCGTTTCGGCGTCGCGGAGGGCGCGCTGCGCCGCGCTTTGTTCGAGCACACGGGCGGCATGTTCCCGGAACTGGTCACGCGCGGCGACCTCAAGGTGTTCCTGCCGCCTATCGGCGGCATGACGCTCTATATGTTCGGCGAGCCCTCGCGCATCGGCGACGGCGTCACTCCGCTCGCCTGCCGCGTGCATGACGAGTGCAACGGCTCGGACGTGTTCTCCTCCGACATCTGCACCTGCCGGCCCTATCTCGCCCATGGCATCGAGATGTGCGTGGAGATGGCGCAGAAGGGCGGCGTCGGCCTCGTGGTCTATAACCGCAAGGAAGGCCGGGCGCTCGGCGAGGTGACGAAGTTCCTCGTCTACAATGCCCGCAAGCGGCAGGAGGGCGGCGACCTGCCCGACACCTATTTCAAGCGCACCGAATGCGTCGCCGGCGTGCAGGACATGCGCTTCCAGGAACTGATGCCGGACGTGTTCCACTGGCTCGGCATCACCCGCATCGACCGCTTCGCCTCGATGAGCGACATGAAGTTCAACGCCCTGCAGCGCGCGGGCATCGAGGTGATCGAGCGCGTGCCGATCCCCGCCGAGCTGATCCCGCCCGATGCCCGCGTCGAGATGGAGGCCAAGGTCTCCGCCGGCTATTACGGCGTCGGCTTCGAGAGCCAGTACGACGCCACGCAGGGCCGGGCGCTGGAGGAGTGAGGGGCTGGCTTCCCGCGGCTCGTCATCCCGGACATGGCGCAGCCATGAGCCGGGATCGCTCCCGAGCTTTCCTGCGATCCCGGATCGGGCCGCTGGCCCGTCCGGGATGACGGTTTCTTTCCCACCTGCGCGTCGCCGCTGATCGCGTGTTTCCCTCATCCCCAGGCTTGACCCGGGGATCCATGGCCGGGAGCGCCCGGTCGTTTCGTCCCCTGGATGGCCGGGTCCCGCTCGCCCATGAGGGATTGCCAGAAGAGACTGACAGCATGACCCCGCCCGAACTTCTCGCCCTGCGCTCCCCGGCCGCCGTGCGGGCGCGCTGCCATAGCGTGCTCGACCATGTGCTGGCCGGGCACTCGCCGCATTTCACCGTCGACGAGGGCGCGCTCGCGGAGGTCGCGGACTATGTGGCCGAGGTGACGCGCGCGGATTATCCGACGCTCGACATCCCCTATCACAGCCGCTGGCGGCATTTCGCGGCGGGCGGGGTCGACCGCTGGGCGGCGCTGGAGGCGGAGCTGGGCGCCATTGAGCCGGCCGAGCGCGCCCGCATCATGATCGACCTCGCCATGGTCAGCGTGCTGCTCGACGCCGGCGCCGGGGATGCCTGGCGCTACCGCGAGGCGGAGACCGGGCTCACCGTCACGCGCTCGGAAGGGCTGGCGGTGGCGAGCCTGCGCATGTTCGAGGCGGGCGGCTTTTCCTCCGATCCCGCGCAGAAGCTGCGGGTCGACGCGCCCGCTCTCATCGCGCTCGCTGCCGGCACGCTCGGCGTCTATTTCCAAGTGACGGCCGACAACCCGCTGGTGGGGCTGGAAGGGCGCGCCTTGCTGCTGAACCGGCTTGGCCGGGCGCTGGCGGCGCGGCCGGACCTGTTCCGCGACGGCGCGCTGCGGCCCGGCGGGCTTTATGACGCGCTGGCGCCCACCGCCAAGGTCGGCCGGCTGCCCGCCGCCGCCATCCTCGAAGCGCTGCTCGACGCCTTTTCGGTGATCTGGCCGGCCGGGCTTGAGGTGGACGGGCTGGCGCTCGGCGATGTCGGCCGGCACACGGCGATCACCGTGCCCGACCGTTCAGTCGGGCTGGTGCCGTTCCACAAGCTCTCGCAATGGCTGACCTATTCGCTCTTGGAGCCGTTCGAGGCGGCGGGCCTCGCCATCACCGATCTCGACGCGCTGACCGGCCTGCCGGAATACCGCAATGGCGGGCTGCTGGTCGATCTCGGCGCCATCGTGCCGCGCCATCCCGTCGACCCCGCGCAGAAGCACGCGGTCTCCTCCGAGATGATCGTGGAGTGGCGGGCGCTCACTGTGGCGCTGCTCGACCGGCTGGCTGACCCGGTGCGCGAGCGGCTGGGGCTGGAGGCGGCGGATTTCCCACTCGCCAAGATGCTGCAGGGCGGCACCTGGACAGCGGGGCGCCGCATCGCCGCGACGCGCCGCCCCCCGGCCGGCCCGCCGCCCATCGCGATTGATGCGGACGGGACGGTGTTCTAAATCCCGGTCTCGCGCTGATAAGCGAAGCGTCATCCCGGACGGCCAACGGCCGATCCGGGATCGCGCGCAAGGTGGTTGGCGATCCCGGCTCTGCGCTGCGCTTCGGCCGGGATGACGGCCTTGGTTCAACCGCCCCTCAGTCGATCTGCGCGCCCGACGCCTTCACGATCGGTGCCCATTTGGCGATTTCCTTCTTCACATGCTCGCCGAGCTGCTCGGGCGTGGAGCCAACCGGCTTGGCGCTGAAATCGGCGAGGCGCGCCTGCACCTTCGGGTCGGCCAGCGCCTTGTTGGCGGCGGCGTTCAGCGTGGCGATCACCTCCGGCGGCGTGCCGGCGGGGGCGAAGAGGGCGTTCCACGTATAGGTCTCATAGCCCGGCACCGCCTCGGCGATGGTCGGCACGTCCGGGAAGGACGAGGCCTTCTCCGTCGTCGTCACGCCCAGGGCGCGCAGCTTGCCGCTCTTGATGTGCGAGGAGGAGGAGGGGAGGTTGTCGAACATGATCGGCACCTGGCCGGAGAGCACGTCGACCAGCGCCGGGCCGGCGCCCTGATAGGGGATGTGCTGCATGTCGACGCCGGCCATGCTCTTGAACAGCTCGCCCGACAGGTGCAGCGGCGTGCCATTGCCCGAGGAGGCGTAGCTGTACTTGCCCGGCTCCTTCTTGAGCAGGACGATGAGTTCTTCCGTCGTCTTGGCCGGGAAGTTCGGATTCACCACCAGCACGTTCGGCACCACGGCGAGCAGCGAGATCGGGGCGAAGCTCGTTACCGGGTCATAGGGCATCTTCTTGTAGATGGCCGGGTTCAGCGCATGGGTGGCGACCGTGCCCATGAGGATGGTGTAGCCATCGGGCGCGGCCTTGGCGACCTGCGCGGCGCCGAGATTGCCGCCCGCACCGCCCTTGTTCTCGACGACCACGGTTTGGCCGAGCTCGGCGCTCATGCGCTCGGCGATGAGGCGGCCGACAAGGTCGGTCGAGCCGCCCGCGGCGAAGGGCACGACGAGCGTGACGGGCCGGGTGGGGAAGGTCTGCGCGGTCGCGGGGCCGAGCGCGAGGAGGCCGGCAAGAGCGGTGGCCGCGGCGGCGGCGAGGGTGCGGATCATGGGCGTGTCTCCCTTCATGACGAGGATTGTCGGCGGCGAGCCGGGCGCGCATCTTGATGTGGCGTTGACGTAAGGGTGCGCCATTTGCCCCGCTCGCTCAATGCCGGGGCCGTCCGACAAAAGGCTAGGGCGGATTGGATACGATTCAATGCCGACTTGTATCCCGTTTAGGCACTGGCAGAATGCTCTGCCCAATTGCTGGGCGACGCGGGCGGTGCCTTTCCGTTTGAAGATGGCTCGCGCCGCGACTTCCCGTGCCCGCGCCCGCCGGGCGTGCGTTGGCACACGGCTTGCGAGACGGGTGGCCTCATGATCGCGGAGGGCGTGTCGAGGGCATGACCAAGGGCGCCGATATCGAACTCATCAGCGTTACCAAGCGCTATGGTGCCGCGCTCGCGGTCGACCGCGTGTCGCTGAAAATCCCCGCCGGCACTTATTGCTGCCTGCTCGGCCCCTCCGGCTGCGGCAAGACCACGACGCTGCGCATGGTCGCCGGCCATGAGAGCATCAGCGAGGGCGATGTCCGGCTCGGCGAGACGGTCGTCACCGACCTGCCGCCGGCCAAGCGCGGCACGGCGATGATGTTCCAGAGCTACGCGCTCTTCCCCCATCTCGACATCGTCGACAACGTCGCCTTCTCGCTGAAGATGAAGGGCGTCAACAAGGCTGTCCGCCGCGCCAAGGCGATGGAGATGCTCAAGCTGGTGCAGATGGACCATCTGGCCGAGCGGCGCCCGGCGCAGCTCTCCGGCGGCCAGCAGCAGCGCGTCGCGCTCGCCCGCGCGCTCATTACCGACCCGCAGGCGCTGCTGCTCGACGAGCCGCTCTCCGCGCTCGATCCCTTCCTGAAGATCAAGGTGCGGCAGGAGCTGAAGAAGCTCCAGCTCCAGCTCGGCATCTCCTTCATCCATGTCACCCACAGTCAGGAGGAGGCGATGGCGCTCTCCGATCTCGTGGTGGTGATGAATGGCGGGCGCATCGAGCAGGCGGCAACGCCGCGCGAAGTCTTCAACCGGCCGGCCACCGCCTTCGTCGCCCGCTTCATGGGCGACCATAATGTGCTCGCCGGCCGGGTGAGCCGCGTGGCCGAGGGCTCCGCGACCTTCGAGGTGCCCGGCGGGGCGTCCTTCACCGTGCCGGACACGGACGGGCTGGAGGCGGGCGCGCCGGTGGAGATCGCCGTGCGCACCGACCGCATCCGCCTCGGCGAGGGCGCTGCACCGGGCTGCGGCCTCACCGGCCTCGTGCAGAACATCGAATATCACGGGCAGAAGGTGCAGGTGGCGCTCGCCGCCCCCGGCGTCGACGAGTTCGCCGTTCAGGTACCCGAGACCGCCTTTTTCGCCGCGCCCCTGTCCATCGGGGATGCGGTGCCGCTCGCCTGGACCGCGCAGGACGTCCACCTGCTCAAGCCCTCGCCCTCCGCCTGACGCCTGAACCCTGCTTTCGCCTTCGCCTGACATCGGACCATTGACGGCGCACCCGCCGAACAACGCTCGGGAGACTTGAATGAGCAAGAAGACCACGGATCGTACCGGCGCGGGCAAGGGCCTCAGCCGCCGTCAGCTTCTCAAGGGCGCGGCGGCCGCCGCGGGCGGTGTCGCCCTCGGCAGCGGCGCCGTCACCGGCTTCCCCACCATCTGGGCGCAGAACCCGATCACGCTGCGCCAGTTCGGCACCGGCGTGTCGAACCTCAACGCTATCGCCGAGAAGTGCAAGGCAGACCTCGGCATCACCCTGCAGATGACCGCGCTCGATTCCGACGCCGTGTCGCAGCGCGTGGTGACGCAGGCCAACAGCTTCGACATCGCCGATATCGAGTACTGGATCTGCAAGAAGGTCTTCGCCGCCGGCACGCTGCAGCCGATGGATGTGAAGAAGATCAAGTATTACGACCAGATCGTGCCGATCTTCACCACCGGCAAGCTCACCCCGACCTCGAAGATCGCGCAGGGCACCGCGCCCAGCACCGTCGGCTTCGTCGAGGGCCCGGAGTCCAAGACCTTCGCCAAGGCGCCGACCGAGTGGATGACCCTCATCCCCACCATCTACAACGCCGACACGCTGGGCATCCGCCCCGATCTCGTCGGCCGGCCGATCAAGAACTGGAAGGACATTCTCGACCCCGCCTTCAAGGGCAAGACCTCGATCCTGAACATCCCGTCCATCGGCATCATGGACGCGGCGATGATCTGCGAGAGCGCCGGCATCATCAAGTATGGCGACAAGGGCAACATGACCAAGGCGGAGATCGACACCACGATCGATTTCCTCATCAAGACCAAGAAGGCCGGCCAGTTCCGCGCCTTCTGGAAGACCTTCGACGAGAGCGTGAACCTCATGGCCTCGGGCGAGGTGGTCATCCAGTCCATGTGGTCGCCGGCGGTGGCGGCGGTGCGCTCGAAGGGCATTCCCTGCGTCTACCAGCCGCTGGAAGAAGGCTACCGCGCCTGGGGCGGCGGCCTCGGCATCGCCAAGCACCTCAAGGGCGCGCAGCTCGACGCCGCCTATGAGTACATCAACTGGTATCTGTCCGGCTGGGTCGGCGCCTATCTCAACCGGCAGGGCTACTACTCCGCCGTGCTCTCCACCGCCGAGAAGAACATGACGCCGGACGAATGGGCGTTCTGGATGCTCGGCCAGCCGGCCAAGACCGACATCCTCTCGCCGGAAGGCAAGGTGATGTACACGGCCGGCGCGGTGCGCGACGGCGGCTCCTTCGAGCAGCGCATGGGCGCGGTCGCCTGCTGGAACTCGGTGATGGACGAAGATCGCTACATGGTCCGCCGCTGGAACGAGTTCATCGCGGCGTGAGGACCGGTACGCCGTCATGGCCGGGCTTGGCCCGGCCATCCACGCCTTCCGGGGCGGACGGCGACCAAGACGTGGATCCCCGGGCCAAGCCCGGGGATGACGTTCCCGAGGACTGAAGCCGCCACCGGAAGCCCCCATGACTCTCTCCCGGATCGCCCCCTATCTCCAGGCGACGCCGCTCACGGCGATCCTTGCGGCGTTTCTCGTGCTGCCCATCGCCACCATCGTGATGGTGAGCTTCTGGGACTACGACTCGATCCAGATCTTCCCGGCCTTCGTCTTCACCAATTACGAGGAATCGCTCACCTCGCCGGTGACGTGGAGTACCTATCTCAACACGCTGAAATACACCGTCATCGTCTGGGCGGTGACGCTGGTGATCGGCTTCTGGGTCGCCTACTACCTCGCCTTCCACATCCGCTCGGCGACGATGCAGATGGTGCTGTTCCTGGTCTGCACCATCCCGTTCCTGACCTCGAACATCATCCGCATGATCTCGTGGATTCCGTTCCTCGGCCGCAACGGGCTGCTCAACCAGACGCTGATGCATCTCGGGATCATCGACCAGCCGCTGGAGTTCCTGCTGTTCTCGGACTTCGCGGTGGTGCTCGCCATGGTGCACCTCTACACGCTGTTCATGGTGACGCCGATCTTCAACACGCTGATGCGCATCGACCGCGCGCTGATCGAGGCGGCGCGGGACGCGGGCGCCAATGGCCTGCAGATCCTTACCAATGTCATCATTCCGCTGGCCAAGCCCGGCATCGCCATCGGCTCGATCTTCGTGGTGACGCTGGTGATGGGCGACTTCATCACCGTGCGCTTCATGTCCGGCGGGCAATCGGCCTCGGTTGGGCTGATGATGGCGAACCAGATCGCGCTGCTGCAATACCCGGCGGCGGCGGCGAATGCCGTGATCCTGCTGGTGCTCGTGCTGCTGATGGTCGGCGCCATCCTGCGCATCGTCAACATCCGCAAGGAGCTGTGAGATGGCCGGCATCTGTATTGACCGCCGTCATCCCGGCCGCAGGCGAAGCCGCAGAGCCGGGATCGCTCCCGTGATCGGGCGCGCGATCCCGGATACGGCCTGTCGGCCGTTCCGGGATGACGATGATGGGGTGGCGGGCCTGTCGAGCGGGAGAGGGCGATCATGAACTCCGAGCGTCGCGGCCCCGGCTTCTATGTGCTCACCGCCTTCTTCGTGCTGTTCGTGCTGTTCCTCTACGGCCCGATGACGACGATCTTCATCCTGTCCTTCCAGGGGCCGAATGGCGGGCTCACCTTCCCGATGAATGGCGTCTCGCTGCGCTGGTTCGAGAATCTGCTGTTCGAGCAGCAGGCGGTGGGCGATTTCGGCGGGGCCTTCGCGCGCTCGCTGATGCTGGGCGTGATGACCATGCTGACCACGGTGGTGGTCTCGCTGCTTGCGGGCCTCGCCTTCCGCCGGCGCTTCCTCGGCTCCGGCCCGCTGTTCTACCTGACCATCGCCAGCCTGATCGTGCCCTCGATCCTGATCTCGCTCGGCATCGGCCTCGCCTTCAATGTGTTCGGGCTGGAGACCGCCTGGTACTCGTCCGGCTTCGGCGCGCACCTCACCTGGACGCTGCCCTTCGGCCTGCTGATCATGTTCGCGGTCTTCAACCGCTTCAACCCGGCCTATGAGGAGGCCGCGCGCGATCTGGGCGCCACGCCCTGGCAGACCTTCGCCCATGTGGTGCTGCCGATCATCCTGCCGAGCCTCGTCGGCGTCGGCCTGTTCGGCTTCACCCTGTCCTATGACGAGTTCGCCCGCTCGCTGATGACGGCCGGCACCTTCAACACGCTGCCGCTCGAAATCTACGGCATGACCACCAATGTCACGACGCCCGTGCTCTACGCGCTCGGCACGGTGACGACGGTCTTCTCCATGGCGGTGATCCTGATCGCGCTCGCCGTCATCGCCGTGCTGCGCAAGCGCCGGGCCCGCCGCCTCGCCGGCTGAACCGTACGCGCGCCTGCTGTGTGTCGGTAGGGAACCGGATGGTTCCCTCTCCGGTTGGTGTCCAAAATAGCCCCGGACGGTGAGAGCCGATCCGAAGGGCGGACCCCTGGGAGGACCACCATGAACATCTGCACCAGCGACCGGAGCATCTGCGACCTCTTGAAGGAAGTGGCCAAGGACGACCGCAAGCACGCGCTGACCATCAAGCTGCGCAGCGGCGAGCTGATCACCGCCTACGGCCCCATCGAGGTCGCCGACCGCTTCATGCTCTGCCGGCTGCATGACGGCAATTATCAGGGCAGCCAGCTCATCTCGCTCGACACGGTCGAATTCATCCGCTGAAGGCGCGCTCGCCTGGCCTCGGCCGTGCTCAGGCGATGCTGCGCGCCGCCTTGCGAAGCTCATGCGTCGCGCTCTCGACCTGCTGCGTCGAGTTGGCGATGGCGCTCATATTGCGGGTGATGGTGGCGACGCCCTCGGCGGCGATCTGCATGCTGTGCGACATGTCGCGTGCCACCGCCGACTGCTCTTCCACCGCGCCGGCAATGCCGGTCGAGATTTCGTTGATGTCGCCGATGCGCCGGGCGATGGCCGCGAGCGCGGTCACCGTCTCCTGCGTGCAGCGCTGCACCGCCGCGATCTGGGTGGTGATCTCGCCGGTCGCCTGCGCGGTCTGGCTGGCGAGGTCCTTCACCTCGGTCGCGACCACGCTGAAGCCGCGCCCCGCCTCGCCCGCGCGCGCGGCCTCGATGGTGGCGTTGAGCGCGAGAAGGTTGGTCTGGGCGGCGATCCGGTTGATCAGGTCGATGATATGGCCGATGCGCTGGGCGGCGTCGGCAAGGCCGGCCACCACCGCATTGGTGCGCTCGCCTTCGGTCACCGCGTCGCGGGAGATGTCGAGCGCGATGTTCACCTGACGGCTGATTTCCTCCACCGACGCGGAAAGCTCCTCGGCGCCCGAGGCAACCGCATTGACGCTGGTGGAGGTCTGGCTGGTCGCGTCCACCGCGCTCGCGGCCTGCCGTGTGGTGTCGCTGATCTCGCGCGAAATGCTCTCGATATCGGCGCTGATCGTGGTTTGCGCGCTCTCGCGCCGGCGCCGCTCCAGCACCTGGGTGGTGGTGTCGGTGGCGAACTTCACCACCTTGGTGAGCCGGCAGGCCGGATCATAGACCGGGTTGTAGGAGGCCTGGATCCAGACCTCGCGCCCGCCCTTGCCCATGCGGCGGAACTCGCCCGCCTGGAACTCGCCGCGGCCGAGCTTCGCCCAGAACTGGCGGTAGGCTTGGCTCTCCCGCTCCTCGGGCGCGACAAACATGGCGTGGTGGCGCCCGCGGATCTCGTCCAGCGTATAACCGACGGCGGCGAGGAAATTGGCGTTCGCCGTCAGCACATGGCCATCCGGCGTGAATTCGATGATCGCCTGCGACTTGCCGACCGCCTGAAGCAGGCTGCCATATTCGGCCTGGATGAGCTTCTGCTGCGTCACATCGGTGGCGAACTTCACCACCTTGACCACCTTGCCACCGACGACGATCGGGTTGTAGGTCGCCTGGATGAAAATCGGCCGTCCGTCCTTGGCCACGCGCTGGAACTCGGCCGATTTGTGGTGGCCGGCCCGCAATTCGTCCCAGAACTGCCGGTACTCCGCGCTCGCGGCCTCATGGGGCTGGACGAACCGCGCATGCGGCTGATCCACGATCTCGTCGAGCGCGTAGCCCATCACCGAGAGAAAATTGGCATTGGCGTGGAGGACGCGGCCGTCCGGCGTGAATTCGATGATGGCGAGCGAGCGGTCGAGAGCATCGAGCGTATGCTGGGCGTCGCGACGGGAAAACAGGCGCATGCAGGAATCTCCACCCGCCGTCTACGCGCGGCAGATGGTGATGGCGTAGGAAGGCAGGCTTGCGTCGGGATGGTGTGTCGAACGCGACAGGTCCTTGCTGCGTCATCCCGGTTCGAGCCCGGCGGCCGACTGTCTGGGCCTCGACGCGTTGGCCGGGTTTCGAGGTGCGCACGGTCGAGCCGGGGTGGAACGGAAATGGCGAGATGCCGACATCGACCGGCCGACATGCGACGCAGGCGGCACGCGCGACATCGATCTTCCGCTACGCCACTTGTGATTGTTCTCCGTCGCCCGGCAAGGGCAGAGTTCTACCGCTGCGGGTCTTCCAGCAAGGCCGGGCGATCTTGTTGCTGATGAGGTGCACGATGCGCGCGATTCCCCTCCTGTCCACCGCGGCCGGTCTGGCTCTTGCGGCGAGCCTTGTCCCGCTGGCCCCCGCCGCCGCGCAGTCCCGCCCGGATTCGCTGCGCCTCACCTGCGCCGCCACGAGCGCGCTGGTGCGCCAGCAGGGCGCCGTGGTCATCGGCACCGGCCCCAACATCTATGACCGCTATGTGAGCAACCAGAGCTACTGCGCGGCCGACCAGACCACCGCCCCCGCCTGGCTGCAGACCGCCGACCAGAACCAGTGCTTCATCGGCTACCACTGCCGCGAGCGCCTGCTCCGCGAGCGGTGAGGGTGCGCGGCTCAGCGAGGCGCGCCCGGTTCGGAACCTAGGCGGGCTCCAGCACCCCGTCGGGTACCTGACCAAAGGAGGCGATCAGCACCGGCGGATCGGCATCGCCGCTCTCGGGCTCGACATCGGTCGAGAACGCAATGGCGCCAAGCTTCACGAGGCTCATGCGCTCGGCGATGCGCGCCGCATCGGCGGCATTGCGCACCTCCATCGGCAGGCCCGCCTTTATCGCCCCGCGCTTGCCGGCCACGAAGGGCTGGACGACATAGAAGGTCTTCTTGGGCATGGCCGACTCCTGAGTTGCGGCACTCTGGCGTCAGTCGAGTGAACAAAGCAAGAACCATCGACGTCGCATCGCGGGAATTCGCGCTCGCGGCGACGGGGGAAGGGCCATCGGCACAGGAAGGCCAACGCCCCGCGGCACCCGCGCCCAATGTATGTTGCCATGGATCTCAGCGTGCCCGTCGATCAAACGCCGGGTCGCGGCATGCCCATCACCGTGGCGATCAACGTCATCACGCCATGGTGGCCGGGCCGTGCCGTGGAGATGGGAGTCGGTCGACCGAATTCGGTCGCTGCTGTCACTGAAACTGTCACAGGGACCAACGCCTGCCGCCGCAACCCCTTGGGGCGGCTGGTGCTGCGAGAGAGGATTGAACTCTCGACCTCTCCCTTACCAAGGGAGTGCTCTACCACTGAGCTACCGCAGCATCGGTGCGTGGCGGGTGTGCCGCCGAAGCGCGGGGACGTTTGCCACAGTGTGCCGGCCGGCGCAAGCGTCGCGGCGGGGATTCCCCAAGCTTGACACAAGGCCGGACGCGCCGCCCCGGTCCGCGCGCTCGTCGACGCGACCCGCAGGGGCCGGCGCAGGGGCCGGCGCCGGGGCGGGCAGGGTGCGACAGGCGCGGTCCTGCTGCCGCCCGACAACATCCCTCGCCAAGCCCCACACCGCGCCCGCTGTCACGCCCCGTGCCAAGCGCCCGCCAAACTCCGGCCCAGCCGCGCGCCGTCGGGTCATGGCCGATTCGGTGGGAGAGGCGTCGCGAGGCGAGGGGGCCCTTGGCCGCCTCCGCTCCCCATCGCCACTGGCCCGCCCGGCCGTGCCGGCGCGGCGGGCGGAGGAAAGCCTTTTCTCCCGCAGCGGGCGGCGCTAAGGCAGAAGCCCCGACTGCGACGCGATGAGGGACGCGACCACGATGAGCCCGCCGGATGATGCCGAGCGCGCGGCGCGCCTTGCGGCGGCGCTGCGGGAAAATCTCAAGCGCCGCAAGGCGCAGTCGAAAGGGCGGGCAGCCTCGCCCGGCGCCGACGCCGCGCCGGGCGAGGGGGCGGCGGAGCCGGTCCTCGCGGGTGAGGGCGAGGCGCCGCCCTCGGCTACCGCTGTTTCTCCCGCCAAGATCGGCGGCTGAAACCGGCGGCTGATGCCGCGCGTTGTGTGGCCTCGCCACTCGCGCTAGACCCTTTGGGAAATGTAGCCGGCGTCGGCGTCACGAATCGGCCTCATCGGCCGGCCATGTCGCCCGGACCGTCGCCAACGCGGCCCGCAGGACGGGCGCGCCGTCCTTCCGGGCGCTAAGGAGAACTGACCTTCATGGACCGCATCCGCATCGTCGGCGGCAACCCGCTCAACGGCACCATCCCGATCTCCGGCGCCAAGAACGCCGCTTTGCCGCTGATGATCGCCGGCCTGCTCACCGACGAGAAGCTGGTGCTGGAGAATGTGCCGCGCCTCGCCGATGTCGCGCTGCTCCAGCGCATCCTCGGCAATCACGGCATCGACATCACGGTGAACGGCAAGCGGCGCGGCGATGATGCCTATGCCGGCCAGACCATGGAGATCGACGCCCGCGTCATCGTCGACACCACCGCGCCCTATGAGCTGGTCTCGAAAATGCGCGCGAGCTTCTGGGTCATCGGCCCGCTGCTGGCGCGCATGGGCCAGGCCAAGGTCTCGCTGCCCGGCGGCTGCGCCATCGGCACGCGCCCGGTCGATTTCCACCTCGACGCGCTGCGCGCGCTGGGCGCCGAGATTGAGATCGACGCGGGCTATGTGCTCGCCCGCGCCCCCAAGGGGCTGAAGGGCGCGCGCATCGACTTCCCGAAGGTCTCGGTCGGCGCCACCCATACGGCGCTCATGGCGGCGAGCCTCGCCGATGGCGAGACCATTATCGAGAACGCCGCGCGCGAGCCGGAAATCGTCGATGTCGCCGACTGCATCAACGCCATGGGCGGGCGCATCGAGGGGCAGGGCACCTCGACCATCCGCATTATCGGCGTGCCGCGCCTCAAGGGCGCGCGCCATTCCGTGCTGCCGGACCGCATCGAGACCGGCACCTATGCCATGGCGGTGGCGATGACCGGCGGCGACGTGCTGCTCGCCGGCGCCCGCGCGGACCTTCTGGAATCGGCGCTCGACACGCTGCGCCAGGCCGGTGCCGAGGTGACGGTGTCGAATGAGGGGCTGCGGGTGAAGCGCAACGGCGCGGGGATTTCCCCGGTCGAGGTGTCGACCGCGCCCTATCCGGGCTTCCCGACCGACCTTCAGGCGCAGCTCATGGCGCTGACGACGCGGGCGCGCGGCACCTCGAAGATCACCGAGACGATCTTCGAGAACCGCTTCATGCATGTGCAGGAGCTCGCCCGCCTCGGCGCGCGCATCCATCTCGACGGCGAGACCGCCACCATCGAGGGCGTGGAGAAGCTCACCGGCGCGCCGGTGATGGCGACGGATCTGCGCGCCTCGGTGTCGCTGGTCATCGGCGCGCTGGCGGCCGAGGGCGAGAGCATGATCCACCGCGTCTACCACCTCGACCGCGGTTTCGAGCGGCTGGAGGAAAAGCTCTCCACCTGCGGCGCGCAGATCGAGCGCATCGCCGGCTGAGGCCGGTGGGGGGCCCGGCGCCCCGCTTGTGCCGGAAGGCTCCCAACACGAGCACGGTCATCCCCGGACCTGACCCGGGGATCCACGACGTAGCTGGGCGGATAGGTCGGCTGAGCGTATGGCGCTTCGCGAGTCTCTCCTGGGCCCCGGATCATCATTGCGCTGCGCGCAACTCGTCCGGGGAACGGATGAGGGCGGTGGCACGAGGTAGGCCCTCGTCGCGCGCGCCCGCCCGCTCGTGTCCCGGCCCAGCGACGGCGAAGCCGGAGCGCCGAGCCGGGACCCAGCGCCGGACTCTTTGGCAACCCCCGATACCCTTCCCAACCCATAGACCGTCATCCCCGGGCCTGACCCGGGGATCCACGCCTTCCCTCCCGCCCTCGTGTCCAAAAGTCGTGGATGGCCGGGCCAAGCCCGGCCATGACGGCGTGACACTGGCGGACTCCCCACTCCCGCACTCCTCACTCCCTCCGCCCCAAGCCCTCCGCCCCAACACACCCTCCCACCCCTTGCCAGCCGGCGCTTCCAACGCCATCTGCCGCTCACAGGTTGCGGCGCGGGACGCCGCGTGTGATGGCGGGGACGCGGCTTGCGGGCGCGCTCCGACCGACGTGGCGGAGACGAAGATCATGGCCGGACTGAAACTGATCGCGCTGGACGCGGAAGACCTTGCCGTTCTCTCGGTGCATATGCAGGACGCGGTGGTGAGCATCGGCGAGATGACCTATCTGCCGAAGGAGCGCCGCTTCGTCATGCTCGCCAATCGCTTCGACTGGGAGAAGGCCATCCAGGCCGAGGCGATGGCCGATCCCGAGGCGCCCCTCGGCGTCGCGGCGCGGGCGGCGCCCTGCGTGCGGCGCCGCTCCGGGCTGCGCGTCGAACGGGTGCTGGCGGCGCGGCTGCGCGGCATCGACCTGAAGAACAAGCAGGCCGTGCTCAACCTTCTCGCCATGAAGTTCGAGGAAAACGCGGCGCCCTCCGGCACGGTGAGCTTCCTGTTCTCCGGCGGCGGCGAGGTGCAGCTCGATGTCGAGTGCATGGAAGCCGGCCTTGAGGATCTCGGGCCCGCCTGGGACGCCGCCGGCACCCCCTGCCACGACGTCGAGTGAGGGGACGTGGAATGAGGCCCGCGCCCGGCGGGTCGGGACGCCCTCCCCGGGGCCTTGGCGCGACGCCGCGCGAACCCGCTGAGGCGTCTGCGCGCAATCGTCCCTCGCAGGCCCCTTGTCTTATGACGGCGCGGTTGCGATAGGACGGGCTGGCCCGCATGCGTGCCCGCCTCATGGCAGGTGCCGCGCCGGGTCGCGCTTCCGTTGATCGCGTCCCGCAGGTGCCGTCATGCCGCTTCGCCTCTCCACCGCCGCCCCGGATTTCGCCGAGCGCTTCCAGGCCTTTCTCGGCACCAAGCGGGAGGTGTCGCAGGATGTCGCCGACGCGGTGGCCCGCATCATCAACGAGGTGCGCGCGCGCGGCGACGCGGCGCTGATCGATTTTTCCCGCCAGTTCGACCGGGTGGACCTCGCCACAATCGGCATCCGCGTGACGGAAGCCGAGATCGACGCGGCGGTGGCGGCGGCCGATCCGGCGACGCGCGAGGCGCTGGCTTTCGCCCATGAGCGCATCCGCTCCCACCATGCCCGCCAGTTGCCCGCCAGCGGGCGCTATGTCGATGCCGCCGGTGTCGAGCTCGGCCATCGCTGGACAGCGGTGGACGCGGTCGGCCTCTATGTGCCCGGCGGCACGGCGGCCTATCCGTCCTCCGTGCTCATGAACGCCGTGCCGGCCAAGGTCGCGGGTGTGGAGCGCCTCGCCATGGTGGTGCCCTCGCCCGATGGGCAGCTCAACCCGCTGGTGCTGGCCGCCGCGCGGCTCGCCGGCGTCGATGAGGTGTACCGCGTCGGCGGGGCGCAGGCGGTGGCCGCGCTCGCCTATGGCACGCAAACCATCGCCCCCGTCGCCAAGATCGTCGGACCGGGCAATGCCTATGTCGCCGCCGCCAAGCGCCATGTCTTCGGCACGGTCGGCATCGACATGGTGGCCGGCCCTTCCGAGGTGCTGGTGATCGCCGATGGCCATCAGAACCCCGACTGGATCGCCGCCGATCTGCTCGCGCAGGCCGAGCACGACACCGCCGCGCAGTCGATCCTGATGACGGATGATGCCGCGCTCGCCGACGCCGTCATCGCCGCCGTGGAGCGCCAGCTCGCCACCCTGCCGCGCCGCGACATTGCCAGTGCGAGCTGGGCCGATTACGGCGCGGTGATCCTGCTGCGGAGCCTCGATGAAGCGCCCGCGCTTTCCGACCGCATCGCCCCCGAGCATCTGGAAATCATGGCGGCGGATGCCGAGGCACTGGTCGAGCGTATCCGCCATGCCGGCGCGATCTTCATCGGAGCGCATACGCCGGAGGCCATTGGCGACTATGTCGGCGGCTCCAACCATGTGCTGCCCACCGCGCGCTCGGCCCGCTTCTCCTCGGGCCTCAACGTGCTCGACTTCATGAAGCGCACCTCGATCCTCAAATGCGGGCGGGAGCAGCTGCGCGCGCTCGGCCCGGCCGCCATCGCGCTCGGTGAGGCGGAGGGGCTCGGCGCCCATGCCCGCTCCGTCGCGATCCGGCTGAACCTCTGACGGAGGGGCCATGGCGGACGGCGACGATCCGGTCGGCGACGACCCCACGATTGACGATCCTCACGCCGCCACCCGCCGCCTCGCGGCGGTGACGCTCGATCCCGCGTCGATCGGGCGGGCCAATCGCGACGTCGAGCATGAGCGCGCCGTCGCCATTTACGACCTGCTGGAAGAAAACAGCTTCGCCCCGCTGGGCGATGACGCGCCCGGCCCCTATGGCCTTGCCATCTCGCTGGTCGAGGGGCGGCTGGTGCTCGACATCACCCGCACGGATGGCGCGCCCGTGGTGCAGCACCATCTCTCGCTCTCGCCGCTGCGCAAGGTGGTGCGCGACTATTTCCTGGTCTGCGAAAGCTATTACTCCGCCATCCGCACCTCCAGCCCCTCGCAGATCGAGGCGATCGACATGGGCCGGCGCGGTTTGCACAATGAAGGCTCGGAGGTGCTGCGCGAGCGGCTAAAGGACAAGATCGCGCTCGATTTCGGCACCGCCCGGCGTCTGTTCACGCTGGTCTGCGCCCTGCACTGGAGGGGGTGAGGGTGGACGCCCCCCGCGCGCCGCTTGCCGACCTCATGGCCGACCCTTTTGCGGGGCCCACGCGCCGCGAGCGTCCGCAATCGGTGCTGTTCATGTGCGGGCAGAATGTGGTGCGCTCGCCCATGGCGGCGGTGCTCGCCCGCCATCTGTTCGGGCGCTCGCTCTATGTCGGCTCGGCCGGCGTCATCCGGGGCGAGGTTGATCCCTTCGTGCAGGCGGCCATCGACGAGATCGGCCTCGACCTCAGCCGCCACCGGCCGCAGACGCTGGAGGAGCTGGAGGAGAATGAGGGCCTCGCCTTCGACCTCGTCATCACCCTCTCGCCCGACGCCCATCACCGCGCGCTGGAGCTGACCCGCACCAACGCCATCGACGTGGAATACTGGCCGACGCCCGACCCCTCGCTGGAGAGCGGCAATCGCGAGCAGCGCATGGACGCCTACCGCACCGTGCGCGACGAGCTGGAGACGCGGATCAAGCGACGCTTCCGCCCCTGAACCTTGGTCACACTGGCCTGACTGGTCACCTCATCGGCCTGACTGTTCACCTGACTGCACCAATAAGCCGTTCAATTTTGACCCGGATTGCACTAGCGTGCGGCCCGACACGACCGCCCGATCATCCGGCGGAATCAGGAGTTTCCTTGCGTGAATGCCCGTCCCCGCCTGGTGCTGGCCTCCGGCTCGCCGCGTCGCCTGGCGCTGCTGGCCCAAGCCGGAATCGAACCCGAAGCCCTTCTCCCGGCCGATATTGACGAAACGCCCGAGCGCGGGGAGCTGCCCCGGCGTCTCGCGCAACGCCTTGCGCAACAAAAGCTTTTAGCCGCGGACGCCCGGCGCAAGATCACTGGGGAGTATGATGGCACCTATTTGCTCGCCGCCGATACGGTGGTGGCGGTGGGCCGGCGCATCCTTCCCAAGCCCGAGACCAGCGACGAGGCGGCGGACTGCCTGCGCCTGCTCTCCGGCCGCGCCCATCGGGTCTATACCGGCATCGCGCTGATGACCCCGAAGGGCGGCGTGCGCGCCCGTCTGGTCGAAACCCGCGTGCGTTTCAAGCGTTTGTCCCGCGAGGAACTCGACGCCTACATCGCCTCGCGCGAATGGCAGGGCAAGGCGGGAGGCTATGCGATTCAAGGACTTGCGGGCACATTCGTGATCAAGCTGGTCGGCTCCTACACCAATGTGGTCGGCCTGCCGCTGGCTGAGACCGTCGCCCTGCTGGCGGGCGAGCGCTACCCGGTATTGCAGCGCTGGGGGCATCCGGCGTGAGGGATGAGATCCGCCATGGCCGATGACGCGCCCAACCCGCTCGCCGGCAAGCCGTGCCCGATCTGCGGCAAGGCCATGGTAGAAAAATACCGCCCGTTCTGCTCCAGTCGCTGCGCCGATCTCGACCTCCACCGCTGGCTCACCGGCAGCTACGCCATCCCCCTCACCGAGAATGACGACGAGGACGGCGAGGAGCCGTCCCTCGCCCCCGCGACGCCGCGCGAGAGGTGAGGGCAGGGCCCGGCAGCGGGGCGCGAGAGGGGCGACGTGCCTCCGCGCTCAACGTCTTGTCTTTCCAACCGATTTCAGCGTGCCACGCACCGCCTGCGGCGATCACGGCGCGACGGGCGCTGGGCAGGCGCGGTTGTTGGAGGTTTTATGTTACCTTCACACAAGGGTTGGGGAAAAGCCGGCATTTTCCTGGCCCGGACATATGGACAGCCGGGGAACGAGACTCTATAACCCGCCCGCTCCGCACGGCCACGGCCGTTGCCGGCTACGCCCAGGTAGCTCAGTTGGTAGAGCATGCGACTGAAAATCGCAGTGTCGGCGGTTCGACTCCGTCCCTGGGCACCATCACTTCGGGAAAGTTGTTTTCCGACAAAGGTTTAACCTCATTTTTCGTCCCACTTTTAGCTGCCGTCGAAAGCGGTGGGACAATTCTGTTCGCTGCGAGGCGCTGTTGAGCGGCCTGCGCGAGCCGCCTCTGGCTCGCCGATCGTGTGTAACGGTCCACCTCCTTTGAGGTGCGATGACCAGTGAAGGCCATGATCTCGCGATCGCTGGCGCCATCCTCGGCGAGCTTGGCAGAGAAGTATTTGCGCAGGCCATGCGCCGAGCGACCCACCAGCTTCGCGTCCCTGCACCAGTCGCGAAACTTGTTGCCGAAGGCGGCGGTGGAGGCGAAGGGCCGCCCGAAATCGGTAACGAGGAAAGTCTCCCGGCCGGGAGGCTGGGCAGCGAGCACCGCGCCCAGTTCGTCGCTTATCGGCAGGGTGAGTGTCACCGGTTTGTGCCGGCGATTCTTCCACTGTGTGAAGGTGATGCTTCCGTCGTGGACCATGCCTGGCCCCAGCCGGTGGACATCTGAAATGCGCTGGCCGAACTCAAGGAAAAGCATGAGCGCGAGGCGCGCCATGGAGCCTTCCGGATGCGCCTCGCGGAACTTCGCAACGTCAGTTTCCGTCCATGCGGGAATGCCATCCGGCAGCACCTTGGGAAGATAGGGCACGTCCTTGGCAGGGTTGGAGTCGGCCAACTTGCGCGTGATCGCGAAAGCGAAAATTTGCCTGAGTGCCTTTACCATCGAATTTGCAGCGCCGGGGGTCGCAGCGCGCTTGTCGCGGAGCCCGAGGACATGGCGAGAGAGTAGGGATCGCGACGGAAGGTCCCCAAAGGTCTTCTTGCCGTTGGCCGTGGTCTCCTGACAGAGGCGTTCGAGGACGGAGCGGCGCACCCGCCGTGTCGTCTCATCCAATCCCTTGAACTCGGCGCTCGCAAAATAGCGCTCGCACAGCTGGCGGAGGGAACCGGAGAGGGCGGCGGTCTTCACCTGCCGCCCATCTGCCTTGCCGGGCGCACGGCCCGCCAAGGCATCGCTGTAGGCCGACCAGAACGCCGCCGTGCCGTATTCCTCGCGAATGCGGATCTTCGGCTTACCGGGCACGCGCACGTACCAGCGCACGTTGCCGTGTCTGTCCGTGTCGCGCGAGAGGTGGGGCGGGTTTGGTCGGGGCATCTTAGCCAATCGCCTCATCCCAAGGGTTGGTGTCTTCCATCGCCGTCTCCAGCGGGGGCAGCGGAGCGGACTCAGCCGGCGCGGACATGACGACGATCTTGCCGTCGAGGTCGATTTCAACCCGCGCCTGGACGCCGGCATTCTGCGCGCCCTTGAAGGCGCGCGTAACCTCGGCTGCCGTGAAGCGTGCGCGGATGCGTGCCATACCAACGCCCTCCTTCACACGCTGACGCCGTTGAGGCGCACGCGGATGTTCGCGGCATCGGCAGCGGCAGCGGCGAGGGCAACGCCGATGAGGCTATTGCCCGAGGCAGTGCCCGTCGCGGCCTTCGCCGTATCGTCCCAGTACACCTTGGCGCCAGCCGCCAGCGCGCCGCTGCCGGTCTTCGGCAAGTCGAACACGCCGCGTGTGGAGATCTCCACTGCCGCGCCGGCTGCAGCCGGGCCGATGGCCACGCCGAAGAGCGAGCCGACGAGGACGCCGGCGCCGGAGCCGAGCCCGCCGGCCGGCGCCGTCACGGGCACAATGTCGCCGGTCTGAATGAAGTTCTTCATGTCACAGCCCCTTGCTGGTGTTGAAGTAGACGACGCGGGGCCGTGCGGGTCCGGCGCCGAGGCGGGCGTCACAGGCGGCGCGGAGCCGTTCAAGCTCCGCGTCGAGGGCTTCGGGATTGGCGGCGGTGAAGCGCACGCGGCGCCTGGTGAGCGGCGAGGTGATTTCCACCTCCTCCTGCCGCTCGCCTGCGATTAGCCGCAGCTTGAAGGCGTACAGCGCCTCGTAGAGTGCGCACGGATCGTTCGTGTCGAGGCTCTGGCCGCCGAGAGTGATCGTGCTCATCACGCCCCCGGATTTTTTACGAGGCCACGGAAGTCGATCACGCCGCAGCCGAAGTCGAGCCCCGCCGCGACCTTCACGGCGCGGGTGTTGAAATCGATCTCGGTGCGGATCTGCGGGCCCTCGGCGCCGGCCACATAGCCGTAGACAATGCAGGGAGCCGAAGTCGGATCGGCGGCGATGTACCAGCCATTGCCGACGATGTTGGCATCTACGATGAGCTCCATCGTCCCCGCCCACGGGTTCACGTCCCCGCTCTTGGTGGCTGTGATGGCGGCCACCACTTGGCGGGCGCCGAGCTCCATGTCGGGTCCGACGATGAGGAAGCGCGGGGAGAGATTCAGCGCCAGCCCATCGAGGCTCTTCTGCTTGCGCAGCGCGCTCACGCTGGCATGGATCTGCGGCGCGCCGTTAATGGCCGAGCCAGTAACGAGGTTGCCATGGTCCGCGTGGAACAGGGCCTTGCTGTCCGACATCAGCGGTGCGCCGGTGAGCAGCGCATAGACCATACGGTTCTCGTCGGCAGCGGCGCCTATGGCGATCATCGAGGAGAAGTCGGCGACTGCCGATAGATCGTCATTTGCCATGGCGCGGTAGCCGATGCTGATGCCAGCATTGTATTCTTTTGCCGACACCTGCTCCCGGTTCTCGGAAATGGTGCCGTACTTCACCTCTCCGTTCTCGCCGATTTCCTTGAAACGCGGAAAGTCGCCCACCCGCAGGAAGTTGTGCGGCTTGAAGTCGTTGAAGCTGCGCCGCGCCGCCCACGCGCGATAGGTCGGCTCGGCCGCCTGGTAGTTCGCCAGCAGGCTTTTGTTCGCCGCGTCCGCCAGCAGGAGGGGGAAATCCCCCGTCGAATGGGCGCCGACAGCGCGCTCGATCAGGGCGTGCTGATCGTTCAGGTTCACGCGGTCGCCGCGCGCATGGGCGAGCGTGCCGACCATGTTCAGTGTGCGATAACCCACATACTCGCGGGCGCGGCCTTCCAGTTTGCACCGGCCGGGATTGATCCGGTGTGCGATGGCATCAGCCATGGCCGAACGGATCGCCACCGGGTCCGTGTGGTCATGCAGGATGGTGATCGTCGGCGGCGTCCCGCGTAGCGCCTGCAGCGGGGCACTGCGGGCCTGCATGGCGGCGAAGGCAGCGGCGCTGGCGGCCTCGGCCGTCGCGCCGGCATCGATCTGCCCATCGGTCCATGCCTGGTCGAGACCAGCGAGGGAGGCGATGGTGCGGATCTGCGCATTGACGGCGGCCCGTTCCGCGGACGCCGTGAGGTTGGGGGCCGCCGCGGCGGGCGGGGTGGACAGAGCCGGCGGGTTGGTCGGCTCGGTGGGGGCCGTCATGGTTACACCTCGTATGGTGGCCTGGCGGTCGGCGGGAATGGGGACGATGGACAGTTCGGCCGGGGTCCAGCGCATCGCGGTCTTCACGCGCTGTCCGCCTTCGGTCGTCTCGGTCCAATCGAATACGGTGTAGCCGACGGAGACACCCCTGAGGTGCCCGTCGAGAACATCCTGAATGATCGTCTCGACATCCGGCCGCCGGGACATCCTGATGATCGCGCGGGCCTCTCGGTTCCCGCCGACCGTCCATGCTTTGAGGACGGAGCCCAGCACGTCAGTCAGGATGCCCCGGCGGTGGCTGTTCAGGACGGGAGCGCCGATGAAGGGCGCCCAGTCCTGATTCAGTGAAAGCCGCTCGAGGAAGGGGCCGCGCGCGTCCTGGCGTTCGACCGTGGCGCCCGTCGAGAACACCACTTCAAAGGTGCGCTCGTCCGGGTTCCAGCTGGTCGCCGCCAGAGGAGCGCGGCGGGTGATGAATTCGACAGGCGCGTTCATGCGCGTTTCCTTCCACGCTTCGCCTGGCGCTCATCGAGGGTATGGCGCACATCGTCGAGCCAGTACTGCGCCGCCTTTTCCATCCGCCGGAGTTCATCCACGGACGGGTGCCCGCGCCTCAGCAGCGGAAATGCCTTGCGGTGAAAGCCCTGCCAGAGCGGTTGGATAAGATCCTCCCTCATGCCGTGGTGCCTTCCGGCTGCGGCACCTTGACGGGCGAGGTGAAGGTGAGGCCGAGCGCCTTTTCACGGGCGCGGTCGGCGGCGATCTCGGCATCAAGGGTGCCCACATCCATGCCGCGCGCCGCGACGGCTTCCCGGCGGCTCATCAGCCCGGCATTGATGGCGTCGACTTCCGCCTGAACGTCCTTGGCGGGGTCCACCCAAGGCTGCTTGGGGGTGATCCAGCGCACCGGGACGGGATCCTCGAGGCGCCCGTCGATTCGGCCCGCGAGCCGTTCCACCGTCACCCAGTGCTTCCACGTCGGGCGCAGCATCTGGAACACGATCACATTGTGCTGGATGGTCTCGATGCGCTGGCGCCAGCTGACGATGCCGGCACGGATGGAGCTATAGTTCACCTGCGAGAGGTCGCCCGTCATCACCTCATAAGGCAGGCCGAGACCGGCCGCGATCTCGTGCAGGGTGATGCGGGCGAATTCGTTCGCCTCCTCGGCGATTGCCGGCGGGTTGGAGAAGGTCACATCCTTCCCGGGCGGCAGCACCACCATGGCGCCGGGTTCAAGACTGCCGATCACGGCATCACCCTGCATCTCGCCAGCGAAGGGCGTGGTGCCATCCTGCGTGGTGATGACCCCCGCCAGAAGGGCGCCGATCTTCTGCCGGGTGATCTGCGCACCGTGCCATTCATCATGCTCGGCGATGCGCAGCACCACGGGGGCGAACCACGAAATGCCTCGCACCTGACCGGGAAAGTCCGGCCGGAAGAGATGGATGACATCCTCGGCCGGCACCCGCACCGGGTTCATGTTTGCCGGCATGGCGAGTTCATAGCGCTGCGGCTTGATCCAGTAGGCAACGCGGGTGCCGATCGCGTCGAATTCCACGCCGTTGATGATGGCGCCGCCATCCGGCAGCGGGCGGGTCAGCGAGCCGTCGAGCTGGTCGGGATCAAGCACGCGGATGCGCAGGCCGGCACGCGTAACTGTGCGCACCGCCAGTCCCTCGCCATCCACCACCATGCTGCCGACTAGCAGAGCACAGAGGCCGGGGAAGTCCGTCAGCCAGTCAGCGTCCGCCTCGTCGGTCCACGCCGTCCAGCGATCCGATATCGGCCCAGTGAGAGCCGGCCAGATTCCGCTGCCGACCAGCGCCGCCACCCATGCGGCCTTGGCGGCGGCAGCGTGCGGATTGTTCGCTACAAGGTAGCGGGCGCGTTGCATCAGCGGCTGGCGGGCCGCCTGCACCGCTGCCTGCGGGTTCGGCATCTTGCCCCAGCCGAAGGTGCGGCGGCCGGCGCCCGCTCCCTCGAAGGAACGACGGCGCAAGCCGATCGCGGCGAGCGAACGGTCAATCACACGTCTGGCTATGCCGACCGAGTAAGCCATCAATCAGGAGCCCCGAATGGAGCGCGCCTTGAGACGCAGCTTCAGCCGCTCGTCGATGCGGGCCAGGAGCGTCGTCAGGTTCAGGGCGGGGATGTCGTCGAACCGTTCCCGCACAATCTCCTTCATTTCTTCGGAGCCGGCCGAGTAGAGCTTCCTTTCGATCAGCTCGGCCTGTGCCTCGCCAAGGCTGCGGTCGCCCGTGAGGATGACGAGCGCGGCGCCGGGGACTGGCTCGTTCTCGTACAGCAGGAAAGTCGGCTTCGCCGGGTCGCGGCTGATGAAGTCCTCATCGAAGAAGATCGTGGGATAGTCGACGATCCGGGCGAGGTCCTTTGGTGCACCATCGGGATAGTCCGCATCCTCGAAACTGGTGCCGCCGAAAATGATCGCATGGCGCTCATCATCGGGCAGGTTGTTGATCTTCTTGTTGCCACGGCTGTTACCCGACAGTTCGCGGGCCAGGCCGAGGAAGACGGCGCGGCTGATATCCCGCCCGCGCCGAACGCCGATGCTCATGAGCAGCGCGTGCTCGACGATGTGCGCGTAGCGATACTCGCCCCCACCGGGGCCTGGGGCGGCGCGTCGGGGAAGAATGCTCGAGCGCGCGCGCGTGACTTCTCGCTGATGGTTGGCGAATTTCGGGTGCTGCAGGGCGTACCCCACATCCCCGGAAGAGTAGGTTGCCGTCAGAATCTGGTGAAACATGTGCCGTCTCCGCCTCTTATATGTGGGCAAGCTACACTGATTCGATCCTAATTGGAATTCGATAAAGTGGGGCAATTCCACATTTTTAGCGGGGTCCTCGCCAGGGTCACGGCTCAGAGATCCATGAGCTCTTTCGCCCTATCAGCGAGCCTTTTTGCTCTCTCCAGGATATCGAAATGGGCAAAGCTAACGTTGTCGTATAGCTCCTGCCTGATCTTAAAGACGATCTCGTCGTGATCGGGATGAACGCTGTTCTTCTCGATGCTGATTATCCGATGGAATATAGCTTCGAAATGATACTGAGAGATGGACGCCATCCGTGCCAGCGACAGAACATCGTCGAGAAACTTCGTCTCTTCAGCAAGTTTCTCGCTCATGGCCGCGCCCCCGAAGGAAGGGGAATGGGATCCTCACGGCAGACGAGGCCGGCACCGTAGCGCTGGTGAAAAGAGTCGGCCGTGACCGACACCATGGCCACCCTCCCGGACATGACGGGGCTCTCCGAAAGGACCGGAGAGGCAAAGGCCTCCGGCTTAG